>CAZNOJ010000012.1:0-38571 GCA_964574665.1 uncultured Gemmatimonadaceae bacterium
CGGTGCTCTGCGTCGCCGCGATCACCGGCGTGGTGTACGCCGCCGGGCGACGCGACGCGCCGACGGCGCCCAGCATGCCGAATGCCGGCAATGCCACCGGGCAACTCCCCGCCGGTCCCGCGCCGGATATCTCCAACATGACCCCGCGCGAGCAGTTCGCCCGCCTCAACGACCGCGTGATGGCCGCGGCCGAGTCGGGCGACTCCACCACGGTGATCTCCTTCTGGCCGATGGCCGCCGGCGCCTACGACAAC
This sequence comes from uncultured Gemmatimonadaceae bacterium, assembly GCA_964574665.1. Classification (GTDB taxonomy): domain Bacteria; phylum Gemmatimonadota; class Gemmatimonadetes; order Gemmatimonadales; family GWC2-71-9; genus Palsa-1233. The sequence continues at coordinate 255 of CAZNOJ010000012.1, forward strand.
CTCCTTCCCGGCGACCGCGACATTGACGCCCGCTACCACATGGCGACGCTGCACCTGCTGGTGGGGCAGTTCCCGCCCACGCTGGCACTGGCCGACACCATCCTCACGGAGTCGCCGGGCAACCTGATGGGATGGTACCTGCGCGGGGTGGTGGCCGAGTTCCAGGGCGACTCCACCGCGATGCGTGCAGCGAAGGAGGCGTTCCGCCGCGGATTCGACGCCGAGCTCGCCAAGGGACACGACGAGTACGTGCACCACGCCGACATGCTGCGCCAGTACCGGGACACGCCGTGACGCGCACCCTCACCGTGGCGCACTCGCCCGACTCCGACGACGCCTTCATGTTCTACGCGCTCGCCGAGGGGAAGATTGACACCGGCGACCTGCGCTATGTGCACGAGCTGCAGGACATCCAGACGCTCAACGAGCGCGCGCGCCGGCGGGAACTCGACATCTCCGCGGTGTCCATCCACGCCTACGCGTACATCGCCAAGGACTACGCGCTGCTCTCCAGCGGCTCGTCCATGGGCGACGGGTACGGGCCGCGGCTGGTCGGCCGGACTCGTCCCGAGCGGAGCGAGGGACCCCTCGACGGGCAAGAGGTTCCTCGCCTCCCCCTCGCTTCGCTCGGGGCTTCGGCTCGGGACGAGGCTCGCGGCAAGCGGATCGCGATTCCCGGAACGCTCACCACCGCCTACCTCGCCCTCCGGCTGTGGCAACCGGAGTTCGAGGCCGTGGTGATGCCGTTCGACCAGATCGAGGACGCGATGCACCGGGGCGAGGTGGACCTGGGACTCCTGATCCACGAGGGGCAGCTCACGTACGCCGACGACGGGCTCCACCTCTGGGTGGACCTCGGCGCCTGGTGGCTCGCGGAAACCGGGCTGCCGCTTCCGCTCGGCGGCAACGTGGTGCGCCGCGACCTGGGCACCGAGGTGATCGCCCAGGTGTCGCGCGACCTGCGGGCCTCGATCGAGTACGCCCTGGCGCATCGCGAGCCGGCGCTCGCGCACGCGGCGCGCTTCAACCGCGGCATCGGCGACGCCCGCACCGACGAGTTCGTGGGGATGTACGTCAACCAGTGGACGGTGGACTACGGCGAGCGGGGGCGCCGGGCGGTGCAGCTCCTGCTCGACCGGGCGGCCGAGGCGGGGATCATTCCGGAACGGATCGTCGTCGATTTCGTGTAGGGGCGACGCCCCGCGTCGCCCGCCCCGACGCCCCGCGGTCCCCGAAATGAACAAGCCGCGACGTTCCCGTCGCGGCTTGTGTCCCGGTCGAAGGCGACGCGGCTCAGGCCGTCGCTTCGGCCACCTTCACCGCGGCGGTGTTGACCGCCTTCTTGGTCGCCTTCTTGGCCTTCTTGGCGGCCTTCACCACCTTGGCCTTGGCCTTCTTGGCGGCCGGCTTGGCGGCCTTGGCCACCTTCTTGGCCGCCTTCTTCACGGCCGCGCCCGCCTTCTTCGCGGCGCCCTTGGCCTTGGCCTTGACCGACTTGGTCGCCTTCTTCGCCGCCTTCTTGACGGCCTTCTTCGCCGCAGTCTTCCGCTTCGCCATTCCGCTACCCCGAGTGAGTTGTGAGGATGGGCGGGTCCGCGACCCGCCCGCTCGTGGCTGGAGCCTCCCGAGCGCGTGAAAGTATCGCAAGCCGGACGCGCTGCGTCCAGTAGGGGCGGACCGTCGGCACGCCCCTCCGGCGGCAGGGGTGAAGGGTGAAGGGTGAATCGGGTCTCTGCCAAGCCCCATTCGCCCTTCACGCTTCACGTGGTTATCGGCCTCCCCGGAAGTACCGCAGCCCGCCGCTCAGCGCACCCACGATCAGGTCGAGCTGTCCGTCGCCGTCGAGGTCGCCCAGCGCCGGGGCCGCGTAGCCGTCGGTGCGGACCTGGAACCCGGCGAGCTCCTCGAACCGGAGCTCGCCGCCGGTGGTCACGTTCCGCCACGCGGTGATGACCCCGTCCTCGGAGCCGATCACCAGGTCGAGCCGGCCGTCGCCGTCGAGGTCCACCAGCACGGGGGCGCTCCGCCGGCCGACGTCGATCCCCTGGAACTCGTCGCTCAGGAGCTCGAAGGCGGGGGCGGTGCGCGTCCCCGTGTTGCGGTAGAGGTTGAGCACCCCGCTCGCCTCGCCGATCACCAGGTCGAGGTCCCCGTCGCCGTCGAGGTCGCCCAGGGCGGGGACGGTGTTGCTGCCGCGGGTGATGGTGACCACCGCGCTGTCCGCCAGGGTCCACGCCGGGGCGGTGCGCGTGCCGGTGTTCCGCCACCACTGCAGCCGGTCGCGCCAGCTCCCGACCAGCAGGTCGGGGAGGCCGTCGCCGTCGAGGTCGCCCACCGCCGGGGCCGACTGGTACTCGAACCGCGCCGCGAGCTCGCCGCGCTCCACGAAGCTCGGCGCCGTGAGCGTGCCGACGTTCTCGAACCGGGTGATCAGGGAGGCGCTGCCGTCGGGGGTGATCTTGCTGCCCACCATCAGGTCGAGGTCGCCGTCGCCGTCGAGGTCGGCCAGCGCCGGCACGCTTTCGCTGCCCACGTCCACGGTGTGGACGATCCGCCGGGTCCGCAGGGCCCACTCCGACGGGGCCACCTGCTCCATCAGCAGCAGGTTGAGCGTGGCGGTGGTGCGGGGGTTGAACGCCCCGCCGATCACCCCCATCACCAGGTCGAGGTCGCCGTCGCCGTCGAGGTCGCCGAGGGTCGGGGCGTTGTACCCGCTGGTGGACACCGGATCGCCCACCGGGAAGCGTCGCGGCGTGCCCTGGAACATCGGCGAGCCGCAGGCGGGCCCCTCATTGGCGATCAGCAGCAATCCGGGTTCGAAGAAGTCGCCCCAGAGCAGGTCCACGTCGCCGTCGCCGTCCACGTCGCCGAAGGCCATGGTGTTGGCGCCGTGCCGGGTGGGCCGCGACGGCATGGTGGGATCGGCGCCGATGATCTCGATCCCCTCCCACCGTCGTGCCACGAGCGCGAAGCGCGGCAGGCCGTTGGCATCCGGTCCCACCGACTCGTAGCGGTCAATGATCCCCTCCACCTTGCCGATGAAGAGGTCGAGGAGGCCGTTGCAGTCCACGTCCACCACGTTGAGGATGTTCTGGCGGTCGGCGAAGATCGGCACGCCGTCGGCCCCGCGCAGCGAATCGGCCCAGAGCGTGAACCGGGGCGCCTGCCGTGTGCCGGTGTTCCGCCACGCGCGGATGTGCGAGTAGGGCAGCTCCGACAGCAGGTCGGGCAGCGCATCGCCGTCGAGGTCCACGAACCGGAACCACTCCCCGATGGCGAGGTCGTGAAACCGGTCGGTGCGCCACGTCCAGGTGCCGCCGTCGCGCTCGAAGAACATCAGCTCGCCCGAACGCTCCTGCAGGAAGAGGTCGAGGTCGCCGTCGCCGTCAATGTCCACCAGCTGCGGGCGCGGCACGTCGTACCCGCCGAGGAACGGCTGGGGATAGGGCTGCCCGGCGGTGTCGCTCACGGGGAACGGCGCCACCTGGGCGCTGAATCCCGGCACCGGACGGGGTGAGGAACCGGCCTGCGCGAGTGCGCAGGCCGGGAGGAGGAGCAGGAAGGCAGGAACCAGCCTCACGGCACCGCCTGCGAGCGATCCTTGACCAGGAACAGCCCCTCGCTCACGCTGGTGACCACGATCGTGCCGCTCTTGAAGTAGGGGTAGTTGCTCCACGCCCCCACCATCTGCGGCTGGTTCTCGTCGTCGGGGTAGGTGTCGAGATACGCCACCTCGCGCGGGTTGACCGGATCGGTGATGTCGGCGATCCGGAGCCCCGAGCCGTAGTTGGCCAGGTAGAGCTTGTTGCCGCGCACATAGAGGTTGTGGTCCGACGAGCGCACCGTGCCGATGTACTCCTTGACCAGCACCGGGTCATCGAGGTCGGTCATGTCGTACACCATCGTGCGGGTGCCCAGCCGGGCCTTGTTCTGGCCGGTGGTGTCGCCCTGGGCGGCGATCTCGTCGCTCTCGTCGTCGAGGTAGAAGTACTTGTGGTCCTCGGTGAACCACCCTTGGTGCGCATACGACACGAAGGGATACGACGCGCTCGACAGGAACCGCGGCGCGGCCTTGTCGGTCACGTCCTGCACCGAGATCGCCGTCTCGTTGGAGCCCACGCAGATCTCGCGGCCCTTGTACTGCTCGTCGGGCCCGCGGTAGACGATGCACACCGCGTCGTGCGAGTAGCCGGTGCCGCGGCGGCCGGTGCGGCCGTCGGCGGCGCAGCCCACGAAGCGCGGGCTCTTGGGCTCCTTGATGTCAATCATGTGGAGCCCGCCGCCGCACTGCTCGCCGCCGGCCGATCCGCCCACCGAATAGGCGAACCCGGTCTCCTCGTTGATCACGATGTTGTGCGCCGAGGCGATGTTGGTGTACAGGTAGTCCGGCGCGAAGGTCTGCGGCGTCCGCACGGTGCGGAGTCGGGTCAGGTCGAACACCTGCATCCCGTGGTTGCCGGAGCCGTCGGCCACGATGAAGGCGTGGTTCTTGTAGGTCTTGATGTCGCGCCAGGCCGCCGGGTTGGCCCCCGGGGTGAGCGGCAGGTTGCCCAGGTAGCGCGGATTCTCGGGATCGGTGATGTCCACGAAGCCGGTGCCGTCGTTGCGGCCGGCCAGGGCGTACTCGCGACCGGTCTCGGGGTCGGTCCATCCCCAGTTGTCGCTCATCCGCGATCCGCGGCCGCCGCCCACCATCGAGATCGGCAGGAAGGCGAGCAGCCCCGTGTTGCTACACTGGAACTGGCCGGCCTGGCCGTCGGCGCAGATCACTTCCTTGCCGCGCACCGCCGCGAAGCGGTCCCGGACGGGCGGGAAGGCCGAGGCCACCGTGCGCCAGGTGCCGGTGGCGTTGCGCTCGAGGAAGAGCACCGTGCCGTCGCCCGAGATGTCGGCGGGCATCCCCACGATCGCCCGGCCACCCGACACGACGAAGGCGCCGCCGAACTGCGCGCCGCGCCGCCCGGTCGAATCCACCACCAGCTTCGACATCGCCGTGACGCCGCCGTCGGTGAGCTGGGCGCGGTAGATCTCGCCGGTGCCCCCCACCATCGGGGCGCCGATCCAGAGCTCATTGCCCACCTTGGCGAGGGCGGTGCCGAACCCGGCCGTGGTCGGGAAGTCGTAGGCGGTGATCAGGCCGCCTTCGATCCAGGAGCCGGTCTGCGCGTTGCGCGAGAAGCCGACCACCATCCCCACCCCACCGCCGCCGCCGAAGCGTCGGCCACCCTGCGCCGCCGGAGCCGCGCTGTCCGGGGTCTGTTGCGGAATGAAGGTGGCCGCCGGGGCGCCGATGGCGAGCTCGTCGCCGTCGAGGAGCACCGTCGCGCCGAAGCGCGCGTTGTCGGACGCCCGGCGCGCCATCAGCGGCGAGGTCGTCTCGGCGACCCAGCCGCCCCCGTCGCCCTGGGCAAACACAAGCACCGCGCCCTTGCCGGCGTGGCCCGGGGCGCCCACCGCGACACGATTGCCGCTCACCGACAGGGCCGATCCGAAGCCTGCACCCTCGCTGAGCCCGCTCGCGGTGATCTGTCCGTCGGCCGTCCACCCGCTCGGTCCGCGGCGGAACACGTACACCTGGCCGCTCCCCTCGCCCGGCGCGCCGATGTAGGCGCGGTCGCCGGCGATCGCGATCGCCGCCCCGAAGGCGGAGCCCGGCGTGTTCGGTGCCGGGAGCGTCCCCGCCTCCACGTACCGGCCATCGGCCCCGCGGCGGTAGACGTGCACCATCCCCGGCGCGGCCGGCGCGGCGTTCGCGCCGAATCCGGCTGGCGCCACGTGGCCCACCAGCAGCACGTCGTCGCTCGCCGCCACCGCCACCCCGAAGCCGGTGCTCGGCACGTTCTCGGGCAGGGTGAGCGTGGCGCTGTGATTCCACGCCGCAGTGCCGCGGCGGAACACCCACACCGAGCCGCCGGCCACCGGGTTGCCGGGGCGTCCACCGCCGCCGGGCTCGCCGATGAAGGCGTAGTTGCCACTGATGGCCAGCGAGCGGCCGAAGCCGGCGCGCAGCGTCGCGGCGGGCGTGCCGGCCGCGTGCGCGGTGCCGACGATGGCCAGGGCGGCCACGCCGGCGGCGAGGGTGGTGGTTCGAAGGTTCACGGGACGGCTCCCAAGGCAGGAGATGGTGCGCGGGGGGTGAACAGGCAACCTATTGCTACGGCGCTCGCGCCGCAGGGGTTCACGGAGACGCCGGGGTCGCACGTTGGAACAGGCGGATGCCGCCGCCGGCGCCGCCCACGATCAGCTCCGGGCGACCGTCGCCGTCGAGGTCACCCAGCGTGGGGGCCGCGAGGGCATCCCCGATGGTGACCAGTGGCTCGCCGTCGCGGGCAAACTCGCCGGGCGCCGAGGCCGACCGCCGGTGCAGCCGGACCACGCCTTCCTCGCTGCCCACCAGCAGCTCGAGGGTGCCGTCGCCGTCGAGGTCGGCGAGCACCGGCGCGCTGCGGCGGCCGGCATCGATGCCGAGCCACGCATCGCTCACCAGCTCGAAGCGCGGTGCCGAGGCCGTGCCGGCATTGCGGTAGAAGTTGAGCTGCCCCGACGCCTCGCCGACCAGCAGGTCGAGGTCGCCATCGCCGTCGAGGTCGGCCAACGCCGGTGTGGTGTTGCTGCCGCGAGTGATGGTGACGAGGGCCGAATCGGCGAGCGTCCACACCGGGCCGCCGCGCGTGCCGGTGTTCCGCCACCACTGCACCCGGTCACTCCAGGTGCCGGTGACCAGGTCGGGGAGGCCGTCGGCGTCGAGGTCGGCCACCACGGGTGCCCAATGGAACGCGCCGCGGAGCGGGAGGGGCGCGCGTTCCGCGAAGGCCGCGGCGCGCGCGGTGCCGGTGTTCTCGTAGTGGAAGATCGTGGCCGTGGTGTCGTTGCCGGGATCGATCTTGTTGGCGAGCAGCAGGTCGAGGTCCCCATCGCCGTCGAGGTCGGCCAGGTGGGGAATCGCCTCCGCGCCCACGTCAATCATCCCCAGCAGCCGGCGGGTGACCACGGTGAAGCGGCCTGCGGGCTCCTGCCGCACGAGGTAGAGGTTCTCCACCGCGCTGTGATTGGGCTGGTAGGCCCCGCCGATGACGCCGATCACCAGGTCGAGGTGGCCGTCGCCGTCCACATCGCCGGTGGCGGGGGCGTTGTAGCCGGTGGTGACGATTCGTTCCCCGCGCGGAAACTGCTCGTGTTCGCCCTGCAGCCAGGGGTTGGCACAGGTGCCCTCGTTGCGGATCAGCAGCACGCCGGCCTCGAAGAAGTCGCCCCAGAAGAGGTCGAGGTCGCCGTCGCGGTCCACGTCGCCGAAGGCGAGCGTGTTGGCCCCGTGCATGGACGGGCGGCCCTGGAACGTCATGGTGTCGCCGGGAATCGGCCCGAGCACCTCGATGGCCTGCCATCGCTCCTGCAGCAGGCGGAACACCGGCATCCCGTCGGCGCCGGTGGCTTCGCGCTCGTAGCGGTCCACGTAGCCGGCCACGCGACCGAGGAAGAGGTCGGGGCGGCCGTTGCAGTCGATGTCCACCACGTTGAGGATGTTCTGCGGGTCGGCAAAGATGGGCGCACCGGTGATGTCGCGGAGCGTGTCGCTCACGGCCACCATGCGGGGCGCGCGCGCCGAACCGTCGTTGCGCCACGCCCGGACGTAGCCCATCGGCCGCTCGCCGAGCAGGTCCTGGTCGCCGTCGCCGTCGAGGTCGGCAAAGCGGTACCACTCGCCGGTGGCCAGGCCCTGCCACCGATCGGTGCGCCACACCCAGTCGCCGTCCACGCGCTCGAAGAACTTGAGGTCGTGGCGGACCTCCTGCACGAAGAGGTCGAGGTCGCCGTCCCCATCAATGTCCACCAGTTGCGGCCGCGGCAGGTTGAGGCCGCCCAGGAAGGGCATCGCCACCGGCGCGCCGCTGCGGTCGGTGACGGGGATGCCGTCGGTGCGCTGGACGTACTGCTGGGAGCCTAGAGGGGCGACGCAACCAAGGAAGGCGACAAGCGACAGGCGACGGGCAACACCGCCCGCCGCCACGCAGCGCTCACGACTCACCACTCAGGACTCACGACTCATCGCGCCCCAGCCGCACCCATCCCGGTCGGCGAGGCGCCGAGCATCAGGGTGTTCACGGTCCGGCCGCTGGCCACGTCGATGATCGCCAGCCAGCCGTGGTTGGCATTCTGGCCTTCCATGCCGTGCATGTCGTGGCCGCTCACGCCGGGCTGGGCGGCGCCGGTGTTGCGGTTGGCCACGAAGAGGTAGCGGCCGTCGGCGCGGAGGATCACGCCATCGGGCTGGGCCAGCCGCTCGGTGAACCGCCGCAGCACGCGGCCGGTCGTCACGTCGAACTCCGCCACGGCATTGTCGGCCAGCAGCGAGACGTAGCCCCGGGAACCGTCGCGGGAGAAGACGGGGTCCCACGGCTTGCCGCCCACCGCGGTCTCGCGGAGGATGGGCACCGGGGCGCGCGACGGATCGAAGGCGATCAGCGTGTTGGAGAGCTCGCCGCCGGCGATCATGGTGCGGCCATCGGGGGCGATGGTGAACTGCACCAGCGAACGCGCCGCGCCGTCAATGCTGGTGAGCGCCACGCGGCCGGTGGCCACCTCGACCGAGGCGATCCGGTTCTCCGCGAGCGACGCCGTGTGCACGTAGCGGCCGTCGCGGGTCACCACCAGCGCGTGCGGCCGCGGGATCACGATCTCCTGTTCGTCCACCAGCCGGAACGGGGTGCGGTGGATCACGCCCAGCGACTTGGGCGGATTGACCGCGGTCATCGAGCGGCCCACGAACAGCGAGTCGTGCACCGGGTCGAGTGCCAGCAGGCCGGGGGTCTCCATCTGGACCTGGCCCAGCAGCCGGTTGTCGCGCGAGAACTTGAGCACCCGCCCGTCGCCGATCAGCGACACGTACCAGGCCGAGCCGTCGGGCTCCACCGCGATGTGATGCGGCTTGGCGTTGGCGGTGAACCCCATCTTCGTGAGGTCGAGCACGGTGTCCACTGCCAGGCGCTGCTGGTCGATCACCGCGATCGAGGCACCGCTCTGGTTGACCACGTAGAGCTTGGCCCCGGCAGCAGGCGCCGGGGTGCCGGCGGGTGTGCTGCCCCCGCCGGCGCAGGCCAGCGCCGCGAGCGCGACACCGGCCAGCCATCCGCGCCGTGCGATCACGGCACCGCCTGGGTCCGGTCGCGGACCAGGAAGAGCCCCTCGCCGACGCTGGTCACCACGATGGTGCCGCTCTTGAAGTAGGGGTAGTTGCTCCACGCCCCTGACATCTGCGCGGTGGTGCCTTCCGGCGTGGTGTCGAGGTAGCCGACCTCGCGCGGGTTGATCGGGTCGGAGATGTCGAGGATCCGGAGGCCGGCCTGGTAGTTGGCCTGGTACATCCGGTTGCCCTTGATGTACATGTTGTGGTCGGTGGCGGGGGTGGTGCCCACCCACTCCTTCACCAGCACCGGGTCGTCCAGGTCGGCCAGGTCGAAGATCAGCGTCCGCGTCCCCTTGGCCGCCTCGCCCTGCCCGTTGCCCTCGTCGAGCTCGTCGCCGAGGTAGAAGTAGCGCTGGTCCTCGGTCAGCCACCCCTGGTGCGCATAGCCCACCGCCGGATACGACGCCGTCGAGAGCGCCTTCGGGTTGGCCTTGTCGGTCACGTCGGAGATCGAGATGGCCGTCTCGTTGGAGCCGACGCAGATCTCGCGGCCGGCGTAGGTCTGGTCGGGCCCGCGGTAGATCACGCACTGGGCGTCGTGGGAGTAGCCGGTCGAGGCGCGGCCGGTCGTGGGGTCGCTGAAGCAACCCGCAAACTTGGGATTCTTCGGCTCGCGCACGTCGATCATGTGCAGCCCGCCGCCGCAGGTGTCGCCGCCACCCGACACGCCCACCGCGTAGGCGAAGCCGGTCTCCTCGTTCATCACGATGTTGTGCGCGCTGCCGACCCGGTCGTAGTGGGCGTCCTGCGTGAAGGTCTGCGGCGTGCGCACGTTGCGGAGCCGGGTGAGGTCGAACACCTGCACCCCGTGCGGGCCCGCGCCGTCGGCCACGATGAAGACGTGGTCCTTGTACACCTTCATGTCACGCCAGACGTTGGGCGTGGCGCCCTGGGTGAGCGGCAGGTCGCCGAGGTAGCGCGGCCGCACGGGGTCGGTCACGTCCACGAACGAGGTGCCGTCGGTGCGGCCCACCAGGGCGTACTCGCGCCCGGTCTGGGGATCGGTCCAACCCCAGTTGTCGTTGAGGTTGGTGCCGCGCCGGCCCCCGATCGCCGAGATCGGCAGGTAGGACAGCACCGAGGCATTGGAGCACTGGAACCCGCCCGCCCGGCCGTCGTTGCCGCAGGCGCGCTCGGCGCCGGTCACGGCCGCCATCGTGCTGGCGGGGGCCGGGTAGAGATTGCCCGTCATCCGCCACGAGCCCGTGGTGCCCTTGGCGAACACCGCCACGGTGCCCTGCCCCCCGGCGTCGCCCGGCATGCCCACGGCCAGCGTGGTGGCGTTGCCGCGCAGGATGGCGCCGAAGGTCGAGCCGCTCGCCGCCGAGTCGGAGGTGAACCGGGTCATGGTGGGCATGCCGCCATCCCGGCCCTCGCTCACACGGTAGATCATTCCCGAGCGCGAGTCGGACGGGGCGCCGATCAGCAGTTCGTCGCCCACCTTGGCGAGCGACGCGCCGAAGCGCGAGGTGCCCATCTCGAACGGGGTGAGCGTGCGGCCTTCGCTCCAGGCGCCGGCCGACGACCGGGTGAAGCCCACCACCATGCCCGAGAAGCCGTTGGCGTTCGGCGCGCCCGCCCAGAGCTGGTCACCGGCGAGCACCAGCGAGAGTCCCATCTGCGAGTTGGCGGGCACCCGCCGACCGGCGACCATGCCCTCGGCGGCAAACGAGCCGTCCGCGCCGCGACGGAAGAGATAGACCGCGCCCTTCTGGGCGTCGCGGCCCGGGGCGCTCACGGCCACGCGATCGCCATCCACGGCGATGGCGGCCCCGAAGCGATCACCCGCATTGAGCTCGGTGGCCGGGAGCGTCCCGGCCGCGCTCCAGGTGCCGCCGCTGCGGCGGAAGACGTGCACCGCACCCCCTGGCTGGGCATTCGGGGCACCCACGAACGCCCAGTCGCCGGTCAGGGCGAGCGACCACCCGAAGCCCGAGCGCGCCGCCGGCGTCCCACCCAGCGTGCCGGCGTCGGTCCAGGCGCCGCTGGCTCCCCGGGTGTACACCTGGACCCCGCCCCGCGCCGAGTCGGGCAGGTTGCGCATGCCGACCAGCAGCGTGTTGCCGTCGGCCGCCAGCGCGGCGCCGAAGCCAAGGCCGCCGGCACCACCCTCTCGCATCAGCGGGCTGCCGCTGCTGCGCCAGGTCGCCCCGGTCCGGGTGTACACGTGCACCCGGCCGCCGGGGGCCCCCTGTGCGCTGGGCTCTCCCACGAACAGGAGATTGTCCAGGACGGCGACAGAGAGCCCGAACTGGACGCGCGAGGCGTCACGGATCGGGTCGGCGTTCGTCTGGGCCCCGGCGGTGCCGGTCAGGGCGACGACGAGCAGGGCGAGGGCGGAGGAGCGACGCATCATGTCAGTGGACCTCGGAGGCGGTGTCGGATGGGGGAAAAGCTAACCCCGTACGGGGTTGGCCTCGCGCCACCCATTGTACGCTGGGCGGGGGCGGGGGTTTCGGGGCGTTGCGATTCGCCACACGACGATCCGATGCTTAGGATTGGGAAGGCGTTGCACGGACACGACAGATCCCTCCCGGAGCGACGATGGCTTTGGACACACTCCGCCGGACCGACCCCAACGCGCCCCTCACCACCCTCGTGGTGGAGGACGAGGCCGACATCCGCGACCGGGTGGTCCGCTTCCTCTCCTCCCTGGGCCACGAAACGATCGGGGTGGCGTCCCTCGCCGATGCCATGGCCGAGGTGCGTCGCCGCCGCCTTGCCTGCGTGCTGCTCGACGTGCGCCTCCCGGACGGCTCGGGACTCGACCTGGTCCCGCAGCTGCTGGCCTCCGAGCCGCACGTGGCGGTGCTGATGCTCACCGCCGTCAACGACGCCCACGCCGCGGCGCTCTGCATGCAGCGCGGGGCGATGGACTACCTGGTCAAGCCGGTGGACCTCCCCGACCTCGAGCGCGCCATCACCCGGGCCCTGGCCCGCCGCGGCGAGCAGATCGAGCAGGAGGAGACCCAGGCCTGGCTCAAGCACGAGATCGTGCGGCGGGGCGCGGAGCTGCGGCGCGAGCGCGGCAACCTGGAGCGGATTTCGGTGGCCACCCTCGAGGCGCTGGTCAACGCGCTGGAGGCCAAGGACCGCTACCTCCGCGGCCACTCCGCCCGGATCGCCGACCTCGCCGCGCTGGTGGCCGCCGAACTGGGACTCACCGACGAGCAGGTGGAGATGGTCCGCACCGCGGGCCGGCTGCACGACATCGGCAAGATCGGCATCCGCGAGTCGGTGCTGCACAAGCGCGGCCCGCTCACCGAGGAGGAGTTCGAGCACGTCCGCACCCACGTGACGATCGGTGCGCAGATCCTGGCCCCGCTCACCCACCTGCGCGAGGTGATCGCCTACGTGCGCTCCCACCACGAGCGGGTGGACGGCACCGGCTATCCGGATGCCCTCGCGGGCGACGCGATCCCGCTGGGGGCGCGGATCCTCGGCGCGGTCGAGGTGTACGACGCCCTCACCACCTCGCGTCCCTATCAGGAGCGCATGGATCCCGTCGAGGCGGTGGCCCGGATGCGCGACTTGATCGGCACGGTGATCGACCCCAAGGTGCACCACGCCCTGAGCGAGGTGGTGGCCCGCCGCAAGGCACTGGTGTTTCTCGACGAGCACGAGTAGCGGAGGACGGCGGGTGGAGGACGGAGAACGGAGGGATACTCCTCGCCATCTCCGTCCTCCACCCGCCGTCCTCCGTTCACCCCCCCATCGCCCTGAGCCGCGCGATCCGCTCCTCGATCGGCGGGTGGCTCGCCATCAGGTTGCCGGCGAACCCCTTCCAGCGCTGGAAGCGGCGATCGGTCGGATCCACGATGCAGAGGTGCGCGGCGCCGCGCCCGACCGCGACCGTCGGCGCGCGGGCGTTCTCCAGCTTCTCGAGGGCCGACACCAGCGCGCCCGGGTTGCGGGTGTACTGCGCCGCCGTGGCATCGGCCAGGAACTCGCGCTGCCGCGAGATGGACATCGCCAGCAGCCGCGCCACGATCGGGGCCACCACCAGCGACAGCAGCCACAGCACCAGCACCACCGCCCCGGCGGCGCCCTTGCCGCCCCGCTTGCCGAGGGTCCGACCCGCCGAGCCGCTCACCCGGCCGCCGTGCCAGAGGAAGCGCCCCATCCCGTCGCTCACCAGCGCCACCGCACCCACCATTGCGGCCACCAAGGTCATGAGTCGCGTGTCGTAGCGCGCCACGTGCGCGAACTCGTGGGCCAGCACCGCCTGCAGCTCGTCGCGGTCGAGGGTGGCGAGCAGCCCTTCCGTCACCGCCACCGAGGCGGTGCCGGGGTCGCGCCCGGTGGCAAAGGCGTTGAGGTCGGCATCGGGAACGATCCACAGGCGCGGCCGCGGCAGCCCCGACGCGATCGCCATCTCGGCGGCCACGTTGGCGTAGCGCACCTGCTCGGGCGTGGCGGGGTTGATCAGCTCCATCGCGCGGGTGGACCAGAGCACCTGCCGGTCACCGCGCGTCCACGCCAGCCAGGCCATCCCGCCCGCCGCCGTCGTCGCGACGGTGCCCAGCCACGGAAAACCGTGCCGGTAGCCGCTGCCGTCGGCCATCAGGTAGAGCGCCGCATCGCCGCCGAAGCCGATCCACGCGAAGAACAGCACGAATCCCAGCAGCAGCCACGCCGACTTGCGCCGGTTCTGCTCCTGCTGGGAAAAGAGGTCGCGCGCCTGGTGCGCCACCGCGCGGCTCAGCCCTGCCCGAGATCCACCTTGGGCACCGCGCGCTCCGCGGCGTCCTCGATCTCCCACAGCTCCGCCGGGGTCGCCTTGGCCAGTCCCGCCACCAGGTTGGTGGGCACCTGCGACTGGGCCACGTTGTACGAGGTGGCCACGTCGTTGTAGTGCTGCCGCGCGAAGGCCACCTTGTTCTCGGTGGACGCCAACTCTTCCTGCAGCTGGCCGATGTTGCTGGTCGCCTTGAGGTCGGGGTACGCCTCCGCCAGCGCGAAGAGCCGCCCCAGCGCCTGGGTCAGCTCACCCTCGGCCTTGGCCACGTCGGCGACGCCGGTGGCGCCCATCGCCTTGGCGCGCGCGGAGATCACCGCGTCGAGGGTGCTCCGCTCGAACTGCATCGCCCCCTTGACCGTCTCGACCAGGTTGGGAATCAGGTCGTGCCGCCGCTTGAGCTGCACGTCAATCTGCTTCCACGCGTTGGCCACCTGCCCCTTGAGGGCGATGAGCCGGTTGAAGGCCCCGATGAGCCAGAACACCGCCAACGCCACGACCGCAAGCAGAATCCACGACATCAGCCGGTCTCCTCCGGTGAAGGGGCCACCTCGTGCCGGAGGTGGTCGAGCAGTGCGCCGAGTCGAGCGGCATCCTGGCGCAACGGGTGGGTGCTGGCGAGGTGCAACTCGGCGCCGGGTCCGATCGCCAGCCGACACCATTCGTCGCCGGGCACCGGCGTCGGCGGTGGGACCGCCCGCGGGACGGCCGCGCCGAGGCGCTCGGCCGTCCACTCCTCGAGGGCCGCCGGCGGGAGCGCCGCGCGCCGGAGCGCGATGGCATCGAGCGACTCGCCGTCGAGCTGCGCCAGCCGCGCCGCCAGCAACTCCACCAGGTGCGGATACCCCCAGGCACTGCCCGGCCCCCGCCCGAACGGCCCCTGGATCACCGCACGCGACACATAGAATCGCACCGTGCGGTCGGTGGTCGGTCGGTCCGGGGCGCGGCCGGCGGCCTCGAGCAGGCGATCCGCGAGCGCGGCCAGTTCCGCCAGCGACCAGGGCGCCTCGCGGGCCTGGTTGCGGAGCGTGGTGAGCGGCTGGGCGGAGGTCGGCATCGGGAAGAAAGGTAAGGGTCACGCGCGATCCGGCACCAATCTCCGCCCCCGGGCCGCCGAACTTCGTCCCATGCGACCACGCGGAGTCACCCTCCTCGAACTCCTGCTGCTCGTCACGCTGCTGGGGATCGTCACCGCCATCGCCGTCCCGTCGCTGCGCCACGGCGCCGATCGCCTGGCGGTGCGGGCCGCCCGCATCGAGGCGCTTCGCGCGCTCGACGCCGCCCGTGGCACGGCACTCCGACTCGGCAGCCCGATCGAAGTGACCGAGCGCGGCGATCGCTGGGTGGTGCGCCCGCACGCCGGCAGTGATTCCACGCCACTCTGGTCGGCGCCCGGGGCGGCGCATCACGGGGTCACGGTGGGTGGGCTGGGCGCCCCGATCGCCTTCGGAGCATCGGGCGTGGCCATCGGCGTGGCCAACCGCACCCTCCGCCTGCAGCGCGGCCAGGCGGGCGTCGCCGTGGTGCTGTCGCGCCTGGGGCGGATCCGTTGAGCGCTACAGTCCGTAGCGCCGGATCTTGGCGAGCAGCGTGGAGCGCGCGATGCCGAGCAGCAGCGCGGCGCGACGGCGGTTGCCGCCGGCGTGCCGCAGCACCGCGGCGATGTGCCGCGCCTCGGCGGCCTCCAGCGATTCGGGTGTCGCCCCGCCAGCGCCCTCCACGATCACGTAGTCGGGCAGTGGGGGAAGGTCGTCGGGCACCACCTGGTCCGCCGCCGTGGTCACCAGGTGCCCGGCAGCCCGGAGCGGCACCAGCAGCGCCTCGGCGTCGTCGCGATCGCGCTGGGCCGCCAGCAGTCGGATGTGGAGCGGTCGCATGGTGAAGGATACCACCGAATCCCGCGGCGGTGGCCCGTCGCGACACGAGGTTATCATCGAACGATGCTCCAGATCCCCGCCCTCGCCCCAGGCGACGAGGTCCACCACCCCCTGCTGGTGCTCGACATCCGCCAGTTCGGCGGCGAACACCCGCGCACCGTGGTCGTCTTCGGCAACCGCACCGGCCGCATCGACTCGGCACCGTTCTGGGCGGGCCGCGACGAACCCGTGCGCGACCTCCGCAAGGGGATGGTGGTCCAGGTGCTGGGCAGCATCACCGCCTTTCGCGACGCCCGGCAGCTCGACGCCCGCTCGATTCGCCCGCTGCCGCGCGGCAGCGTCGAGCTCGCCGAGCTGGTCCCGTCGGTGGGCCCGGTCGAGCGGTACTGGGACTACCTCGACGAGGTCCGCCACAAGCTCGCCGCCCCACGGCTCCGGGCAGTGGTCGACCTGTTCTATGCCGACGAGGCGTTCCGCCTGCGATACGAACAGTGCCCCGGCGCACCGGGCACCGGCCACCACGCCCTCCTGGGCGGCCTGCTGCGGCACACCACCGAGGTGGTGCGGATCGCACGCAGCATCGCGCGCGTCGCGGGCGCCAATGAGGAACTGGTGATCGCCGGCGCCATGCTGCACGACATCGGCAAGCTGGAGAGCTACACCTGGGAAGAGGGCGTCTTCGACACCACGGAGCGGGGCCGCCTCGCCGGCCACGTGGTGATCGGCGCGATGATGCTCCGCGCCGCGCTCGCCGCGCACGATCCGGCGCCCTGCACCGACGAGGAGGCGATGCTCCTCGAGCACCTGATCCTGTCCCACCACGGCAAGCTGGAGTACGGTTCGCCGGTCCGACCGATGACCCTCGAGGCCGAGATCCTCCACTTCGCCGACGACGCCTCGGCCAAGACCGCGGCGATCAACGAGGCGTACGCGTCGGAGGAGTACTTCCCCGGCGACGCGCGGGTCTCCGCGAAGCGGTTGTGGCAGCTCGACAATCGGTGGCTGTTTCGGAGCGGGGCGGATTTTGGAGCGGACAGCGTGAAGGGTGAAGGGTGAAGGGTGAATCAGGGCCCGGTGGCCAGTCCACTTCACCCTTCACCGTTGACGACCAGGAAAGACGAAGCGGCCGACCAGACGAGCTGATCGACCGCCTCGCGCTCCGTCCGCCGATGCTCGGGGGCATCACGGTGAAGCGGGCGCTGTGAGTCGGAGCGGCTCGCGGACCACTCGCTCACACGGCTCTCCGAGGCGCCAGATCGGAGAGGATGGGTCGTGCGAAACGTCCCATCAGCTCCAGATAGTCTCGGGCCTGGGCGCGAATCGCGCAAGTGCCTGATTTTGTTCGGGTTAGCTCGTTGGCACGTGGCCTGCTTGTGGATCAGAACCGTGCCTGCGACAGCGACTTGGCCGACTTCTCCACGGATTGTGGGAATGTGGATCCACATCATCCACGGCGTCGGCGCCTATCGCGACGCCTTCCGCTCGGGGATCATCTCGATCCTGAGGGTGCGCAGCAGCGCCTTTTCGGCCGCCTGGTAGTTGCGGACCGCCACGGTGGCCCGGTCGGCGACGGCGGTGATCCGCTCCGGCGACACGGCGGCCGATCCGTTGGCGAGCGCCCCGGCCCCATCGCTGCATCCCTGCATCGCCCGCCGCAGCTCGGTGATCGAACCGCGGAAGTTGCGCAGCGCGGTTTCGCCCCACTGGGCATTGTCGGTGGTCAGGGTGGCGGCGAACGAATCCACCGGCACCGCGGTGCGGCCGGCGCGGGCGCAGTCGGCGGCGAGGGCGCGGGCGGTGGAGCGGATCACGGCGCCGCTGGCCTGCGACCGGCGCTGCCGCTCCAGCAGGGCCACCGAGGCGTCGAGGCGGAGCAGCGAATCGGCCATCGTGGTCACGTGCCGCTTGAGCTCGGCCTCCACGGGCGACAGCTCGCGGCTCGGCCAGAGCTGCTCCTGGATGTGCTGCGGCAACCGCACCCCATCGGTGCCGGGGCGCGGCGAGTGGACACCGCCCTGGGCCACGGCCAGTGCCGGGACGGCGATCACGACGATGGCTGCTGCGGCCACGAATCCCTTCACGGTTCGGTCCCCACTTCGATATAGCGGTACTTGGCGTCGCCGTCCTCGTCGCCCACGAAGAGGGCGCCACCGGACGACACGGCAAACCACCCCGCGATCCAGCGGCGGGGGGCGTCGAGTTCATGGACGATCGGGCCGAGCCAGCGGCGCACGTGCCGGAGCTCGGGAGCCCGGCGGCCGAGCTGGGCGAGGAGTGCCCCGGCGCCGAGGGTGGCACGGAGGAAGTGGCCCATGGCGCTGGCCCGGTCGGCGAAGGCCACCGAGCGCACCCCGGGCTGGTCAATCAGGACCTCGCCCTCGTACGGGTCGAGCTGGGGCAACTCCAGGCGCGGCCCGAGGAAGACGTACTGTCGCCCATCGCCCACCCGGCGCTCCACCACCGCCGCCGCGGTGTCGGCGGTGAGCCGGCCCGCGTGGAGGAGGTCGTCGTCGGGGAGGATCCCCACCACGCGGGTCCACTCGAGCGCCGCCAGCAGGGTCTCGGTCGGGCAGCCCACGGCGTCGTCAAAGGCGAGCAGCCGAGGCGCCTCGCCCGCCCGGAGGATGCAATGGGCGAGCGCCTCGGCACGGTCGCTGAACGACCGGATGGCGAGTGCGGTGGGTGCGGACACCCGGGGAAGCTAGGTCGGCCCCCCCTCCCGGGGTAGGGCCTCCGCTTGCGCGACCAGCGGATCGCGCCGCATCCTTCCCGTGTCGCGCGGCACTCCCCGCCCCACCCCCAGGGCGGCCAGCAACCACCCCGCCCTGGTGCGGAGTGGCGTTCCTCCCCGGGAGGGCACCCCCGGGTCCCGGCTCCGTCTCCGTACAGGAAGGCCTGCAATGCCAAAGGGTACCGTGAAGTGGTTCAACGATGCAAAGGGGTTCGGCTTCATCGCGCAGGAAGGCGGCAAGGACGTCTTCGTGCACTTCTCCGCCATCGAGGCGAGCGGCTTCCGTTCGCTGGCCGAGGGCGACCAGGTGGAGTTCGAGATCGTGGAGGGCCCCAAGGGCCTGCAGGCCGCGAACGTGAAGAAGGTTGGTGGCTGAGACTCCCTCGCGAGAGCGCCGTTCCGGTGTGACCGAGCTGCAGTCGCTGCGCAGCCGGGTCACCGCCGGGACGGCGCTGTTGCTCTTGCTCGTGTTCGCCATGACGCTGCTCGGCGTCGGTGCGATGAACTCCCTCGATGATGCGGTGCAGGCGGAGCTGGCCACCGTGCGCGAACGCACCGGGCTGGCCCAGGCCATCACCCGCGACGTGATCACCGTGGTGCGCGAATCCGACCGCGCCCTCGGCGCGCCGGATTCCGCCCGCGCGATCCGGATTGACTCCACGCTGGTGGCCCTCCGGCAGTCCACCACCGCCTACGCGCAATCCATCGCCTTCACGCCCGCCGAGGAGCAGTCGGTGGGACGGGTGACCCGAATGGTCACGGTGCTCGACCGACGCCTGCGTGCCGACAGCGCCGCCTCCGTCGGCCCGGTGGTGGACTCGATCCTCGCCGAAGTGCGGGCCCTGGTGGCGGTGCAGGAGGCCGCCGCCGCCGACCGGGCGCGGGTGCTCTCCGAGGAGAGTTCGCAGCGCCGTCGCGTGGTCTGGCTGCTCTTTGCGGTGGCCCTCGCCATCGGCGTGGTGTCGGCGGTGTCCACGGTGCGCGGGGTGGTGCTGCCGCTGCGCCGGCTGGTGCGCGTCACGGAAAAGATGGGTGGCGGCGACCTCCGCCCGGTGGATCTCGGCGCGATGCCGAGCGAGCTCTCCACCCTGGCCGCCGCGGTGCGACGCATGAGCGAGGGACTCGGTGGCGTGGTGGGCTCGGTGGCCGACGTCTCCTCGCTGCTCACCACGCACGCCTCGCAGCTCTCGGCGCGCTCCGAGCAACTCACGGCCAGCGCTGCCCAGGTGTCGCGCTCGGTCACCGCGGTGTCGGAGTCGGCGGATCGCCAGGCGGCCGGGATGCGCGACGCCGATGCGCTCCTCGGCGATCTTCGCTCCGCCGCGGCGCGCTCTTCCGCCGCAGGCCAGCGCGTGGTGGCCGTGGCGGACGGCATCCGCCGCACCGCGGCGACGCACCAGGGGCACCTCGGCGCCGCGTCGGCCACGCTGCTCGAGCTGCACCAGGTGGTGGAGCGCACCACTGCGTCGGTGGAGCGACTCGACCAGGCGGCCGCGTCGGTGTCGGAGTTCGTCACGCTCACCGGAGAGCTCGCGTCGCAGACCGAGTTGCTCGCCCTCAACGCCGCCATCGAGGCGGCGCGCGCCGGCGCCGCCGGCGAGGGCTTCGCGGTGGTGGCGGGCGAGATTCGCCAGCTGGCCGAGACGTCGGCGGAGGGGGCGCGGCGCATCGCCAAGACGGTGGCCACCCTCGACGAGCAGGTGCGCCTGGTGGCCAGCACCGCGGCGGCCGGACGCGAGCGCGTGGCTGGCGTCGAGGACGTGGCCGCCGGCGTGACCCGCGCCCTCGCCGAGATCGTGGCGGCGGTGGAGGAAGTGAGCCAGGCGGCGGGCACCGTGGCGCGCGAGGCCGCGGCGCATCGCGAACTCGCCGATCGGCTGGCGGCCACCGGCGCCGACGTGGCGCGCTCCGCGCAGGGCAACGCGCGCGCCTCGCAGCAGGTGAGCGACCTGGCCATTGACCAGTCGGCCGCCACCCTGGAAATCGCGACGGCGGCGACCACGCTGGTGGCCACCGCCGATCGTCTCACCAAGCTGGTGAAAGGGTTCCGGGTCTAGCTCACCGCCGCTTCTTGGCGGCCTTCCCAGACGCAGCCTTCCGGGCGGCCCCCTTCCGGGGGGCCGTCTTCTTGGGGGCCGCCTTCTTGGGGGCTGCCTTGTGGGCCATGGCCTTCCTGGGCGCCGCCTTCTTGGCCGGGGCCTTCTTGGGGGCGGGGGCTGCCTTCTTGGCAGCGGCCTTCTTGGCCACCGGCTTGGCGGCCGCCTTGGGGGGCGGGGCCTTCGGCGGGGGCTGCGGGGGCTTCCCCGATGAGGCCACCCGGAGTGGCGCCGGCTTGCGCGGCGGCTGCGGCACCGGCTTGGGCTTGGGGGCGGCCGAGCGCGGCTCGGGCTGCTTCTTGCCGCTCTTCCCCACCGCCTCGCGGACCTCGGCGAGCACCTGCTCCGCCTCGGCCTCGTCGAGCAGGTTGCGCCGGACCCCGAACTTGAGCAGCTCCTCGGCGTCCTCCAGCCGGAAATCGCGCAGCCCCACCCCGGCCCGGATCAGGTCCACGATCGCGGTGGCCACGGGGGACCGCAGCACGGCCGCGATCCCCGGCAGGGCTTCCATCAGGGAGGAGATCTGTGGCGCGGCGAGCTCGGTCATGGGCACCCCGGGGTTGGGCCAACGTAGGAGCCCCCAGCCGCCCCCGTCAAGAGTTCCGACAGCGGTCGGGGCGTTGACGCCCCTCGATTTCGCCGGTATCTAAGGAGGACGCGAGACGGCCCTCCCCCGGGGCCTGCGGCGTGGAAAGAGCGCGTTGTGGGCCGTCGCCACGTGAAGGAGTTCCGGCCGGATGAGGCGCTGAGCCTGATCAGCGCCGACCGCGATGGGAAGCGGCTCCGCTGCCCGTCGTGCGGCAGCGATTCGGTGGAGCGCGATCCGCCGCGCGCCGACGGCAAGGTAGGCAGGGTGCACCTGCTCTGCGACGGGTGTGGTCGCGTGGTTTCGTACATTGATCGCGCCGCCAGCACCCCGGCCGGCATGCGCTGACCCAGCGCCCTCACGACACCATCGCTTGACCCTCACCGGGGACGGCACCATCCTCCCCCCCGATGTCCGCTCCTGTGCCCATGCCGAAGTCGGTCCTCTTCACGGTGCTCTCCACCGTGTTCGTGGACATCGTCGGCTTCGGGATGATCCTGCCGATCCTCCCCAGCCACGCCACCGCCCTGGGCGCCTCCCCGGTCATGGTCGGTGCGCTGGTGGGTTCGTACTCGGCGATCCAGTTCCTGCTCGCCCCGTTCTGGGGACGGGTGAGCGACCGGATCGGTCGCCGACCGGTGCTGTTGCTGGGCCTCGCCGGCAGCGCGGTGTCGTACCTGCTCTTCGCGTTGTCGGGCAACCTCTGGGTGCTGCTCCTCTCGCGGCTGCTCGACGGCGGCTCGGGCGCCACGATCAACGTGGCCCAGGCCTACCTGGCCGACTCCTCCACCCCGGCCGCGCGGGCGCGCGCCATGGGTCGGATCGGCGCCGCAGTGGGGATGGGCTTCATCGTGGGGCCGATGCTGGGCGGCATCACCGCCGCGCGCGGCGTGGCCACGGTGGCCTGGGTGGCCGCCGTGATCACCGCCGCGAACCTGGTCGTCGCCTGGCTTCGCCTGCCCGAATCGCCGCGCATCGCGGCGCGGGACGAGGCCCCGCCGGTGAGCGCGCCGGTCGCGCAGGTCCGCCTGCCGATCGCAGTGCTCTTCCTCAGCACGCTCGCCTTCTCGGTGATGTACGTGGTGTTCCCGCTCTGGGGCGAGCAGGCGCTGCATGCCTCCCGCAGCACGGTGAGCTACTGGTTCGCGGCGATGGGACTCGTCACGGCGATCGTGCAGGGTGGCGTGCTGGGGCGCGTCGTCGATCGCGTCGGCGAGACCGCCACCGCGCGCGGCGGCACCGCGTTCCTCGCCACGGGGCTGGCGATGCTCCCCCTGGTGCAGCACTCCGGCCAGGCCGGCTTCTACGCGGTGCTCTTCCTGCTCGGCGCCGGCTACGGACTGGCCGGACCCGCGATGCTCGGCCTCGTCTCGCGCGACACCGGCGCGGCGCGCCAGGGCCGGATCCTGGGGCTGGCCCAGAGCGCGGCGTCGCTGGCCCGCATCGTCGGACCGCTCCTCGCCGGACTGGTGATGGGGATCGCCGGGGCCGACTGGGCGTTCGTCGCCAGCGCCGCGGTGGCCGGCACCGGGCTGGTGATGGCGCTGGTGCTGGGGGTGCGCCGGATGGCGCGCGCGTAGCAGAGGACAGAGGACGGAGGACGGAGGGTAGCGATCGGCGCGGCGCCCTCTCCGTCTTCTGTCCTCCGCCCTCCGTCCTCCGTCCTCCGTCGTTCAGTCCGGCACGGTGAACAGCCGTCCCCAGCGCACCTCGCGCAGGAAGGCGAAGCGCCGGAAGCTCTCGGCGTCGTAGGAGAAGTACACCAGCAGCGGCCGGCCGCGCAGGTTGGCGCGCGGCAGGAATCCCCAGTAGCGGCCGTCGTAGGAGCCGTCGCGGTTGTCTCCCATCACGAACAGCGAGTCGGCCGGCACCACCACCGGTCCCCAGTCGTGCAGGTCGGGGGCGTAGTGGCGCGGCGGGGTGCCGGCGTACGCCTTGACCTGCCACTCGCGCATCCGGGCCCGCATCAGCGGGTCCTCGGTGCGCCGCGGATCAATCGGCGTGGCGTACGGCTCGTCGAGCCGACGACCGTTGCGGAACAGCACGCCACCCGCCATCTCCAGCGTGTCGCCCGGCAGGCCGATCAACCGCTTGACCACCTTGAGGTCGGGATCCTCCACCGAGTCGAACACCACGATCTCGCCGTGCTCCGGCTCCCGCACCGCCGGCAGCCGCTTGTGGATCAGCGGCACCTCCGCGCCATACAGGAACTTGTTGACGAAGAGGAAGTCGCCCACCTGCAGCGTCTGGCGCATCGAGCCCGACGGGATCCGGAACGCCTCCACCAGGAAGGTGCGGAGGAAGAGCCACAGCACCAGCGCAATCGCGATCGAGCGCACCCAGTCCACGAACCACCGCAACGCGGCGCGACGGCGCGACCGCATCGGGGTGGGCGTCGCGGACGGGGCGGCGGTCGTCACCGGCTCACTCCACCCAGTCGGCGATGAAGAGGTTGGTCTCGCGCGGCGTGACGCCGTGGCGGTTCGACGCGAACACCAGCTGGCGGCCGTCCGGCGAGAACATCGGGAACGAGTTGAAGTCGCCGGAGAAGGTCACCTGGCGGAGGTCGGTACCGTCAACCTTCACCGAGAAGAGCTCGAAGGTGCGGCCGCCGCCGGCGTGGTTGCTGGAGAAGATGATCCGCTGCCCATCGGGGTGCCACGACGGGGCGAAGTTGGCGCCACCCAGCGACGTCAGCTGCCGCGCATTGCTGCCGTCGGCGTCGGCCACCCAGATCTCCAGCGCCGAGGGCCGCACCAACCGCTCGCCGAGCAGGCGCTGGTAGTCGGCGGTGTCGGACGCGGTGGCGGGATACTGGGCGCGCCAGACGATCTGGCGGCCGTCGGGGGAGAAGAATGCCCCGCCGTCATACCCCACGCGGTTGGTGACCCGGCGCACGTCGGTGCCGTCCACGTTCATGGTGTAGAGCTCGATGTCGCCGTCCATCGTGGACGTGAAGATCACCCGCGAGCCGTCCGGCGAGGCGGTCGCCTCGGCGTTGTAGGCCCCGTTGCTGGTCACCTGACGGATGTCGCTGCCGTCGGGATTCGCGGTGTACAGCTCGAGGTGCCCCAGCGGCCAGACATAGCCCAGGGAGTGGTCCACAGGGGCCGGGCAGGCCGGGTCGTGCGCGAAGCTGGAGGCGTAGATGATCCGCCGGTCGCGCTCGATGAAGTAGCCGCAGGTGGTGCGACCCTGGCCATTGGAGACGCGCCGCATCCCCGACCCGTCCACCCGCATCACGTACTGCTGGTCGCAGCCGGAATCCACCGCCACCTGGCGCTGGAAGATCAGGTGCTGCCCATCGGCCGAGAAGTAGGCCTCGGCATTGTTGCCGCCGAAGGTGAGCTGGCGGATGTTGGCGAGGTGCGTCTCGCCGGCCATCGGCTGGTGGATCGTGGTGGACGCCGGCGTGGCGGAATCGGCACCGGCCGCATCGTCGGACCGGTCGGTACGGGGGGCACACGCGGCGATCACCGCGAGGCCCAGCAACAGCGCGCGCAAGGAGCTTCCTTTCCCGAGAGAACGAACCGGACCATCACGGCGCCGGCACCCCAAGATAATGGCCCGACTTCCGGTCACTCGACCGCGGTGCGCGGCACGGCCGGGAGGCGATCCACCCGACGGACCGGGTGCATCCCCCGCACCCGGAGCGCCCGGTCGAACAGGTTCCAGGTGGTGTAGCCGTCCTCCGACGCCGGCTCGAGCAGGAACGCCGCCAGCATGCCGAGCCGCTGGTCGGTGTCCACCAGGAACGCCCCGGCCGGCAGGGAATCCGCCGCCGCGGCCACCCAGCCGCCGTCCACCCGCACCGGGCGGTGTCCTTCGAAGGCGCGCAACACCGTGATCGAGTCGATGCGGAAGCGTGCCGTCTCGCCGCTCCACGCCTGGTCGAGTCGCTGCACCACGATCCCCTGCCGCACCATCCGCTCCACCACCTCGCCCCACTGGGCGTCCAGCAGGTAGGCCGCGGGGATCCGCTCGCGGCGCGTGGCCACGAAGCGGTCCACCACCGGCATCAGGACCGTGCGGAACTCCCCGGTGCGCTGTCGCCGCGCAAAGCCGCCGCCGCCCTCGCCCGCGGGACGGGTGACCTCGAACGTCACCGAATCGCGGCGCGCCGGTGCGAAGGTGCTGCGCACCGTCACCGAATCGGGTCGCGCCGCGATGGTGCGCGCCATGCGGTCGCGCACCGCCTCGCGATGCTCCGCCACCCAGCGGATCGTCTCCAGCACGAAGGCGTAGGTGGCCTCGATGCGGCGGGCGAACGGGTCGTTGCTGTACGCCTCGCTCAGGATCGCCAGGCGCGACATGCCCATCAGGTTGGTCCCGAACCGCGGCACCGATTCATAGGTGACCCACCCCGACACGGCGATCGAGTCGGGATTCTGGTCCACGAAATTGCCGTAGGGAAAGGTCTCCACCCGGTGGCGGGCACGGGTCCGGGCCCGGATCGCCGGCAGCACCGTGTCCTGCACCCACGCGTTCGCCGGCGTGACGTTGGGATTCAGCCCCGGCGAATAGGTCAGCGCATAGCCGTGGTACGAGCCGTCGGTGGTGTGCAGGTCCATGAACACGTCGGGATCCCACGCCGCCACCAGGGCCAGCGCGGCGCGGGTCTCCGGCGCGTCCTGCTTGACGTAGTCGCGGTTGAGGTCGAACCCCTGGCCGTTGGGCCGCAGCCCCACCACGGCGGGGCCGTTCTGGCCGGGACGGTTGCGCGCGGCGGGCCCGAAGGCATCGTTGCCGTCGGCGTTGTAGATCGGCACCGCGAGGATCACCACGCTGTCGAGCAGCGGCCGGAGCGCGCCCAGCGTGAGATCGCGCACCAACCGCTGCAGCGCCTCCTTCCCCTCCACTTCGCCGGCGTGGATGTTGGCCTGGATGTACAGCACCGGCTTGCCGCTGCGACGGGCCTCGACCGGACTGGTGACCAGGGGACGCGCGAGCACCAGGTAGGGCAGCAGCCGTCCCTGCGGCGACCGGCCCAGGGTGCCCACGTGCATCGCCGCGCCGCGCACCGCCAGCGAGTCAATGAACGCCAGCACCTCGGCGTGGCTCGAGGTGCGCTCGGCGTTGGTGCGCTCGGGCACCGTCTGCTGCGCCGCCAGCGGCGCCACAAGGGCAACCAGGGCGACGAGGACGTGTCGGGCGTGCAGCATGCGTCATTGCTCCGTGGAAGAGGAGGGCACCCGCAGCAGGCGCGAGGGCGCCTCGGCCAACCCGCCGTCGAACGTGAAACGCACCTCGGGAATCACCACCAGGGTGGAGGGCCGCGGCACGCCGCGCTGCCGAGCGTCGCCCGCCAGCCCGATCGCCTCCGCGAACCCCTCCGGGTCGTGCAGGTGCCGCTGCAGCACCTGGCGGAGGGTCCGGGCGTCGGGCGTGCGGTTGACCCCGGCCCGCACCAGAAGGTAGCCCAGCACGTGGGTGTCCTCCGGGATCCCCGCCCCGATGGCGAGGCGCTTCTCGCTCTCGAGCAGCACCAGCAGCGGCGGCACGCCGCCCTGCGCCAGGATCGCCTCGGTCGCCCACTCCGCCGCGCCCTCGGCGAGCCACGGATTGCTCTCGACCAGGGAGAGGCCCCAGGCCGTCTCCTCGAGGGCACCCGACGCGGGATCCGACAATCGGGCCGACTCGAACAGCAGGTGCTGCCATTCGTGGATCATGGTCCCCACGGCCAGCACCGGCAGGATCGCCGGCTCGATCCGGATCCCGTCGTGCGCGTCGAGGAACCCGCCCAGGCGACTCCGCGCGATCCACGCTGCCGATGCCACCAGGAACGAGGAGTCGGCGTGCGTCACGCGCAGTGTCCCCACCGGGTCAATCCGCCGCCAGGCTTCCAGCGCGTCGCGCCGGTTGGCATCATCGGCCAGCCACTCCCGCGCGATGGCGTTGTCGGCGAGCAGCAGGCGGGTCGCCACCAGGCCGCCGCCCGGCACCGGCACCGCCTGGAAGGTCCCGAAATGCCGCGGTTCGATCCGTGGCAACTCCAGGGTGCTCCGATCCCAGAAGGCAGCGACGAGACTCGCCGGGCTCCGCCAGCCGGAGTCCGCCGCGATCCAGGGTGCGCGCATCAGCCACGTCACCGCGGCGGTCCACCATCCCACGGCCTCGTCGTAGCCGTTGAAGAGCGCCCGCAGCTCGGGAGCGCCTGCGGTGCCTTCCGGCAGCAACGGCAGGTTGGCCGGCCGCTCGGCGCGGACCCGGCTCCACGTGAGCCAGCCCGCCCGCCGGAGCCCCGCCGCGTCCGCCGCATCAGCGCGCACGCCAATGGCCCCGAGCGCCGCGACCACCGCGGCGGTGTCGAGGGCGATGCGGCCCTGTTGCACGGCGGCGTGCTCCCAGGCAAAGTCGTGCAGGTCGAGGCGCCACGTCCCGCGCTGGCCCCTGAAGAGCTGGTGAAAGGCGGCATCGGCGGCGGGCGACGCGGCAATCTGGGCCAGGATCTCCTGCACCCGCTGCCGCGCGGTGGCGTCGAGGCCCAGCATGCTGCGCTCGGAGCGGGCCACGATGCCGGCGAGGTCGGCGGAGGGAAAGCCGGCCTGGTGCGCCAGTCGGGCGTGCTCGCTCAGCAGGGCGTCGCGCGGCAGGGTCCGGCCGAGCAGGGCGTCGGGAAACCGGGCGAGGGTGTCGCTGCTGCCCACCACCAGTTGGCGCGCGACGATGCGCGGTCGCACCGGCCAGCGCGCGGTGCCAGGCTGGATGCGGTGCGCCTCCCACACGGCGCGGCTGCCATCGGCCAGGATCGCCTCGCCGCGCATCACGTCGCCGGCCACCGCACCCGACCAGCGCGCGATGCCGCGCACCTCGAAGCGGAGCGAATCGCGGTCGAGCAGCAGGCGTTCGAGCGGCAGCCACGCCTGGTCGCGGCTCTCGAGCAGCAGCCGCGACGAGTCGGTGCCGATGCGCAGGTCACCGCGGTCCGCGAACCGCTCGCTCCGCAACTGCAGCGACCAGCGACCCTCCGCGGATTGCGCCGCAAGCGGACTGCCGGCGATCAGCCAGCATGCCAGCCACGCGGCGCGGCTCACCCCGCCCCGACGCCCTGCGGCCGGCGCTCCACCACGGTCGCGTTGACCGGTGCGCCCTCGAACAGGCGATCAATGCCGCCCACCACCACCTGCTCATCCTCGCCCAGCCCCGACTGCACCTCCACGAACCCCGGGCTGCGGACGCCGAGCTCCACGGCGCGACGAGTGGCCTTGCCCTCGGTCACCACCCACACGAACGCGCCGCTCGCCGTGGGCGCGATCGCCTCCTCGGGGATGATGATCGCGTTGGCGCGCACGTCGGTCGCCAGCCGGACCTCGGTGAACATTCCCGGTTGCAGGGCGCCGTCACCGTTGGCGGCGACGGCCTTGACCGTGATGGTGCGACCGGGCAGCGTGACGACCGGATCCACGAAGTCCACCCGCGCGGTGAAGTCGCGTCCCGGCAGCGCGGCCACGCGGAATGCCACGGACTGGCCGACCGCAAGGTCGGCGGCATAGCGCTCCGGCACGTTGAACGTGGCGCGCACCGGGGCGACGGTCTGCAGCATCAGCAGCTCGCGCTGCGGGGTCACGTAGTCGCCCAGGGAGACGCGCCGCTGGCCCACCACCCCGGCGAACGGGGCGCGCACCGTGGTGCGCGCGAGTCGGAGCTCGAGCAGGTCGAGCGAGGC
Source organism: uncultured Gemmatimonadaceae bacterium (assembly GCA_964574665.1). Classification (GTDB taxonomy): domain Bacteria; phylum Gemmatimonadota; class Gemmatimonadetes; order Gemmatimonadales; family GWC2-71-9; genus Palsa-1233. The sequence continues at coordinate 29,133 of CAZNOJ010000012.1, forward strand.
CTGCGCCACCCGAGACTGCGCCTCGGCGCGCTCCAGGTCGGCGGCCGCGGCGGCCTGATCGGCCAGGAGCTGGCGGGTGCGGGCAAGCGCCTGCTGCGACAGGTCGCGATCGGCGCGCGCCCGCTCCACCTGGGCGGTGAGCTCGGCGTCGTCAATCTTGACCAGGGGTTCGCCCGCGCGCACCCGCTGTCCCTCGCGGAAGAGGAGTTCCACCACGCGGCCTTCCACTTCCGGACGGAGCGCGATCTGCTGCATCGCCTCCACCTGGCCGGTGGCGACGATCGCGTCCACCACCGAATCGCGCACCGGCATCGCCACCTCCACCGCGACGGTGGGGGGACCCCCGCCGCCGCCGGGACCGCCCGCCGGAGGGGGCTCGTCACCACAGGCGGCGAGCAGGGCAAGCAGGGCGAGCGGGACACGGCAGGTTGGGGCCTTCGGCATCACGGCACACTCACGGAAGAATCAGCGTCGAATCGGCGACCGAGGATCGCCTCGAGGGTGGCACGGGCCAGGCGGGCGGCATACCGCGCCTCCACCAGGTCGGCCTGGGCCTGCACCAGCTGCGCCTGGGCATCGAGCAGTTCCAGCACCGTGCTGGCGCCCGCCTGGTAACGGGCCTGCTGCACGCGGAGCACCTCGGTGGCCACCGCCACCCCCGTGGTACGCAGGGCCAGGGTGCGGTGCGCCACGGTGTGGGCCGTGTAGGCCTCCGTCACGTCGCGTCGGGCGCTGCGCTCGAGGTCCTCGCGCACCGCGCGCGCCACGTTGCGCCCGGTCTCGGCCCGCTCGATCGCCAGCTCGCGCTGGCCGCCGTTCCAGAGCGGCCACGACAGCGAGATCCCCGCGGCGCGGCGCGTGGTGGCCGACGGGAAGAACTTGATGTCATTGAGGGTGATCGCCCCGGTCAGGGCGACAGTGGGGAAGTAGCTCGCCTGCGCGGCCTGGAGCGCCGCCTGGCTCGAGCGCTCCGTCGCGCGCGCCGCGCGCCACGCCGGTCCCTGGCTCACCGCCAGCTGCACTGCCTGGTCGAGCGACAGCGGCAGGGCGGACACCGGCCCGTCGGCGAGCGGCGCCGCATCCACCGGCCCGCCGCTGCCGACCCGGCGGCCGAGCTGCAGCCGTGCCACCGTGAGCGAGGCCTCGCGGGCCAGTCCCTCCGTCTCGGCGCGCTGCACCTCGAGCAGCAGTTGCAGCGAGTCGGACTGCACCGTAGCCCCGCCCAGCACCCGGGCCCGCGCCAGGGCAAACTGCTGCGCCGCGCGCGCCTGCCGCTGCCGCGACACCTCCAGCAGCTCGCGCGCGCCCAGCACCGCGTAGTAGTCGCGCTCCACCTCGAGCGCACTCAGGAACCGCGCCCCCAGCTCCCCCGCCTGCGCCCCCTCCAGCTCGGCCGCCGCCTGCCGGGCGCCGGCCAGCTTGCGGCCGCCCGCGAACAGCTCATACCGCGCATCGAGCGAGAAGCGCCCGCTGGAGTTGGCCTGCGCCCCGGTGCCGAGGTTGAACTGCGAGGTGGAGAACTGCGAGTAGTCGGCGGTGGCGTTGACCGTGGGCGCGAGGAAGACCAGCATCGCGGCGCGGCGCCCCCATTCCGCGTTGTCGAGCTGCCCCACCGCCCGCACGTAGTCGGGGTCGAGGCGCACCGCGTCGCGCAACGCCTCGGCGAGCGTGACGACGGGGATGGTGTCGGCCGGTGCCGGAGTCGCGGCCTGCACCAGGGCGGCCAGGGCAAGGCCGGCGGCGATCACTGCGCCTCCACCGGCTCGAGGGCGGGCACCGGCACGCGGCGGCGGGCGAGCAGCCGCTCGAGCTGCAGCCACACCACCGGCACCACGAACAGCGTCAGCAGCGTGGAGAACGACAGCCCGCCCACGATCGCGTAGCCCAGCGGCCGCCGCGAGGTGGCGCCCGGCCCGGTGCCCAGCGCGATCGGCAGCACGCCCATCACCGTGGCCACCGAGGTCATCAGGATCGGGCGGAAGCGGATCCGGCCGGCCTCGAGGATCGCCGCCACGGCGTCGGCGCCGCGGGCGCGCAGCTGGTTGGCGTACTCCACCAGCAGGATCGAGTTCTTGGTGACCAGTCCCACCAGCAGGATCATGCCGATCTGCGAATAGAGGTTGACCGTGGAGCCGGTGAGCTTGAGCGTGAAGATCGCGCCGACCACCGCCAGCGGCACCGCCATCAGCACGGTGAACGGATGCACCAGCGACTCGAACTGCGACGCGAGCACCATCAGCACCACCAGCACCGCCAGGCCGAACGCCAGCAGCAGCTCGTTGCCGCTCTCGGCCAGCTCGCGGGCCTCGCCGCCCAGGGCGATGGTGGTGCCGGCCGGCAGCTCGCGCGCCGTCACCGCCCGCAGCGAATCAATCGCCTCGCCGAGGGTGAACCCGCCCGACACCCCCGCCGAGAGCGAGAAGGCCCGCACCCGGTCGTAGTGCGCCACCGCGCGCGGCCCGGTCGCCTCGGCCACGGTGGCCACCGCGTCGAGCCGCACCAGCTGGCCCTGATTGCCGCGCACGAAGAGGGAGGACATGTCCTGCGGCGTGGCGCGCCGGGTGGGGTCGAGCTGCATCAGCACGTCGTACAGCTTGTTCTCGCGGGTGAACGTGCTGGCGCGGGTGCCGCCCAGCATCGTCTGCAGCGTGGTGGCCACGTCGCTCACCGACACGCCGAGGTCCTCGGCGCGGTCGCGGTCGAAGGCCACCGTGAGCTCCGGCTTGTTCACCTTGAGGTCGGTGTCCACGTTGACCAGGCCGGGCATGGCCCGGGCCGCCGCCAGCAGCCGCTGGTTGGCCACCAGCAGCGAGTCGTAGTCGGGGTGCTTCACGATGAACTCGATCGGCTGGCCCCGCCCGCCGATCGCCGGTGGATTGCTGGCGAAGGCCATCACCCCGGTGATCCGGGAAAGCTCCGGCCGGATCGTCTGGAGCATCTCCTCCACCGTGCGCTCGCGGGCGTCGTACGGCTTGAGCCGCGTCACCACGAAGCCGCCGTTGGGCGAGCCGCCGCGTCCCAGGATCGAGAACACCGTCTCCACCTCGGGCTGGGCCCGCATCACCGACTCCACCTGGCCCTGGTAGCGGTCGAGGTAGGCCAGCGTCGCGCCCTCGGGCGCGATCACGTTGGCCATGATCACCCCGCGGTCGTCGGCCGGGAGGAACTCCCGCTTGAGCGTGCGGAACACCGCGAACGCCGCCAGCAGCAGCACCAGCGTGCCGCCCAGCACCAGGGCCGGGTGGGTCACGGCGCGGCGGAGCAGGGCCGTGTAGCCGGTGGCCAGTCGGTCGAAGCCGCGCTCGAGCGCCTTGTACACCGCGCCGTGGCGCTTGGGCACCCGCAGGATCTTGGCGCAGAGCATCGGCGTGAGCGTCAGCGCCACGAACCCCGACACCACCACCGAGCCGGCCAGCGCGATCCCGAACTCGTTGAACAATCGCCCGGTGTTGCCGCGCAGGAACGCCAGCGGCACGAACACCGCCACCAGCGAGGCCGTGGTCGCGATCACCGCGAAGCCGATCTCGCGCGTCCCCTCGATCGCCGCGGTCACCGGGTCCTTGCCGAGCTCCTCCTGGTGCCGGTGCGCGTTCTCCAGCACGATGATCGCGTCATCCACCACGATGCCGATCGCGATGGTGAGGGCCAGCAGCGTGAAGTTGTTGATCGAGAAGCCCATCACCTGCATCACCGCGAACGCCGCCATGATCGAAGTCGGGATCGCGAAGGCGGGGATTAGCGTGGCGCGGAGGTTCCGCAGGAACAGGAAGATGATCACCACCACGAGCAGCCCGGCCTCGAGCAGCGTCTTCTGCGCCTTGTGGATCGAGTCCACCACGAAGAGCGACTGGTCGAAGGAGAGCGACAGCGTCACCCCGGGCGGCAGCGCCTCCTGGATCGCCGGCAGCTCGGCCCGGATCGCCCGCGAGACGTCGATCACGTTGGCCGTGGACTGGCGGACGATGCCCAGGCCCATGGACGCCTCGCCGTTGTAGCGGATCGCCGAGCGGTCGTTCTCGGCGCCCAGCTCCACCCGCGCCACGTCGCGCAGCTTGACCAGCGCCCCGTTGCTCTGCGACACCACCAGGTCGGCAAACTCCACCGGGGTGCGCAGCTCGCCGAGCGACCGGACGGTGAACTCGCGCTGGCTCGACTCGATCCGGCCCGCCGGCACCTCGATGTTGCGGGTCCGGATCGCCTGCGACACGTCCTGCACCGTGAGCCCGCGCGACGCCAGCGCGTCGGCGTCGAGCCACACCCGCATCGCGTAGCGGCGCTCGCCGAAGATGTTGGCCCGCGCCACCCCGGGCACCGTCTGGATCCGCTGCTTGACGATCCGGTCGGCCAGGTCGGACAGCGCCAGCAGGTCGTGCGACGTGGAGGTGAGCGCCAGGTAGAAGAACGCCTGCGCATCGGCGTCCTGCTTGGCCACCACCGGCTCCTCGATGTCGAGCGGCAACCGCCCCCGCACCCGCGACACCTTGTCGCGCACGTCCTGCGCCGCCACCTCGATGTCGCGGTCCACCGTGAACTCCATCACGATGTTCGACCGCTGCTCGCTGCTGGTGGAGGTGAGCGTGCGCAGCCCCTCGAGCGAGGAGAGCTCCTCCTCGAGGATGTCGGTCACCGCCGACTCCATCACCCGCGGGTTGGCGCCGCGGAGCGTGGTCGAGACCGAGATGATCGGCGCGTCGATGTCGGGGAGCTCGCGCACCTGCAACCGCTGGTACGCCAGCACCCCGAAGAGCACCAGCGCCAGCGACATCATCGCCGCGAGCACCGGGCGGCGGATGGAGAGATCGGAAAGCGTCATCGCGGCTGCCTATCTTGGGTCGGGGAGGCGCACCGCGACCGGACGGCTGGCGACATCCCGAGTTTCACCGTGGAACAGGAGCACCCGTGGCGGACAAGCTGTCCCCGAGGCAACAGGCGCAGCTCGCCTGGCTGGGCACCCTGCCCCCCAAGTTCGATCGCCTGCACCGGGTGATCGAGCAGATGGCCTCCCACCAGGCCGACGACATGACCGTCCGCGCCGCCCAGCGGACGCTGGACGAGCTCAAGGCCCAGGCGTCGACCCTGGGGGTGACCGCCCTCGGTGATACGTTCGGCTATATGGGGACGTTGCTGCGTCGGACCGGGAGCCATCAGATCAAGGTCCGGGGGCTGCGGGAGATGCTGGTGGGCGCGAAGATCAACTACGAGGGGGCGCTGCGGTCGGCCAGCACCCCCGAGTCGGCGGCCGGCGAGCCTACTTCTCCTTGAAGACCTTGTCGAGCACCGGCGCCGCCGTGAAGGCGAACATCGACATGATCACCCCGGTGAGCATCAGGGTCACGTAGGTGAGCGCGCCGATCAGCGTGGCCGCCCCGATCCCCGCCATCACCATCCCGATGTAGTAGAGCACCACCGCCTCCGTTCGCTGGACGGCGGGAAAGCTACTGCGGGCGACTGGCGACGGGCAACAGGCGACGGGCGACTGGCAACGGGACGCGGGCGACGGGGCCGGTTGCCCTTCGGCTCACCTGCCTGTCGCTTGTCGCCCGTCGCCCGTCGCCCGGTACACCACCCGCCCTCCCACCACCGTCATCACGTTGCGGGTCTCCAGGATCTCCGGCGCCGGAATCGTCATGATGTCGCGATCGAGCACCGTGAAGTCGGCCCGCTTCCCCACCGCAATCGTGCCGCCGCGGTCCTCCGCGAACGCCGCGAAGGCCGGGAACCAGGTGAACATCCGCAGCGCCTGGTGGCGGCTCACCGCCTCCTCCGGGTGCCAGCCGGGGCCGTCGCGCCCCTGCAGGTCCTTGCGGGCCACCGCAGCGTAGAACTCGATCATCGGCTCGCCGAGCTCCACCGGGGCGTCGGAGCCGCCGGCCACCGGCACGCCCAGGTCCAGCAGCGTGCGCCACGCGTACGCGCCAGGGGTCCGCTCCACCCCGATCCGGGCCGGCACGAAGTGGAGGTCGCCGATCGCGTGCGAGGGCTGCATCGAGGCCACGATGCCCAGGTCGCGGAACCGCGGCAAGTCGTCGGGGTGGACGATCTGCGAGTGCTCGTTGCGCCAGCGCGGCTCCGCCACCGCCCGTTCGGCGGGGGGCACCGCGGCCAGCGCCACCGCGAACATGTCGAGCAGGATCCGGTTGGCCCGGTCGCCGATGGCGTGCGCCTCGACCTGGATCCCCGCGCGGAGCGCGCGCTCCAGCATCCCCTTGAGGGCGATCGTGTCGGTGGTGATCAGGCCGCGCGTGTGCGGATCGTCGCGATACGGCTCCAGCAGCGCCGCCCCGCGCGAGCCCAGCGCCCCGTCCATCACCACCTTGATGGTGCGGACCACCAGGCGCCCGTCGAACTCCGGTGGCAGCGGCCCGCGGGCGAGCAGCGTGTCGGCGTCGTCGCCCGGTCCGCTGATCGCCTTGTAGATCCGCACCTTGATCCGGTCGTCGGCGAGCAGGCGGCGCATCCGCTCCACCTCGGCCCAGCTGCCGTGCGCATCCTGAACCTGGGTCCAGCCCAGCCGCGCCGAGCGCTCGGAGGCGAGCTCCAGGCCGCGGTCGAGCTGCGCGTCGGTCAGGTCGGGCACGTGCTGGCGCACCAACCCCTGCGCTGCGTCAATCAGCATCCCGGTGGGCTGGCCGTCGCTGTCCAGGTTGATCGCCCCGCCCGGCGGCGCCGTGGTGGTGTCGGCCACGCCGGCGATCCGGAGCGCGGCGGAGTTGGCGATCGACGCATGCCCGTCGGCGCGGGTCAGCAAGACCGGGTGGTTGGGGGCGATCCGGTCGAGGTCATGGCGCGTCGGGAAGACCGGCGGATCCCAGAACGTCTCGATCCAGCCGCGGCCGGTCACCCACTCGCCGGCGGGGGTGCGCGCCACCGCCTCCTCCACCTTGGCGAGGAACTCGTCCTTGCTGTTGATCCCCTGCAGGTTGAGCACCAGCTCGCGCTGGCCGATCCCGCCGAAGTGCGCGTGGGCGTCCACGAAGCCGGGATACACGAACCGCCCCGCCAGGTCTTCCACCTCCGTGCCCGGCCCGCGCAGCGCCTCGGCGCCGGCGGCATCGCCGACGTAGATGATGCTGTCGCCGCGCACCGCCACCGCCTGCACCGGTGCGCGGGTCGAGTCGCCGGTGTACACGGTGGCGTTGGTGAGGATCAGGTCGGCGGCGTCGTCCGAGGGCCGAGTGCATGCCGCGACGAACAGCAGGCCGAAGATGAAGCAGCGCATCGATGAGGCTCCGGGCGGGTGGGCGCACACCAATGTACTCGTCCCGAGCGCAGCGAGGGACCTCTTCCCGAGCGCAGCGAGGGACCTCTTTCCGAGCACAGCGAGGAACCTCGTCCCGAGCGCAGCGAGGGACCTCTTCCCGCGCGCAGCGCGGGACCTCTTTCCGAGCGTAGCGTGGGACCTCGTCCCGCGCGCAGCGAGGGACCCCTTCCCGATGGGCAGCACCGGAGGTCCCTCGCTGCCCTCGGGACGAGGGTGTTCGCTCCTTCCTGCACTACGACCGCGGCACTTCCCCCAGCGCCGCATTGATCGCATTCAGGTCGGCATACCCGGCATCGAAGTCCTCCGGGAGCCAGTCATGCAGCTCATGACCCGGGTGACCGATCGCAGCCAGCATCGCGCGGTAGCGGTCGGGCGAGTCGATCCCCTCCGGCGGCGAGGCACCCCCCGCCGCGGTGCAGGCCGGGATGCGCTGGCCCACGAACCGCGCCGCGCGCTCCTCGACGGTGATCACGTGCCGCCACCGGGCCATGCCGCCTTCCGCCTCGTGGAGCATCCGCGCCCCCGCGCCGAGGTCCAGCATGTCGAGGGTCGTGGCGTCGGTGGAGGTCGGCGCCGCGGGATCGGCGCCCTCGGGATCGTGCCAGGTGATGCCGTCGAGGAGGAACTGGTGCATCGCGTGATCGGACTGCTGGAACGCCGCCTGGATCACGTCATGCAATTCGAGGAGCGTGGCGCGGTCGGAGACCAGCAGCCGGCGCCAGACGGGTGGGGCGATCCCTTCCAGTTCGACGCGGAGCTGCAGCACGTCGCCGCGACCCCGCGCCACGCGCGGCCGTCGGCTGGAACCGGCGCCGGTCACGCGTCAGCCACCGGGGGGCGTGGCCTCCGGTCGCCGCGGAAAGATCAGCGTGAACTGGGGCGTGTCGAACGGATCCGAGCACACCGCTTCCCACTGCTCGTTGGCAAGCACGAAGGGGCAGGTGAGGTTGCCGAAGCCGATCGTGAAACCCCCGGAGGTGACCTGCTTCGTGGCGAGCGGGATCGGGTCCTGGCCCTCCTGCCGGAGGCGGACCACGGTGCTATCCGCGGCACGCTCGACCTCGAGGAGCAGCGGCACCGACTGGTCCTGCGCAACGAACTGGGCCCGTCCCCTGTAGGTGCCGGGATCGGGATACTGGGCCACCAACGACGCCGGCAGCAGCAACGACGCCAGCAAGGCAATGCGCATGGGGTCTCCGGCCAGGGGAGCCGTCACGACGACACGGGGACCGGGCGGGTTTCGTGTCACGTGCCGCAGCCGAGGTGCCCGTCGGGGTAGCCGCGAATCGCCGACCCCACGGACACGAGGCAGCGGAAGCCGGTCTCCGGATCCCAGGCGGTGAAGGCATACCCACCCTCGGCCGATCGGAGGAACTGTCCCTGATTGGCCCGGGAAAACTGGAACATCGCCTTCACCTCCTCGAGCGAGCGCGGGTACCGGCCGTGGTCCGCGAAGTACGCCTCGGCCATCGTCATCGCGTTGCGCATGTCGGTGCGCACCGCAGCGGCGGGCACCCCGGAGATCCGCGGCGCCGGGCAGGACGGGGCTCGCGGGCCCGTGCCGAACCCCGGCCCCTCCACGCGCACCGCCACCACTTCGCTGAACCCCTCGTCGTCCTCCCGCATGCCCACGATGAGGTTGCCGGCCAGTTGCGTCGGCGTCACGCCGGGCAGGGCGAGGACTCCCCTGGGCGTGCCGTCGCGGGAGTGCAGCACCCAGTCATCGCGGTTGGGCTCGCCGAGCCCGATGTTCCCCAGCGGGTCCACGAGCACCTGCCGGAACGGCTGGTCGAGCGGGGCCAGGCGCCGGATCGTCGCGGCGTGGCACGGCGCCTCGGCGCCCGGCGCACCGATCGCATACGCGCCGCCCACCAGCATCACCCGATTGGGCAGGGCGCCGTTCGCCTCCAGCGGCCATTCCCGCACCAGCGCCCCGTCGAGCGCGAACAGCATCCAACGGCGCGTGCCGTGCGAATACACCAGCACGGAGTCGCCCGGCCAGTGCTGCAGGCTCACCGAGTTCTGGTATTCACCCGGACCGGCCCCGCTGCGCCCCAGGGCGCGCACCGACGCGCCGTCGGCGCGGTAGACCTGCACCTTGAGCGGCCTCGTGCTCGCCACCACGAACCGCCCGTCATCGGTGCGCACCACGCCGGTGACGTTGTAGAGGTCCGAATC
>CAZNOJ010000013.1:0-11629 GCA_964574665.1 uncultured Gemmatimonadaceae bacterium
GCAAGCAGGTCGAGGCACCGCACACCCTGCACCGCCCCACCGAGGTGATGCTCCAGGTGGGGATCAGCGACCTGTGTGCGGCGTTGCCCGCCCCGCAGCGCCACGCCCTGGGCGAAGTCCCGGCGCTGGCAGACCGGCTCCAACGGCGGGTGGGCCGGGTCCGCGAGCGGATCGCGCTGCTCGAGTCGGCCGGCATGGCGGGAGAGCCGGAGGCAGCCGCCCTGCGCGACCGGTTGGTGGAGCATCGTGACGCCGCGATCGCCGCCCTCGAGCGGATCCGGCGCGACCTGCTGCGCCTTGGCGCGCAGGTGGCCCCCACCGGGCCCCTCAGCGACCAACTCCGGCAGATCCGCCTGGCCGACCAGCAACTCCTCGAGGCGCTCCAGTCCCTGCCCTGACCCGGGGCCCGCTTCCCCGCCATCGCCGCCGGGGTTAACTTGCTGGCTGACAAGCAAGCCCCCGGGACCCCGATGCCTGCACCCGCCCCGCGCGACGCCCTCCGCTCCCGCACCGCCATCCTCGACGCCGCCGAGGCGCTCTTTGCCGAGCAGGGGTACCACGCCACCTCGCTCGCCCAGATCGGCCAGCGTGCCCGCGTCTCCCGCGGCACACCGGGGTACTTCTTCCGATCCAAGGAGGCGCTCTACCGCGCCGTGCTCGACCGTTGCTTCGGCCAGGCGCACGAGGCGGTCCGCACCGGCCGCCTCCGCGCCGAGCGCAGCGGCTCGCCGCCGGGCGACGTGCTCGCGGGCGTGGTGAGTGACTATGTGGACTTCGCCACCGCTCACCCCACCTTCGTGCGGCTGATGCACCGCGAGGCCCTCGGCGAGGGCCCCGACCCGGTCCCGTCGAAGGCCGGGCTCGCGGTGGGTGCCCGCGCCGTCGAGGCGCTCGCCACCGAGCTGGGCCTGCCGCGCGCCGCGGCGCGTCACCTGGCCCTCTCCCTGCTCGCCCTCACCTGGTTTCCCGTGCTGCACCGCGACACCACCGTGCCCGGCGTGGGGCTCCGCATGGATGCCCCGGCCTTCCGCACCGCGCGCAAGCAGCACATCACCACCCTGCTGGCGGCGGCCCTGGCCACCACCGGCGCCCCGACCCGACGGAGCCGCCCATGAGCACCCCTTCGCCCACCGCGCAGGAAGCCCGCGCCGCCGCCGAAGCGGCGCGCGAGACCGAATGGAGCCAACCGTCATTCGTGCGCGAGCTCTTCGCCGGCCGCCTGCTGCTCGACCTCATTGATCCCTTCCCCGAGCCATCCGCAGACGACGTGGCCCGCGCCGAGCCGTTCCTCGAGGCGCTGGGCCGCTTCCTCCGCGAGCAGGTGGACAGCGACGCGATCGACCGCGAGGGGCAGTTGCCGCCGCACGTGGTTCACGGCCTGCAGGAGATGGGGGCCCTCGGCATCAAGATTCCCGTCGAATACGGCGGGCTCGGCCTCTCGCAGCTCATGTACACCCGCGCCATCGGGCTGGTCACCTCGCAGGACGGGTCGCTCACCGCCCTGCTCTCGGCCTCCCAGTCGATTGGCGTTGCCGTCCCGCTGCTGCTCTTCGGCACCGAGGAACAGAAGCGCCGCTACCTCCCCCGGCTCGCCCAGGGGGAGATCTCTGCCTTCGCGCTCACCGAGACCGGCGTCGGATCCGACCCGGCAGGGCTCAGCACCACGGCCGAACTGGCAGCCGACGGCAGCCATTACCTGCTCAACGGCGAGAAACTCTGGTGCACCAATGGTCCCGTGGCCGGCGTGCTGGTGGTGATGGCGCGCACCGGCAAGCGGATCACCGCGTTCATCGTGGAGACCGACGCGCCCGGGGTGGAGGTGGTGCACCGGCTGGCATTCATGGGGCTCAAGGCCATCGAGAATGGCGTGCTCCGATTCACCAACGTGAAGGTGCCGGTGGAGAACGTCATCTGGGGCGAGGGCAAGGGCCTCAAGCTCGCGCTCACCACCCTCAACACCGGACGGCTCACCCTGCCGGCTTCCGCCACCGCCGGCTGCAAGCAGGCGGTGCGCATCGCCCGCACCTGGGCGGCGGAGCGGGTGCAGTGGGGCTCCCCGATCGGGCGTCACGACGCGGTGGCCCAGATGCTGGGCCGGATGACGGCCGACACCTTCGCGATGGAAGCCGTGGGTGAACTCGCCTCGCTGCTCGCCGATCGCGGCGACACCGACATCCGCCTGGAGGCGGCGATCGCCAAGCTCTGGAACACCGAGCGGGCCGACCGGGTGATTGACGACTGCCTGCAGATCCGGGGCGGGCGCGGCTACGAGACCGCCGATTCGCTGCGCCTCCGCGGGGAACGGCCCGATCCCGTGGAGCGCATGTACCGCGACAACCGGATCAACCGGATCTTCGAAGGGTCGAGCGAGATCATGAAGCTGTTCATCGCGCGCGAGGCGGTGGACACCCACCTGGCGGTGGCCGGCGACCTGATCGACCCCAAGGCCACGCTCGGCACCAAGTCGCGGGCCTTCCTCCGCGCCGCCGCGTTCTACGCCACCTGGTATCCGCCGCTCTGGTTGGGGCATCGTGCCTTCGGACTCGGCCGGTTCGGCGCCCTCGCCCGCCACATGCGCTTCGTGGAGCGCCGCTCGCGCAAGCTGGCGCGGGTGCTGTTCCACGCGATGGTGCGCTTCGGCCCCCGGCTGGAGCACCGGCAGTCGGTGCTCTTCCGCCTGGTGGACATCGGCGCCGAGCTGTTCGCCATGGCCGCGGTGATCTCGCGCGCCCGCGCCGAGGCCACGTCGGGCAACGCGGGGGCCACCGAACTCGCCGACATCTTCTGCCGCCACGCCCGCCGGCGCGTGGGCGACCTGTTCCGCGGCATCTACGGTCCCGACGACGTGGCGACGTACCGCGTCGCGCAGCGCGTGGTGGCCGGCGAGCACGCCTGGCTGGAGCGGGGGGTCGTGACCCCGCGCTGAGGGCGCCCACGGCGGGGTATCATTGGGCATGCCCCTGCCACGCCGCATGCGCGAGCTGCTGGAGCACCCGCTGGCCGCGCTCCGCACCTGGTCCGGTGCGGACGCCGGGCGCCAGGGTGCCGCGCTCGCCTACTACACGCTCTTTGCGCTCGCCCCGATGCTGGTCATCGTGATCGCGGTGGCCGGCGCCGTGTACGGGGAGGAGGCCGTGCGCGGCGAAGTGGTGGGACAGATCGACCAGCTGGTGGGCCAGCGCGGCGCCGAGCTGGTGGAGTCCCTCCTGCGGAACGCGCGCGAGGGCGATCGCGGCGTGCTCGCCGCGATCCTCGGCGGCATCGCCTTCCTGCTCGGGGCCACGGGCGCGTTCGTGCAGCTGCAGGGCGCGCTCAACCAGATCTGGCAGGTGAAGGCCAAGCCCGGCAAGGATGTCTCCCGCTTCCTCATCAATCGCGCCCAGGCCTTCGGGATGATCGTGGCCCTCGGCTTCGTGCTGCTGGTGTCGCTGGCGATCGATGCGGGGCTGTCCGCCGCGGGGGCGTGGACCACCCTCCGGTTTCCCGGGATCCCGCTCCTCGATCTCCTCAACACGGCGTTCTCGCTGCTGGTGGTGACCGGGGTCTTCGCCCTGATCTACCGCGTCCTCCCCGACGTGCGGCTCTCGTGGCGCGACGTGGCCCTCGGCGCGGCGATTACCGCGCTCCTGTTCACACTGGGCAAGCGCCTGATCGGGCTGTATCTGGGGCACACCTCCCCGGCCTCGGCCTACGGCGCGGCGGGGTCGGTCGTGATCGTGATGATCTGGGTGTACTACTCCGCCCAGGTCGTGCTGCTTGGCGCGGCGATCACCAAGGTGGTGGGCGATGCGCGGGGCAAGCGGGTCCGACCGAGCAAGCTCGCGGAGAAGGCCTCCGGCTCCGCGCGGTGAGCGGCAGCCGGTGAGCCGGCTGCCTAGGCCGGCTGGCCCTGGCCTTCCAGCACCACCGCTGCCGTCATGGTGCCGGTCACGTTGGCCGTGGTGCGGAACATGTCGGGGATGGTGTCCACCCCGAGCAGGATGCCGATGCCTTCCACCGGAAGGCCCACCGCCAGCAGCACCGGGGCCATGATCAGGATCGACCCCCCAGGGATCCCCGGCACCGAGAAGGACAGCAGCACCGACGTGGTCGCCACCGTCACGAGTTGCGCCGTGGTGAGGTCCACGCCGTAGAGCGACGCGATGAACAGCACGCCCACCGGCAGGGCCACCGCGGCGCCGAGGCGGAAGAGCGAGGCCGAGAACGGCAGGAAGAAGCCGGTCACCCGCTCGTTCATCCCCAGCGAGCTCGCGCCGTCAATCAGGGCCGGCAGCGCCGCCAGCGAGGAGCGCGCCGAGATGGCGATCCCCTGGGCCGGGGCCAGGGCCCGGGCGAACCGCCGGAACGACACGCCGCGGAGGGCCACCAGCGGATACATGGCGGCGATGGCCACCAGGTTGAGCGCGGCGGCCACCACCACGTACACCGCCACTGCCCCGAGTGCCGTGGTGCCGAGGCGGAGTGCCAGCGGGACGGCGAGGGCAAACACGCCGTAGGGGGCCAGGGCGAGGATCCCGCGCACCACGATGATCGTCACCGACCCGATCGCCTCGGCGGCGTGCTCGAGGCGGTGCCGCACCTCCTCGGGAAGCCGGGTGGCCGCGGCGGCGAACATCAGGGTCGCCACGATGATCGGCAGCATCGCCCCGGTCGTCATCGCGGTCAGCAGGTTGTTCGGCATCAGCCCCACCAGCCAGTCGCGGAAGGAGGGCACCTGGGCGTTCGGCATCGTGCTGTCGGCGGCGAGCGCGGCCGCCGCGGCTGGATCAATCGGCACCCGGGCGAAGATGGCCGGCGCCACGGCCAGGGTGAATGCCGCGACGAGCCCCAGCGTGATGACGAAGAAGGCGATCCCCCGGAGCCCCAGCGTGCCGAGTCCGCGCCCTCCGGAGGACACCCCGGTGAAGAGCAGCGTGACCACGAGCGGGATCACCATCATCTGCAGTGCTCGCGTCCAGATGGTGCCGATCGGCTCGATCCAGGCCGCCACCTGCTGCCAGGACTCCGGCAGCCATCCGGCCAGGGCGATGCCGAGCGCGAGGCCGGCGACGAGACCGACGAGGACGCGGGTGGTGAGTGACATGGGCAGGGCCTGGTAGAGGGCGACGGCTTGCCCCGCCTTGCGAAGCAACGGCGGGGGCCCCGAATGGTGGCGTGTATCCGGCGTTTCCGGAACCCCACCATCTTCCCCCCACCCCGAACGGAGTGCCGCATGCGAGCCCACACCCACTACCTCTGGTTCGAGACCCGGCGCCAGCAGGAGCTGATTGACATCACCGACGACGTGGCCGAACAGGTCGCGGCCTCCGGCATCCAGGACGGGATGGTGCTCGTCTCGGCGATGCACATCACCGCCTCCGTCTTTGTCAACGATCACGAGTCGGGGCTCTGGCACGACATCCTCCACTGGCTGGAGCACACCATCGCCCCCTGGGATCCGGCACGCTACCGACACAACGACACCGGCGAAGACAACGCCGCAGCCCACCTGCGTTCGCTCACCATCGGCCACGAGGTGATCGTCCCCGTCACGGCCGGCATCCTCGACCTCGGTCCGTGGCAGCGGGTCTTCTACGGCGAGTGGGACGGCCAGCGCCGCAAGCGAGTGATCATCAAGGTCCTCGGCGAATGACGCGGTTCCGCCGCGACACCGACAGCGGTAGCCTTCGATGATGCGTCAGCCGTGGCTCCTCCTCGCCCTGGGCGCCTGCGCCCCCGATGCGCCGCCGCCCATGGCGACCGCCGCGTTCGACACGGCCGCATGGCGCGACGAGACGGCGCAGTGGATGGCCATCCGCGACGAGGCACTGGTGAGCGCCATGGGCCCCATCGCGCAGACCGGGCTCTGCCGGCTCGACGCCGCTCGCCTCCCCGCCACGATCGGCGGCGACGCCGCCTCGGCGTGCGTGATACCTGGGCCCATGGCCCCGACCCGGCTCGGGCGACTGGAAACCTCGGGCGACTCGCTCCGGCTGGTGGGCCCGGCGCGGGTCTTCTGGGTGGGGGCCAAGGCGCTCCGCGAGTCGGCCACGCTGGCGATCCGCGACCGTCCCGAGGTGGACGGCGCCAGCGCATGGCATGGCGCCTATCGGATCACCGCGCGATGGGACGCGGCCACGGTCACCGTCTGGATCAGCGACACGCTCACGCCGGCGCGCCAGCGGTTCACCGGCGTCACGCGCTGGCCACTGGATCCGGCGTGGCGGTTCACGGCGCGCTTCGAGCCGGCCGACGACGACTGGCGCGCCGTCCCCACGGTGCGTGGCTTCGATTTGCCACGGCGCGTGGCGGGGACCGTGGTCGCCGAGATCGGCGGTGAGGAGCGGCGCCTCACGGCGTATGCCAAGGGGCGCGGGGCCCGCTCGATGCTGGTGGTGATCCGTGACGGCACCACCGGGAAGGGCAGCTATCCCGCGGGTCGGTTCGTGGACGTGCCGTTCGCGGATTCGCTGGGGCGCACGGTGCTCGACTTCAACCTGGCCCGGAATCCCGACTGCGCCTTCACGACCGCGTCGCCGTGTCCGCTGCCGCCACGGGAGAACTGGTTCACCGTGCGGATCGAGGCGGGGGAGCAGGCGTACAAGGAGTGAGTCCTGAGGTGCTCCTCTCAGGACTCAGGACTCACTTCTCACCCGTTCGACATACATCTCGATCCCGTCCAGGATCCGCTCCAACCCGAACGCGAACGACTCCGTCATCGTGAACGGCTTCGCCTCGGGCGGGGCGGTGATGATGGCGGCGAAGGCCGGGAAGCGCGGGTCGCCCACGGCGCGCCCCAGGTCGGCGCCCACCGCCGCCGCCCACTCTTGGGCCGTGATGCCGCGGGCACGCGCCTGGGCGAGGGAGACCACGGTATCCGAGGCACCGCGCGTGTACCCGTCGATGATCGAGATCACCTGCCCCTGATCCGACGGTGAGAGGCCGGTGCGCGCCAGCGGCCGGGCCAGCGCCTCGAGCCACGCCAGCCAGTTGGGGCCGTGCGGAGCCGCCACGAACGGCAACTCCGCCAGCCACGGCCGCGCGATCAGGACGTCGCGCTTGGCGAGCGACCAGCGCGTGACCTCCATCCGCCAGGAGATGCCCTCCTCGGGCACCGGCGGCGAGCCGAGGCCGGCGTCCACGATCGCGTCGTAGAGGGCCTCCTTGCTGGGGAAGTACCGGTACAACGCCATGGTGGTGTACCCCAGCCGCTTGGCGACGGCGTGCATCGTGACGGCGGGGATCCCCTCCTCGCCAGCGAGCGCCATGGCCGCCTCCGTCACCTCCTCCCGACTGAGGCCGGGCCTGGGGCCCCGGGTGGACGGCGGCCGGTCCGCCCACAGGAGCGCGCTCCGCTCCCGGAGCACCGGGTCAATCCGCGCCGCGGCCGTCATCACCGCGCCGTGATGCAGCTCCTCCGGTGCCTGCCGTGCCGCCTTCCCCTTCCCCTTCCCCTTCCCCATACCCAGCCCCGTCTCCCGCGTGGTCGCCATGCGCCCCCCCCACCCCGGGGGGGGGTGACAGCCGGTAAACTGTGTATATCATACACTCGTATTGTGTACGACATAAACTAACACCGCCCCGCCTGCGGGGCCAGACCCGGAGCCGACCGATGATCCGCACCCTGCGCCACGCTGCCCTGCTCGCCGCCACCTTGCTGGCCAGTAGCTCCGCCCATGCCCAGGGGGGTCGGGTCGAGGTCCGCTTCCCCGGCGGCAAGCTCCTCCCCACCGGCGACGGCCGGGGCATGCTGGCAGACGCACCCCTCAACGCGGTGCAGGTGGCGTGGCGGATCGAGCCGCGGGTGGCCTTCACGGGGACCTTCGCCTGGGCCCGGGGCCGCGACCTCTCCCTTGCCGCGTCGCCGAAGCTCGACCTCTTCACCACCGACGTGGGGCTCGAGTTCCGCACCGCGGAGCGGCAGCGGGGAGCGCGTGTCCGCTACCGCGGCTTCGCCGGCTTCGGGGCTGGTGTGCAAGTGGCCAACCATCGCGCGCTCGACCGGGACGCCACGCACCAGGTGGCCGGCTACGCCGCGGTGGGTGGCCAACTGGGCGTGGGTCGCCTCGGGGTCCGCCTCGAGGTGCGCGACTACCTCACCGGCCTTCGCGCCGTCCTGGGCGCACCCGGTGCCTCGCGCAACGACATCGTGGTGCTGGCATCGGTCTCCCTCGCCCGGCCGAGCCGCTGATGCGCCGCGAGTGGATGATTCCGGCGGGACTCGTGGTGCTGGCCCTGGTGCCGACGCTGGCCGGTGCCGTGCGGGTGGCGGAGCTCGCGGGTGATCCTATGGTGACCCCGGCCAATGCGCGCTTCGTGGCCGAGCCGCTCCCGGTCATGCTGCACGTCGTCGGGGCCGTCATCTACGCGCTGCTCGGCGCCTTCCAGTTCGCGCCCGGCTTTCGGCGCCGGCATCGCCGGTGGCACCGGATGGCGGGGGGTCTGCTGATCCCGGCCGGGTTCCTCGTGGCCGGCACGGGGCTCTGGATGACGGCCACCTTCCCGTGGGCCGTCGGCGACGGACTGGCCGTGTACCTCGAACGGCTGCTGTTCGGAACGATGATGCTGGTGTCCCTGATCCTGGGGCTCGATGCGATCCGTCGCCGCGCGTTCGCCGACCACGGTGCCTGGATGGTGCGCGCCTACGCCATCGGGATGGGCGCGGGCACCCAGGTCCTCACCCACCTCCCCTGGGCCGTGCTGAAGGATGCGCCACCCGACGGCGCGCCGCGCGCGGCGATGATGGGGCTGGGCTGGGTGCTGAACCTGGTGGTGGCGGAGTGGGTGATCCGGCGCGGGACGGTGCAGTCACGCCGCCTCGTCCCGACCCTCACCACGGGGGCCGCATGACCGTCCTGCTCCAGGGCGCTGCGCTCGGGGTCGCGGCCACCGCGGTGATGGACCTGTGGAATCTGCTGCTGCGCCGAGCCGCGGGAATCGCCTCGCTCAACTACTGCCACCTGGGCCGCTGGGTGATGCACCTGCCGACGGGTCGCGTGGTGCATCGCCCCATCGCGGACTCGCCCCCGCGACCCGCAGAATGTGCCGTGGGCTGGCTTGCCCATGGGAGCATCGGTGCCGTGCTCGGCACGACATTCCTGCTGTTGCACCCGGGCTGGGCCGCACACCCGACGGCCCTTCCCGCGATCGGCTTCGGCGTGGCCACGGTGGTACTGCCGTTCGCCATCCTGCAGCCCGCGCTGGGACTCGGCCTCGCCGCGCGGCGGGCGCGCGCACCGTGGCGCGCCCGGGCCAAGTCGGTCACCACGCACCTGGTCTTCGGGACAGGACTCTGGCTCGCGGCGATGATCGCCGCCGGTTGGTGAGCCCCGTCAGGCGCTGAGCTGCTCGGCCACGCGACGTCGGCCGGCCACGTCGGGGTCGGACGCCGGCATCCAGTGCGCAGGCCACGATGCGAGGCCGTCGCGCGCGCCCAGTAGCGCACCCAGGACGGCGCCCGCCGTCGCGGTCGTGCCGGCGTGCGCGAGACCCTCAAGGGCGGCCACCCCGTCGCGTTCGTGCTCCGCCATGCGGAGCGCCCACGCCGCCACGTCGAGCGCCGGCGTCCCCGGACCGGGCGGGGCGGCACGCGCCCTGGGCAATCGCACGATGTCCGCGATCCGATCGTACACGGCGGCGGGCGCGTTGTTGCTCCGCAGCAGGGCCAGCACCTCGGGTATCACGTCGCGATTTCCCTCCAGGTAGCGAGCGGCCGCCACGGCCACGCTCACCGCCGCGAGGCCGGCCACCGGATCGGGATCCACCAGGCGCGCGGTGTGGAAGGCCCCCGACACCATGGAACGCGGCGAGGCGGCGGCGAGGGCCGCGGGCAGTGCCGCCACGAGGGCCCAGGCGCTCGGTGCCGCGAGGCGCGGCGGTGGCGCATCGAATGCCTCGAGGTGGGCGAGGGCCTCCGCGAGCGCCGCGTCGGCGCCGAAGCCGTCGTCGCGATGCCAGCGCACCCAGCGGCCGGCCAGGCGGCGCAGGTCCACGCCGCCGCCGAGGAGTTCTTCAAGGAGGGCGTCGCCGAGGGCCACGGCCGCGTGCCGCCGACCGCGTGGGGCGCTGCCTGCCGCGCGGGCCGCGCCCACCGCGCCTCCCACCAGGAATCCCTCGCGTCGCGCGGCGGGCGAGGGCGCATCGGTCGCGTGCATCGGCGGAGAAACGCCACGTCGCCGCGCATCCGCAAGTGGGGGCGGTGCGGGTGTATCTTCCCGGGACCTCGAGCGCACGTCCCCCGCGACCAAGGCACCACAAGGACCTCCCGTGGCCGACACCATCACCATCACCGACAACCGGACCGGCAAGGCCTACGAGCTGCCGGTCACCGACGACACGATCCGGGCCACCGACCTGCGGCAGATCAAGGTGCAGGACGACGACTTCGGCATGATGACCTACGACCCCGCGTTCATGAACACCGCGGCGTGCCGGAGCGCCATCACCTTCATCGACGGCGACAAGGGGATCCTCCGGTACCGCGGCTACCCGATCGAGCAGCTGGCCGACAAGGCGTCGTTCCTCGAGGTCGCCTACCTGCTGTCGGAGGGGGAGCTGCCCACGCAGCCGCAGCTCGACAAGTTCACCAGCGACATCCGGTACCACACCTACGTCCACACCAACATCATCAAGTTCCTGGGCGGCTTCCGCTACGACGCCCACCCGATGGGGATGCTGCTCGGCGTGATGGGGGCGATGTCCACCTTCTATCCCGACGCCAAGGACGTCCAGGATCCCGCCAACCGCTACATCCAGCGGATCCGGCTCCTCGCCAAGCTGCCCACCATCGCCGCCTTCTGCTTCCGGCACTCCCGGGGCCTGCCGTTCGAGTTCCCGCGCAACGACCTCGACTACATCGGCAACTTCGTCAACATGACGTTCAGCATCGGCGGCCAGCACCAGGCCAACCCCGTGCTGCAGCGCGCCCTCGAGATCCTGCTCATCCTCCACGCCGACCACGAGCAGAATTGCTCCACCTCGGCGGTGCGGGCGGTCGGCTCCTCGGGCGTGGACCCCTTCTCGGCGGTCTCGGCCGGCATCGCGGCGCTCTACGGCCCGCTCCACGGCGGGGCCAACGAGGCGGTGCTCCGGATGCTCGACGAGATCGGCACCAAGGACCGGATCCCGAAGTTCATCGAGGAGGTCAAGAGCGGCGGCGACCGGCTGATGGGCTTCGGCCACCGGGTGTACAAGAGCTACGACCCGCGGGCCAAGCTGATCAAGCAGGTGGCCGACGACGTCTTCGCGCAGACGGGGCTCAACCCCAAGCTGGAGATCGCGCTCGAGCTGGAGCGGATCGCGCTGCAGGACGAGTACTTCATCAAGCGGAAGCTCTACCCCAATGTGGACTTCTACTCGGGGCTGATCTACCAGGCGATGGGCTACCCCACCGACTACTTCACGGTGCTCTTCGCGCTGGGGCGGCTGCCGGGGTGGCTGGCGCAGTGGGAGGAGATGCTGCGCGACAAGGAGCAGAAGATCGCGCGCCCGCGGCAGATCTACACCGGCCCGGCCGAGCGGAGCTTCGTGCCGATGGTCAAGCGCAAGTAGGTCGCGGGTCGTGGGTCGCGGGGGGGCGGGGGGGGGCCACCACCCCCACCCCGACCGACACAACCACCCCACGGGCGGGGTAACCCCCCCACCCCCCCCC
>CAZNOJ010000013.1:11639-36373 GCA_964574665.1 uncultured Gemmatimonadaceae bacterium
CTCCGGTGGGGGGGGGGGGGGGGGGGGGGGGGGGCGAGCGGCGCCCCCCCCGCCCCCCGCGACTCACGACTCCCCCTCCAGGTAGGTGTACCCCTCCAGCCCCGCCACGTAGTCGGCGATGAACGCGTTGGCGTCCTGCCGTGACAGGCCGGTGGCGCGCGACACCTTGCGGCGGAAGGTGGCCAGCAGGTCGGCCGCCTGGAACTGCACGTAGGTGAGCACCTCCGTCACCGTGTCGCCGTGCACCAGGTCGGTGATCTCGTAGCCGCCATCCCGGATCCGCACGTGGACGGCATTGGTGTCGCCGAAGAGGTTGTGGAGGTCGCCCAGGATCTCCTGGTACGCGCCGGTCAGGAAGATCCCGAGGATGTAGGGCTCGTCCTCCCGCCACGGGTGCAGCTCCAGCGAGGGCTTCCCCTTCCGTCCGCCGGTGAACCGGTCGATCACCCCGTCGGAGTCGCAGGTCACGTCCTGGATGGTACCGCGGCGGGTCGGCATCTCGCCGAGGCGGTGGATCGGCATCACCGGGAAGAGCTGGTCGATCGCCCAGTTGTCGGGCAGCGACTGGAACAGCGAGAAGTTGCAGAAGTAGCGGTCCACCAGGGTGGTCTCGAGGTGCGCCACGATCTCCGGGTACGACGTGCGATCGTCACCCAGCGCCTCGGCCACCCGGTTGAGCGTCATCAGGTAGAGCTGTTCGGCGTCGGCGCGGTCGCGGAGCGAATAGACGCCGCTCGCGAAGTACTCCTGCGAGCGCTCCTTGCCGAAGACCGCGTCGTGGAAGATCTCCTCGATCCGGTCGGCGGAGAACGCCTCGAGGTTCTCCTGCATCTCGAGCAGCAGCGGCTGGGCATCGGGGCCGAGCGGCACCTTGCGCGGCGCCACCTGCGACTCGCAGTCGATCACGTTGAGGAGCAGCAGCGAGTGGTGCGCCGTGATGGCGCGTCCCGACTCGGAGATGAGGTCGGGCATCGGGAGGTCCTCGGCCCGGCAGACGCCCCCGATGGTGTACACCACGTCGTTGGCGTACTCGCGCATGGTGTAGTTCATCGAGGCCGGCCGGGTCGAGCGCGAGCCGTCGTAGTCCACGCCCAGCCCGCCGCCCACGTCCACGATGCGCACCGGGAACCCCATCTTGTGGAGCTCCACGTAGTAGCGACCCACCTCCTCCAGCCCCGCCTTGACGTAACGGATGTCGGTGATCTGCGAGCCGAGGTGGAAGTGCACCAGCTTGAGGATCGACTGCTTGCCGGCGGCGGAGAGCCGGTCGAGCAGCTCCACCAGTTCCACCGCGGAGAGGCCGAACTTGCTCTTCTCCCCGCCGCTCTTGGCCCAGCGCCCCGATCCCTCGGTGGCCAGCTTGATCCGGACCCCCACCGTCGGGTCCACTCCCATCTCGCCGGCCACCTTGAGCAGCACGTCCAGCTCGGACACCTGCTCCAGCACCACGATCACCTCGTGGCCAAGCTGCTGGCCGATCAGGGCGAGGCGCATGAACTCCTCGTCCTTGTACCCGTTGCAGATGATCACGTGCCGGGTGGACTCGTTGAGGCCCAGCACCGCCATCAGCTCGGGCTTGGAGCCGCACTCCAGCCCCACGCCGTGGGGGGTGCCGAATTCCACGATTTCCTGCACCACGTGCCGCTGCTGGTTGACCTTGATCGGATAGACGGTGGTGTAGCGCCCCGTGTACCCGAACTCCTCGATCGCCGCCTGGAACCGGCCGGCCAGCTCCGCGATTCGGGAGCGGAGGATGTCGGAGAACCGGAGCAGCAGGGGCAGCCCCACCCCCTGGGCGCTCAGGTCCATCGCCAGGTGGTACAGGTCCACCCCGTGCTCCGACTTGGCGTCGGGGTGCACGGTGACGTGGCCCTGGTCGTTGATCCGGAAATAGCCGAGCCCCCACCCGGGCATGGCGTAGAGCTTGGCGGCGTCCTTGTGGGTCCACTTGGCCGGGTCGGCGATCGGCGGCTGCTTGACCGGGACGGTGCTGCTGGCCATCGGCTGCTCCTGCCGGAGGGCCGGCACCTTTGGAAGGCCCCAAGTTTAATGTTCGCCGGGGAGGAGGAACAGATGCGCTGGTCGTTCACGGTGGCCCGGGTGGGCGAGACAGAGGTGCGGATCCACGTGACCCTCCTCGTCCTGGTGGCGTGGTACGCCTGGGGCGGCTGGCGCCTCGCCGGCGTCCAGGGGGCCTTGGACCAGTCGCTGCTGATGGCGCTGCTCTTTGCCTCCGTGTTGCTCCACGAGTTCGGCCACATCCTCGCCGCCCGGCGCTACGGGATCCCCACCCCCGACGTGCTGCTCACCCCGATCGGCGGGGTGGCCCGGATCGGCCGCCTTCCCGACCGGCCACTGCACGAGTTCGTGATCGCCGTGGCCGGCCCGCTGGTGACGCTGGCGCTGGTCATCCTGCTGGGGGCGGCGGTGTTCCTCGCGGAGGGGCGCGAGCATCTCCTCCCGGCGCGAGCCGGCGATCTTTCCCTGCTGGCGGCGATCTGCTGGGTGAACGTGATCCTGCTCGCCTTCAACCTGCTGCCGGCCTTCCCGATGGATGGCGGGCGGATGCTCCGGGCGGGCCTCTCGCGCTGGCTCGGGTCGCTGCGGGGCACCCGCATCGCCGCGCGGATCGGGCAGGCGCTGGCCATCGGCTTCGCGATCGTGGGGCTGCAGTACAATCCGTTCCTGATGCTGATCGCGGTCTTCGTCTTCCTCGGCGCCGAGGCCGAGCTGGAGCACGTCCAGACGCGGGCGCTGGCCGGCGACCTCACCGCGGGCCGGCTCACCGTCACTGACCTCAGGATCTTCCCACCGACCCTGCGCATCGACGAGGCGATCGGCGTCCTCACCCGCTCCGATCAGCGCGCCTTTCCGGTGCTCGACGACGGCGGCCACCTGCTTGGCATCGTGACCCGAGACGACCTGCTCCGGGGCGTGGGCAGCGCCGGCCTCGACGGGCCGGTGACCGCCGCCATGAGCACGCCGGCCGAGACCGGAACCATCCGGGTCGGCTCGCCGTTCGATGAGGCCGTGGGGCGGCTCTACGAGGGGAAGCGCGACGCCCTGCCGGTGGTGGACGAGGCCGACCGGTTCGTGGGGCTGCTCACCCGCGACAACGTGACCGACATCCTGCTGGTGCGCCAGCTGCGCGAGCGGGCCGCCGGGTGAGGCTGCCGCGCCTGCTGCTGATCCTGGCGCTGGGGCCGATGCTGCCTCCCGTGCGGGCGGAAGCCCAGCGGATCGCCGGACCCGGGCCGCTCCCCGCCTGTGCCCCGCGCCGCCCCCAGCTCGCGGTCGGCCAGGCGTTGGGCGTCAACCTGTTCGTCAATCGGATTGATGCCTGGATCCTCGGCGAAGAGACCCAGCGGGTCAATTTCGAGTCCTGGGCACGCAACCTCCGCCTCGGCTGGGAGTGGGACGAGAACGGCTTCTCCACCAACATGTTCTCGCACCCCTTTCACGGTGCCCAGTACTTCAACGCCGGCCGCAGCAACTGCCTCACCTTCTGGGAGTCGATTCCCCTCGCCTTCCTCGGCTCCTGGACCTGGGAGTACTTCGGCGAGACCAATCGCCCCTCCCTCAACGACTTCTTCCTGACCTCGCTCGGCGGGATCGCCCTCGGCGAGATGACCCACCGGTTGAGCGCCGCCGTGCTCGACCAGTCCACCACCGGGGCGCAGCGCGTGGGCCAGGAAGTCCTCGCCATGTTGATCAACCCGGTGCAGGGCGTGAACCGGCTCTTCCGCGGCGATTGGTCGCGCGTGGTGCCCGCCGCGGGGCCGGACGCCCCGGACGCCTTCGATGCCTGGCTCAAGCTGGCGGTGCGCTGGGTCGGCCAGGACAGCGTGGGCGTGTGCACCTTCTGCCCCACCCTGGTGCTCGACGCCACCTACGGCGATCCGCTCGACCAGTCGTTCGACGCGCCGTTCGACGTCTTCGACGTGCGGCTGCAGCTCTCGCCCGACGGCGGCGGGCTCAACGTGCTCGAGGCCACCGGCCGATTGTACCAGGTGGAGCTCAATTCGACCGGCTCGCGGCGCCGGCACGCCCTGGCGGTGACGCAGCGCTACGCCTACAGCAGCTACTCGCCGGTCTTTGCGTACGGTGCGCAGAGCATCGAGCTGGGGCTGCTGTCGCGCATCCCGCTGCCCGGCCCGTGGATGCTGCACAGCAGGGCGTCGGGCAACCTGATTCCGATGGGTGCCGTGGACGCGCCGCACGCCGGCGTGGGCATCCGCAGCTACGACTTCGGCCCCGGGCTCGGCTTCGGCCTGGAGTTCGACCTGTGGCGCCGGGACCATCGCCTCGTGTCGTTCAAGAATCGCGCGGAGTACCTCTACACCGTGAGCGGCGTGCCGGCGGAGCACCTGGTCACCTTCTCCCGCCTGGAGGCGGAGCTGCCGCTCAGCCGGCACGTGGGCGTGGGATTCGCCGCCGACGTGAACACCCGCACCTCCACGCCCGACGACGCCGAGCGCGACACGCGCGAGTTCGCCGACATCCGCTTCTTCCTCTCGTGGGCCCTCGGCAAGTGAGGCGCGCGTCCCCCCTCCTCCTGCTGGCGCTGGCGGTGACCCCGCTCGCGGCGCAGCGCCCGCTGCGGAGCGGATTCTGGGCGGAAGCCGGCGGGGGCGGCGGCAACATCCACCTCGGCTGCGCCACCTGCGCCGAGCCGACCGTCACGTACGGCCGCAGCGCGTACCTGCGGCTGGGGGGCGGGATCAGCCGCCGGGTGCTCTGGGGCGTCGAGTTCTTCGGCCTGCTCGACGAACGGTTTCGCGCCGATGAGACCGGCCAGCCGATCACCTTCGAGAACGCCGCGATCTCCCCGGTGGTGCTCTGGTTCCCCTGGAGCAGCGGGGTCTTCTTCAAGGGAGGCATGGGACTCACCAACGCCACCGTGCAGACTCCCGCCCTCGATGGATCGCCGCCCATCGTGGTGAGCGGCACCGGCACCGGGCTCACCTTCGGGATCGGGCTCGATGTGCCGGTGCACAAGTGGTTCTCGATCACGGCCAACTTCGGGATGTACTACTCCGCGGTGGGCGACGTGGCGCTGACCGGGTCGATCGTGGACGACGTGATCACCACGATCTATCAGGCGAACTTCGCCGTGACCCTCCGGTAACCATCGATGCGCATCGCCATCACCGGCGCCACGGGGCTGATCGGCACCGCCCTCACGGCACGACTCCGCGAGGAGGCCCACCAGGTGGTGCCGATCTCGCGCGACGTGCTGCCGGGCGGAATCCGCTGGGACCCGGTCCGCGAGCGGCTCGACTCCCGCGCGCTCGAGGGGATCGACGCGGTGGTGCACCTGGCGGGCGCCGGGATCGGCGACGCGCGCTGGAGCGCACGCCGCAAGCAGGAGCTCTGGGATTCGCGGGTCCGGGCCACCGCCTTCCTCGCACGCACCCTGGCCGCCCTGGAGCGGCGCCCGCACACGCTGGTGTCCATGTCGGCGGTGGGGATCTACGGCGACCGGGGCGATGCCCTGCTCGATGAGGGATCGGCGCCCGGCACCGACTTCCTGGCCCGCATGGGGGTGGCCTGGGAACGCGCCGCCGACCCCGCGCGCGACGTGCAGATTCGCGTGGTGCACCCGCGGACCGGCATCGTGCTGACCCGCACCGGGGGCGCGCTGGCCCGGATGCTGACGCCCTTCCGCCTGGGGCTCGGCGGCAAGCTGGCCAGCGGCACCCAATGGATGAGCTGGATCGCACTCGACGATGCCATCGCCGCGCTCCAGTGGCTGGTGGCCCGCTCCACCTTCGAGGGTGCGGTGAACCTCACCGCCCCGGAGCCGGTCACCAACGCCCAGTTCACCCGCGAGCTGGCGAAGTTGCTGGGCCGGCCGGCGTTCGTGCCGATTCCGCGCCCGTTGCTGCGCCTGCTCTTCGGCGAAATGGCGGATGCCACCCTGCTCGCCAGCCAGCGCGCCGTGCCCCGTCGCCTGCTGGAGGACGGCTTCTGGTTCGCCTATCCCGCCATTGCGGACGGACTGCGCCGCGCCGTGGCCGGGTGAGGCCGGGCGCCGGGGCGTGCGTGCGGCGAACCGCCGTGCGTCCCTGCACTCAACGGCACGCGCGGAGCGACGATGGGTGGAAGCACGCCGAGCAACCTGACCGAGGTGCTCCAGGCAGTCGAGGAGGCGGGGGGCACCAGGCGGGTCAAGGTGCGCGCCATCATCGACGCAGTGGGTCGCCGCGCCTTCGGGCCGCTGCTGGTGGTGGCGGCACTCGTGGTGCTGGCACCCGGGCTGGGTGACATCCCCGGCATCCCGACGCTCACGGCGCTCTTCACCATCGCCGTCACGGCCCAGATCGTGGCGGGACGGCAGTCGGTCTGGCTCCCGGCCTGGCTGCTCGAGCGCTCCGTGGCGCGTCGCAAGCTCGACAAGGCCGTCGGATGGCTGCGCACCCCGGCCGGATGGGTTGATCGCCTCCTCAAGCCCAGGCTGCGCGTCCTGGTGGCCGGATCCGCCAGCCGGGCCATCGCGGCGGTGGCCCTCGGGTTCGCCATCGTGATGCCGCTGACCGAGGTGGTCCCCTTCTCGGCGAACTTGGCCGGCGTGATCCTGCTCGCGTTCGGACTAGCAACCATCGCGGAGGACGGCGTGATGGCCCTGTTCGGCGCCGCGGCCACGGTGGCCGCGATGGCGCTCCTCGCCACGGTGCTGCTGTGACGTGGCACACTCGGGGATCCCTGCGGATCACCGTGGTGCTCGCACTCGCCGGCTTCGGCTGCGCGCGAGGCACTCCGCTGGGCGACCTGCTGCATCGCGATGCCACGCCGCACGAGCGGTACGGCGCCGCCCTGCGGCAGGCCGGGCTCGATTCGACCGCCCTCGGCCGCGATTGGCTGCACGCCAGCGACTCGGCCCTGCGACAGCCCCTGCTGGCGAGACTGCCGCATCGGGAGGTGGGCGCCTACCACCGCGACGAGGCCCGGGCGGTGGCGCTCCAGTTCACCCTCCGCGACGGCCAGCGGCTGGTGGCGGAGCTCCGCGCCGAAGGGCTTCCCGCGCGCCTCTTCATGGACCTGTTCCGGCTGCGCGACGACCCGGATGCGCCACACGAACACCTGCGGACCGCCGATTCGCTGCCCCCGGGCGTCTCCAGCGCGGGCCACATGTTGCTGGTGCACGAGAGTCGTCGCGACGAGACCGTGTTGCTGCGGATCCAGCCGGAGCTGCTGCGCGAGGGGCGATTCGAGGTGGTGCTCCGGCTCGAGCCGATCCTGGCCTTTCCCGTCGAGGGGCACGGCAATCGCGCCATCCGTTCCCTCTTCGGCGCCGAGCGCGATGGCGGGGCGCGGGTGCACCACGGCATCGACATCTTCGCCCCGCGCGGCACGCCGGTAGTGGCGGCCACGGACGGCGTGGTGCGCAGCACCCGGCCCAACGAGCTCGGGGGGATCGTGGTGTGGCTCCGCGACGAGCGCCGTGGGCAGTCGCTGTACCACGCCCACCTCGAGGCGATCACCGTGCGCGAGGGCGACGTCGTGGCCCCGGGGGACACCCTGGGTTTCGTCGGCAACACGGGCAACGCGCGGACCACGCCACCGCACCTGCACTTCGGGATCTACCGTCGCCCCGGCGGCGCGATCGACCCGCTGCATTGGGTGCGTCGGGTGGACAGCGTGCTTCCGGCCCTGCGCGCCGACACCACTGGCCTGGGCCGCGACGCCCTGCCGCTCCGCCTGGCGCAGCTGCTGCGCCAGGCGCCCGACCCGGACGCCATCGGTCTCGACACCCTGCGCGCAACCGACACCATGCGGCTCGTGGGGGCGGTGGGCGACTGGTACCGGGTGCAGCTGACGAGCGGCGTGGCCGGCTACGTCGCCGCCCGGAGCGTGCGCTGGTGGCCGGACCGGCCCGACGACGCCCCGCGCGGCGGCGACTAGCGCACCACGCGCAGCACGTCGTCCTCGAGCGCGCCCGTGCCGCGACAGGTGGTCGGCGTGGTGCCGCCCGGTGGGAACGACGCCGACTCGCCGGTGGTGAAGGTGAGTCGGTGTTCCGCTCGCAGGGGATCGCCCCCCTCCCACGGAGTGGCCACGAGGGTCCGGGTCACCTGATACTGGGCGTGCACCGACACCCGGGTGCGGCGCGCGGCAAGCGACTCCACCACCACGTTGAGGCGGCCTTCGAGCGCCATCTGGCGATGGACGTTGAAGAGCTGCACGCCCTCGAGCTGCTCATAGCGCTGCGACGCGCGCGCCGCGGGAAACACGTAGCTCCGCGTGCCGGCGAGGTTCTTGACGCGGGAGGTGATCTGTCCGCAGTCGAGGTGCCGCTCGGGGTCACCCCGGTAGCTGAGGTTGATGAGCCCGGATTCCCGGTCAAGGGTGTTGATGGTGAACTGGGTGCGGCCGAGCTCGGCCACGAGGCGCGTCCAGACGGTGGCCTTCGGCGTGGCCACCTCCACCTGGTTCGCGGGCGCCGTCACCGGCGCCGGGGGGATGTAGTCGAGCCGGCCGCCGCACGCGGCGAGCAGCATCACGGACAAGGGACGCCATCGCATCACGGAGTCTCCGGGTTCGGGGCATGGGGGTTGCCCCTGACCGACACGCGCACGCGGGGCGCGGCAGGGGTCACGGGTGGCGGTAGATTCTCCGCCATGCCTCCCTCCCGCCCCGCCATCGTCCTCCTCTCCGGGGGGCTCGACTCCGCGACCACGCTGGCGATCGCGATGGCCGACGGGTTCGCCCCACAGGCGATCACCTTCCGCTACGGGCAGCGGCACGTGGCCGAGCTGGAGGCGGCGGCCCGCGTGGCGGCGAGCGCCGGGGTGGCGCACCGGATCCTTGACATCGACCTGGCCCAGTTCGGTGGTTCGGCGCTCACGAGTGACCTCCCGGTCCCCAAGGACCGCGACGATGCCACGATCGGGGTTGGGGTGCCGGTCACCTACGTGCCGGCACGCAACACGATCTTCCTGGCCTACGCCCTGGCCGCGGCGGAGGTCGGTGGCGCACGCGACATCTTCCTCGGTGTCAACGCCGTGGATTACTCCGGCTATCCGGACTGCCGCCCGGAGTTCATCGCCGCCTTCCAGCACGCCGCGCGCCTGGGCACCACCCTCACCGACCTCGTGATCCACGCGCCGCTCGCCGCCCTCGGCAAGGCCGCGATCATCCAGCGCGCGGTGGCGCTCGGGGTGGACCTCTCGCGCACCACCTCGTGCTACGATCCCGACGCCGCAGGGCGAGCCTGCGGGCGATGCGATGCCTGCATCCTGCGCCGCAACGGCTTCGTGGCGGCGGGCATCCCGGATCCGACCCGGTACCAGGACCGGTCCGGCGACCCACGCTAGCGGTTCGCCGCCGCTCCCCCGGCTCGGCTATCATTCCGGCATGTACGCGGTCAAGTCGTGCTTCTACACCCTCCAGGGCGAGGGGCGCCACGCCGGCCGTCCCGCCGTGTTCCTGCGCTTCACCGGCTGCAACCTGTGGACCGGTCGCGAAGCCGATCGCCATCGGGCCACCTGCCAGTTCTGCGACACCGACTTCCTCGGGACGGACGGCGAGGGAGGCGGGTCGTTCGCGACCGCCGCGGAGCTCGCCGCCCACGTGGCGCTGCGCTGGCCGGGATTCCGGCACGAGCGGGCCTACGTGGTCTGCACCGGGGGGGAGCCGACGCTCCAGCTCGATGCCGACCTGCTCGAGGCGCTGCACCGCGAGCAGTTCGAGGTGGCCATCGAGACCAACGGCACGCGACCGGTGCCGGAGGGCGTGGACTGGATCTGCGTCTCGCCCAAGGCGCACACCGAGCTGGTGCAGCGCCGGGGCGACGAGCTGAAGCTGGTCTTTCCCCAGCCCGACGCGATGCCGGAACGCTTCGCCGAGCTGCCGTTCCGGCACTTCCTGCTGCAGCCGATGGACGGGCCCGACCTGGAACGTCACACGCGCGACGCGGTGGCGTACTGTCTCGCGCACCCGCGCTGGAGTCTCTCGCTGCAGACCCACAAGCTGCTCGGCATTCCCTGATGCACGGCTACAACGACCGCATCAACCACGCCTTCACCTTCGCGGCCAAGCACTACGCACCGCGCACGCCGTCGCACACGCGGCTGCCGATGCTGGCCACGCCCGCCAACGTGGCCCTGATCCTCGTGCGCCACGGGGCGGACGAGACCACGGTCGTCGCCGCGGTGCTGCACCACGTGCTGGAGGCGACGCCGCCCGAGCGGCGCGGCGAGATGGAGCACCGCATCGGGCTCCGCTTCGGCCCGGTGGTGCTCGGCGTGGCCACCGACGCATCCGCCCCCCGCACCGACCCGCAGGGCGCCCTGCTGCCCTGGCGGGTGCGCAAGCGCGAGGTGATGCGGCAGCTCGCGACGATGGAGCCCCGGGCCCTCGACATCCGCTGCGCCGACGAGATCCACGAGTGCGGCAGCGCCATCGCGCTGATCGAGCGCCTCGGCGTGGAGTACCTGGAGGTGCACGGCCTCGCGGGACACCGCGAGGTCTGCGCGTGGTACGACGACCTGGCCGCCGCCCTGGGCCGGCGACTCGACTGGCCGTCGCACCCGATGCGCGAGGAACTGCGCACCCTGGCCGCCGAGCTCGCCACCCGCGGGCGCCGATCCTGAGCGGTATCTTTCCGGCGATGCCCCCTCGCACGCTCGACGCCGCCGACCACCAGCGGATCACCGCCGCGCTGGGCGACCGCTTCCGCCTGGAGGAGGTCGTCGCCGTCTCGGCGGAGCGCGTCCTGTTTCGCGCCTTCGACCGGCTCCTCAAGCGCGCGGTCTCGATCCGGGTCAACCTCGGGCACGACCAGCAGCTGCAACGCTGGTTCCTCAAGGAGGCCGAAGCCCTGGCGCGGCTCGACCATCCGGCGATCCGCCACTTGTACGAGGCGGCCGTGGTGGATGGGCTCACGTACCGAGTCGGCAACTGGGTGAATGGCGAGTCGCTGGAGGAGGCCGTAGCGCGGGGACCCCGGCCGATCCCCACCGCGCACGCCCTGGCCCGCGACCTGCTCGGTGCCCTGGAGCACGCCCACGCCAACGGGGTGATCGTGCGCCGCATCGTGCCCGCCTCGCTGCTGCTGTCCACCACGGGACGCGGCACGGTCACCGACCTGCGCTTCTGCAACCTGACGCTCCCCGAGATTCCGGCCAGCGAGGTGGTGAGCGGGCTCGCGTACATGGCGCCGGAGATCCGCCACGGCCAGCCGGGCGACCCGTCGTGCGACGTGTACACCACCGGCGCCATCCTCTACCACGCCATCACGGCCACGCCGCCGGCGGAGGATCCGGGCCAGCTGGTCTCGCCCCGGGCGGTGCGGGGCGTGGTGCCCGGCGCGCTCGAGCGGGTGATCCTGCGCGCCATGGCCCCCGATCCCGACCGGCGCTTCCTCACCGCGGCGGAGATGCTGGAGGACTTCGCCTCGCAGGCGGGCGAGTACGAGGCGCCCCAGGTGTCGTTGCCCTCCATGCCGGCGGTGCAGCACACCGGCGCGCACTGGGAGGCCCGCCTCCGCCGGGCGCTCGGCGACGACTACGAACTGCTCGCCCCGCTCGGTCGCGGCGGGTTCGGTCGCGTGTACCGGGTGCGCGACCTCCATCTCGAGCGCGAGGTCGCCCTCAAGGTGCTGCACCCCCACCTCACGGCCGACCCATCGGTGGTGGAGCGGTTCCGCCGCGAGGCGCAACTGGCCGCCCGGCTCAATCACGGCAACATCGTCTCGATCTATGACATCGCCGGGCGCTCGGGGCTGCTCTGGTACACGATGGAGATCGTGGATGGTCCCAACATCGCGCAGCTCGTGGAGCGCGAGGGACCGCTTTCGGTGGATGCGGTGCTGCGCCTGCTGCGCGAGTCGCTCTCCGCCCTGGGCCACGCCCACGCGCTGGGCCTGGTGCATCGCGACATCAAGCCGGAGAACATGCTGCTGGAGCGCGACGGCTCGGTGCGGATCACCGACTTCGGCCTCGCGCTGGCGCTGCGGGGCACCTCCAAGTTCGGGGGCGCCACCTCGCAGAGCGGCACCCCGCAGTTCGCGTCGCCCGAGCAGCTGCTGGGCGAGCGCGTGGATCAGCGGACCGATCTCTACTCGCTGGCGGCGGTGGCCTGCTTCGCCCTCCTCGGCCGGGTGCCGTTTCCCGGGCTCACGCCGGCCCAGGTGCTGGCCAAGCAGACGGCCGACGTGGTCCCCGACCTGGCCGAGGCGCGCCCCGACGTGAGCGAGGCACTCTCCGCGGTGCTGGCCCGCGCACTGCGCAACGACGTGGAGGCGCGCTGGGCCTCCGCGGGCGAATTCCGCAGCGCGATCGAGGAAGCCGCGCAGCAGGGACTGCGCCGCCGCGGCGGCGAGCTGGCGCGGCTGGCCGCCCGGATCCTCGGCAACAGTTGAGGCGCCGCGGTGCTTGACACCCGGCACGGCGCTTCCCAGATTGTTTCCGCCGCATTCCGGCATCCCCGCGTGTCCACTCTGGGCGCGGGGCCGTGGCCCACCAATCAGGAGTGGCAGCAATGGCACGCAGCACCGGCACCGTGAAGTGGTTCAATGACGCCAAGGGATTCGGGTTCATCACCCCCGAGGGCGGCGACAAGGACTGCTTCGTCCACCACAGCGCGATCAAGATGGATGGCTTCCGGACCCTCGCCGAGGGCGATCGCGTCGAGTTCGACATCGTGCAGGGTGCCAAGGGCCCCGCGGCGGAGAACGTCACCAAGGCTCCGTGAACCTGGCGGAATGATGCGACACGACCCCGGCGCGCTGCGCCGGGGTCGTGGCATTTCCGGGATGGCCTGCTGGATGGAGCAGGGCGGTGCCGACCCCTACTTGTGCCGGTAGACGACCCGACCGCGGGTGAGGTCGTAGGGCGACAGCACCACGCTCACGCGGTCACCCTCGAGGACGCGGATCTTGAACTTGGACATCTTCCCCGCCGCATAGGCAAGGATGGTGTGGCCGTTGTCGAGCAGGACGCGGTAGTTCCGGTCCGGCAGGACCTCCTGGACCACGCCCTCCATCTCGATCCCCTCTTCCTTCGCCATCCACGCTCCTGATGCGAGTCTGCCCCGAGGTCCCGCAGGCGGGGACAATCTGTCCCCGGCCCCCCTCCGGCGCAATCCGGACGGCTCAGGCCGCCCGGGCCAGCGCCCCCCGGAGCTCGGCCATTTCGTCCTCGACCATCGCCACCAGCTCGGCCAGCAGGGCGCGGTCGAACGACAACTCGGCCCCGGCCGCCCGATACAGCTCCGGCAACGGCCGGGTGGCCCCGAGGGCGAGGAAGCGCCGGTAGGCGGCGGTCGCCCCGGCGGGATCGCGGCGCGCGTTGCGCCACACCTGCAGCGCCCCGATCTGGGCGATGCCGTACTCGATGTAGTAGAACGGGTAGAGGAAGATGTGGAGCTGCCGGTACCAGCGGGCGATCCGCTCGGGCGCCAGGCCGCTCCAGTCCACGCCCGGTTCGAACCGCTCCCGGATCCGCAACCACGCCGCGTCGCGCGCCGAGGCGTCGCGCCCATCGGGATGGGTGTAGATCCAGGCCTGGAAGGCATCCACCGACGCGATGTGGGCCAGCGACAGCAGCAGGTCCTCGAGGTGCTCCAGGCGTGCCGACAGCGCGTCGGCCTCGCTGTAGTACCCCACCGGGGCGGCCAGGTGCGGCGCCGCCAGCAGCTCCATGGACATGGAGGCCAGCTCGGCCGACTCGGCACCGGGGTGCCGCTGCCAGATGAACGGCTGCTGGTGCGACGCGAAGGCATGGAAGCAGTGCCCCGCCTCGTGCAGCAGCGTGGTCACGTCCTCCGGGACGCCGGCGGCGTTCATGAACACGAAGGGCCGCCCCCGGGCGTGCAGCGTGTCGCAATAGCCGCCCGGCGCCTTGCCCTCCCGCGACTCCAGGTCGAGCAGGTCCTCGTGCACCATGGTGCGGAACTGGCCGCCCAGCTCGGGATCGATCGCGGTGAAGATCCGCGCGGCCGTGAGCTGCAGGTCGGCCACGTCGCGATAGGGCACCGGCGCCACCTGGCGCCAGGGATCGACCGCCGTGTCCCACGGGCGCAGCGCGGCGAGGCCCAGCTCCGCCTGGCGCGCGGCCAGGGCCCGGGCCACCGCCGGCACCACGGTGGCCTCGATCGCATCGTGCAACCGCTCGGTGTCGGCCGGCGTGTAGTCGAAGCGGCACTTGGCCGCGAAGACATAGTCGCGATAGTCGGCGAAATCGGCGTGGCGGGCCATCTGGTCGCGCAAGGTGACCATGCGATCGAACAGCCCGGCCAGCTCGTCGCGCGCCGCGACGTAGGGTGCCACCGATGCACGCCACGCCGCTTCCCGCACCTCGCGGTCCCGCGACTTGAGGAACGGGGACAGCCGCGGCAAGGGCACCCGCTCGCCGCCCCACGGCGCCGTCATCTGCCCGGTGATCTGCTGGTACTTCGCGGCGAGGCCCTCGGCTTCCGCCACCAGGGGGACGTTGGCTTCGCGGAAGATCCCGATGGCCGTGCGGAAGCGGCGGACCACCGTCTGCAGGTCGGCACGGTCGGTCCCGAGCTCCACGAGCCGCCGCGCCAGCGCCACTTCCTTTTCCTCGAGCCGGGGCAGGATGCCGGTGCTGAAGCGGAGGTGTGCCGCCTCCTTGCGCGCGTCGGTCGTGTCCGACGTGTAGGCGATCATGGCCAGCGAGGCGGCCTCGGTCACCAGCTCGTCGAGCCGCGACCAGGTGGCGAGCCAGTCCTCGAGCGACGCGGCATCGAGCGGCGCGGCGGCCAGCTCGTCGTACCACAGGGCGATCTCATCCCAGGTGGCCTCGGCGAGGCCCGCACTGGTGTCGGGAAGCGGCTTGGTGAGCATCGGAAAGATGATAACCCCTCCCGGGGTCCGACGGGACGGCGGTCAGGTGCGACGGGTGATCCGCCAGGCGACGTACCCCACCGCCCCCATCGTGAGGCCACTCAGCAGGAAGGGCGCATGGATGCCCAGGCGTTGGAAGGCGACCGTGCCCCCGATCGGGGCCACGACGCGCGCCATCCCCGCGAAGGTCTGCGCCACCCCCATCGTGGTCCCCAGCTCACCGACCGGTGCCGCCCGGGAGAGCAGCGACGTGGTGGCCGGAAAGAGGAGCGCGGTGCCGATGGGGATCGCGGCCATGATGAGCACCAGGACCGGGATGGACGGCGCCGCCGGAATCAGCACCAGCCCCGTGGCGAGCACCAGGGTCCCGAGGCGAATGGCGCCGCCCTCGCCGAGGCGGTCCACCACCGGCCCCAGCAGCAGGGAGCGCATCACCAGGGACAACAGCCCCGTGTACACGAAGAAGTACCCGATGCCCGCCTCGGTCACCGCAAAGTGCTCATGGAGCCACAGCGCCAGCACGGACGTGAAGAGCGAGAAGGCGAGCATGCCGGCGCCGTAGATCCACACCAGCCGCGGGGCCGGCCCGCGCGGATGCATCACCACCTGCGCGGCGGCGTGCCACACGGGGCGCCGCGGCGCCGGGTGGGTCTCGGGGCGGCGCGACTCCGGGAGCCACTTCCAGGCCGCCACCACGTTGAGGAGGCAGAGGGTCGCGGCGATCAACCCCGGCGCCGCGGGGCCGATGTGGGTGGCCGCCGAGCCGACCGCCGGCCCGAGCATCACGCCGGCCGCGGTGGCCGCCGACAGCCAGCCGAGCGCGCGGGCACGGTCGCCCGGCGCCACCGTGTCCGAGACGTAGGCCTGGGTGACCGCCGTGGTGCCGCCCCCGGCACCCTGCACCAGGCGCGACACGAAGAGCAGCGGGATCGTGTCGGCGAAGGCGAACACCACGAAGGCGACACCCGACGCGAACAGCCCGATCATCAGCGCCGGACGGCGTCCGTAGCGGTCCGACACCCGCCCCCAGAGCGGCGCCGACACGAGCTGGGCGATGGAGAACGCAGCGATGATCCACCCCACCATCTCGGGGGTGGCGTGCAGTTCCAGCGCGTAGTACGGCAGGATCGGCAGGATCAGGAAGAAACCGAGCATGTCCACGAACGAGATGCCGATCAGCACGCTGAGCCGGCGGAACTGGTCGCGTCGCGTGTCTCCCGGCGCGGCGGTCACGCGGTCGGCGTCCCGGATCGCTCCGCCAGCAGGAAGGCCCCGGTGGACAACAGCGCGATCACCACGCCGTAGGCCGCCGCCACGCCGATCTCGCCCTGGCGGATGGCGCCGAGGATCTCGAGCGACACCGGCCGGGTGTCGTAGGTGTACAGGATGACCGACGCCATGAAGTCACCGAGGCCGGTGACGAACGCCAGCGCCGTGGCGGCAGCGAGGGCCGGCATCAGCAGCGGCAGGGTGATGGTGCGGAAGGTGCGGGCCGGTGAGGCGCCCAGCGAGGCCGCGGCCTCGTCGAGCGCGGGATCGAGCGCGCGGATGGCCGCCACCATCGCCCGGCCGACGATGGGCAAGCCGCGCACCAGGTAGGCCAGCGGCAGCAACCAGAGCGTGCCGATCAGCACGAGGCGTCCCGCCGCCGGCTGCGCGACCGAGAACATGGTGGCCAGCGCAATGGCGTACACCGTCCCCGGGACGGCCCAGGGCAGCGCCAGCGATGCCTCCAGCCAGCGCGACATCCGGCGCGCCGGATCCCGGGCCGCCACCGCCACGAGCAGCGCCAGCAGCGCGGCCGCGGCCGCCGCGATACCCGCCATCCAGAGCGAGGTGCCGAACGGGCGCCAGCGCGCCGGCTCGCTCACCAGGGCGAGATAGTTGCTCACCGTCCAGTCCTGCGGCAATGCGGTCGTGGTCCATGCGCCGGTCGGCACGAACGACACCACGAGCAGGGCCAGGTGCGGCAGCAGCAGCCACGCCGTGCACCCCCACACCGCGATGGAGGCGAGGGGCCCCTTCCCCGCGCGCCGTCGCGGGGCCGGACTGACGCCCTTGCCCACGCCGCGCACTCCCGGACCACCCAATCGCGATGCCATGGCCAGCGCCACCAGCGCGAGTCCCACCAGGGCCAGGGTCTCGACCATGGCAATGGACACGTCGCCGTTGAGCCGGGTGGACACCAGCTGCGTCGGCAGCACGCGGAAGCCCCCACCGAACACGTACGGCGCCGAGAACGAGGCGAGGGACGAGAGGGCCACGAGCAAGGCACCGTTGCCGATCGCCGGCCGGAGCAGCGGCAACAGGATGGTGCGCACCGCCCGCGTGCGCGAGGCACCCAGGGAGGCGGCCGCCTCGAGCAGTGCCGGATCGAAGGTGGCCAGGGCGCCGCGCACCAGCAGGTAGGGGTAGACGTACATCGTGGTGGCGTGGATCAGCAGGATGGCCCACGCTCCCTCGAAGCGCCACGGGGCCGATTCCGCCCCGGTGAGTGCCATCACCGTGCGCGAGAGGATGCCGCTCTCGCCATACAGGAAGAGGAACGCGACCACGCCGACGAGCGGCGGCAGCACGGCCGGGAGGGCCAGCAGCACCGACACGGCCCGCTGCCCCGGGAACCGGGTGAGGCGGGTGACCAGTGCCAGGGCGGTGCCGAGGCTCACCGCGAGCACCACGCTGGCGAGCGCCAGCCAGAGCGAGTTCCAGGCGGCGCGCCACTCGTTGGGCTCCCGCAGGAAGGCCCGCACCGCGTCGAGGGTCCAGCCCCCGGGGCCGCGCAACGCATCGCCGGCCACCAGCACCAGGGGTTCCACCACGAGCCAGACCATCATCAGCAGCGGCAGCAGGGGCCACCAGCGCTTGAGTGCCGCGCTCACGCGTCGTCCTGCGCGAAGGCGTGCGCCCCCACGCCGGTGGGGGCGAAGCGGATCAGCTCCCCGACGCGGACGGCCTGGGGTGCCGCCATCACCTCGATCTCGTGCCCGCCGACTTCGACGAGGAGGTAGTCAATGTGTCCCACGAAGCGGCGGCGCATCACCTGGCCGAGCACCTTGCCGGCCGGATTGGCCACCAGCGCCTCGGGCCGCAGCACCAGCGACACCGCCCCGCGCAGCGAGGGATCGCCGGTGCACTCGAACTCGCCACCGAGGGCCGCCACCAGCGTCCCCTTGAGTCCCGGGTGCACGTGGGCGACCACCTGGCCCGGCACCGTGGCCGAGCGTCCCACGAAGCGCGCGACCGCGGCACTCGCGGGCCGCTGGTAGAGCTCCTCGGGAGCCCCCACCTGGACGAGCGCCCCGCCGAGGAGCAGCGCCACCCGGTCGGCCAGCTCGAACGCCTCCTCCTGCTCGTGCGTCACCAGGATCGTGGTGATCCCGATGCGGCGCACCAGGTCGCGGAGCTCGCGCCGGGTCCGCTCGCGCAGCGAGGGGTCGAGGTTGGAGAGCGGCTCGTCGAGCAGGAGCACCGCGGGGCGCGGTGCCAGGGCACGGGCCAGGGCGACCCGCTGTTGCTGGCCGCCGGACAGTGCCGCGATCGCCCGGTCGGCGAGCGGCTCCAGGTCCACCATCGCGAGGGCCTCGCGCACGCGCGCGTCGCGTGCCGCGGCGTCGAGCCCCAGGTCCGACAGGCCGTACCCCACATTCTCGCGCACGGAGAGGTGCGGGAAGAGGGCGTAGTGCTGGAACACCATCCCGCAGCGTCGGCCGAGGGCATCGAGCGCGGTCACGTCGCGTCCGTCGAGGTGGATGGTCCCCGCGTCGGCGGACTCGAACCCCGCCATCAACCGGAGCAGCGTGGTCTTGCCGCTGCCGCTGGGGCCGAGCAGCGCCAGCAGCTCGCCCGGGGCCACGTCGAGGGTCACGTCGTGCACCACCGCGGTGGTGCCGAAGCGCTTGGCCACGCCCTCGAGGCGCACGGCACTCACGGCGCGCCCCCGGTCCCGCGCACGCGTTGATCCCAGTAGCGCATCCAGGCCGCCCCTTCGCGGGCAAGAAGGTCCCAGTCCATCGGCGCGGTCACCATCCGCCGCTCCACGTCGGCCGCCCAGGCCGGCAGGCGGTCGAGCGGGAGGTCGCGGCGGGCGGGGAGGCGCCAATGCCGCTCCGCGGCCAGGGCCTGCATCTCCACGCTGCCCACGAACTCGAGGAACTGTTCCGCCGCCGCCCGGTGGTCGGTGCCCCGCACGATGGCGATGGCATCGTCAATCACGACGGTGCCGCTGGCCGGAAAGTTGTACCCGAACGGCAGTCCTCGCGACTGGGCGATCAGGATGTCGGGCAGGTCCCAGAGGGTGATGCTCCCCTCGCCGCGCGCCAGCTTCTGGTCGAGGATCGCGGGATTGAGGGCGTAGCTCCGCGTCTGCCCATCGAGCCGGCGCAGCCAGGCCATCCCCGCGGCGGTGTCGCCGGTCGCCACGATCCCCCGGTAGATGATCAACCCCCAGATCGCGCGCATGGTGCCGCTGGCGACCGGATCCCGAATCAGGACCTGGTCACGCCAGCGCGGGCCGAGCACCTCGTCCCAGTCGCGGGG
Source organism: uncultured Gemmatimonadaceae bacterium (assembly GCA_964574665.1). Taxonomy (GTDB): domain Bacteria; phylum Gemmatimonadota; class Gemmatimonadetes; order Gemmatimonadales; family GWC2-71-9; genus Palsa-1233. Next base: position 30,988 of record CAZNOJ010000013.1, read on the forward strand.
CGCGGAGTCGGCCGGGACCAGATTGGTGTTGTAGGCGATCACCGCCGGGGTGCGATACACCGGCCAGTACACCCCACCCGGCCCGACCCCGGTCGAGTCCACCGCGTCGCCCCAGCTGGGGCGCGCCGGTTCGATCAACTGTTGTTCTGCCCCGCGGGCGAAGATGGTGGTGGGGCCACCGAACCAGACGTCGGCCACGGGATTGGGGCTCTCGAAGCGGAGCCGGTCGAGGATCTCCTGGCTGCCCATGTCGAGGAAGCGCAGGTCGATGTCGGGATGGCTGGCCTCGAACGCCTCCTCCACGCTGCCCAACAGGGCGCGGTCGTGTGGCGAGTAGAGGGTGAGCGGCTCGCGGCCGTCGGTGTAGCAACCCAGCAACGCGGCGAACAGCGAACAGCGAACGGCGAACGGCTGGAAGGATCTCAGTGCGGCGCGGATCGGTCGAGCCCCGTCAAGCCGATGTTCCGCCGTTCGCTGTTCGCCGTTCGCCGTGTGCATGTCACAGCGCCAGCAGGTTGGCGAACAGCCGCCACGCACCGGGCACGGCCGCGGGCAGCTGCCGGAAGAACGCCACGCCGGTGTACACCACGGTGCCGCGGCCGAAGCGCGCCTGCAGCAACGCACCCTGCTTCGGCGCCTCCCCCGGATCCGCCATCTCGAGCAGCGGCGTCCACGCGGCATCCCAGGTGCCCGCGAAGTAGAGCCCACGCTCCTGGATCCAGCCGTCGAAGTCCGACGGTTCGAGCCGATTCGGCGCACGCCGCACGGATTCCGCCCCGGGGAGCCACCGCACCGCGGCCGTCTCGTCGGTGACCCGGTCGTGCGGCCGGCTGATCGTCATCGGCAGCGGGGCGAAGCCGCCCTCGACAAACTGGTATTGCTGGTACTGGATGATGAGCGTGCCGCCGCGCTCGGCAAACCGCAGCAGGCGCGGGTGCGCGCGGCGCAGCGGCTCGCTGGTCTCGTAGGCCCGGGGTCCGATCACCACCACGTCGAGGGAGTCGAGGGCCGCGCCCTCGAGGTCGCCGGCCTCCAGCAGCCGGAACGCCACGCCCGCGGCCTGCATTGCCTCGGGAATCGCGTCGGCGGCACCGCGCAGGTAGCCGATGCGGCGGGCGGTGGCGAAGCGCACCGGGGCCACCGTCACCCCGGCCTCGGCGCGGAAGAAGAGCGGCTGCGGCCGGATGTGGGGATAGTTCACGCGCCGCACGCCCAGGGCAAGGCGCTGGTCGCCGACGTCGGCCATGGCCAGGAGCGTCACCTCGCCATCGCGCACGTCCGGCGGTGCCGTGACCCGGAAGGTCACCGTGCGCCGCTCCCCTTCGCGCCCGAAGCGCAGCGTCCTGGCCGAGTCCACCGTCCACCCCGGGGGCACGTCGAGCGCCACCCGTGCCACGGTCGAGTCGGCCGCGACGTGTTCCACCGTCACCGCGAAGGGCCGGGTGCGCACGCCGCGCGGCCAGAGCATCCGGCCCGGCGACACGTCCAGCACCACGCGGGGGAGCACATGGACCGGATCGCGCAGTTCACCCATCCCCTGGTCGAGGCGCCGGGCAGTCACCTCGATGGCTGCGCCGGCGCGCGTCGAGTCGGCGAAGTGCACCTGGGCCATCACCTGCAAGGGACGCGCGAACGGCTCTCCCCAGTCGTCGCGTTGCCCGACCCACTGGTAGAGGGCACCGGCCATCGGCTCCAGGAGGTAGTAGGGCTGGTCGGGTGGCGCGTCCGGATCCACCCGCAACACGCTGCGACAGGCGAGCCGTGCACCAGGCGCCAGCACGGTGTCGCGTCCGAAGCACCGCGCCGCGTCGTCGCCCAACTGCCATCCTCCACTCGGGGCCAGGGCGAACCGCACCCGCACCGGTGCCGGCCCGGCGTTCCAGGCCACCAGCGTGAGCGGCTCCTGCTCGCCCGGCACCACCTCGGCGTCGGTGACGTAGGCATCGAGGACCACGCCGGCGGACGCAATGCGGCGTTGTTCCTCGTGGCGGAGGTCGAAGCGGTCGCGTCCGGCGGCAATGCCCGCGAAGAGGGAATCGTCGGGCGCGGCGACCACGCCCGGCGCGACGGCCTCGAGGGCGATGCGCACCGACGCCGGTCCGGGATCCTCGAGCGCGCCCATGTCCTGGGAGCGATGCTGCGAGCGGGAACGGCGCCCGATCTGGTGGAGCGAGTGCCCGGTCGCAGGGTCGAGCACGCCGGCATCGAGCACGATGCCACCCTGCACGCCGTAGTCGCGGTACAACTTGGCCGTGACCCAGGGCTGCAGCGTCTCCTGGGCGGCCAACTCGGGGAAGCGACCGCGGTCTGCGGCGGCGTGAAACGCCTCCAGCGCGAGGAGCCCCGCGGCCTGGTGCTGGCCGTGCCCGTCCCGGGGCGTACCGCTGAACACCGAGACGATCACGTGCGGCTGGAAGCGCCGGATGATGCGGACCATGTCCTTGAGCACCGAATCCCGCGGCCAGAAGCGGAACACCTCCTCGGCAGTCTTCGAGAAGCCGAAGTCGTAGGCGCGCGTGAAGTACTGCCGACCGCCATCCACCCGCCGCGCGGCGACCAGCTCGCCCGAGCGCACCACGCCGAGCGCCGCGCCCAGTTCGCCGCCGATCAGGTTCTGGCCGCCCTCGCCGCGCGTGAGCGACAGGTAGGCGGTCTCGACGCCCCAGCCGCGCGAAAGCAGCGCAATGAGGTCGTTGTCCTCGTCATCGGGGTGGGCCCCGATCACCAGCACGCGGTAGGGCGACGCCGCGGCCACCTGGCCCTGGAGGATCCGGACCGCGCCGCCGGTCCCCGGTCCACCATCCTGGGCACGCGCGTCGCCCACCGATGCGGCGGCCAGCGCGATCGGGAGGACGAGCGCGCTCAGCAGGGGGAATCGCACGGTCATTGGGGTCCTGGGGGTCGGCGCGCGTGGCGGTCCTGTTCGCGGCCGATGATGAAGGCCATCACGAAGGCGATCAGGGCCGCGAGGAGGAGCGTCTGCGCGGCGCCGGTGCCGCTGCCATGCAGCAGGAGCAGCATCCCGACCGAGCAGGTGATGGTGCCCACGCCCCGGAGGATCTCGTCGAGGTTCTTCCAGTGGGTGTGGCGCCCCCAGTTGACCGCCATGACGCAGCCGGCCACCCCCAGCAGGAGGATCCCGTACCAGATCACGATCCACCAGCGCTTTCCGATCATCGTCGGCGGCCTGGATGGGAGGGGTGGGGAGCGGGCCCGGGGAACCGAGAAACGGTAGTGGTACGGACCGACGGGGCCAAGGGGTCACGCCGTGCAACGCGGGCACGGGCAGGCCCGCAGCAGGGCCTCGAAGGTCTGGATGCCGGTGGCGTGGCCGTCGGTCCACCGAATCCGGAGGCCGTACCCGCCGACCAGTTCCACCGCCGCGACGCCCACGTCGGCCGGCACGCTCGCCGGATCGAGCAACGGCCGGCCCGACATCTCGTCCACGCAGGCGGCGCAGGGGCAGGCCAGCCGGAGCGTCCGGGCCGGATAGCGCCCCACGTGCCCCTGGGAATCCCAGACGATCTCGAGCCCCGGCGGCACGCGCCGGATCGCCTCCGGCACGCTCATGCGTCCCACGTCGGCCTCCTCACCGGATTAAGTTTCCGTTCACCATCACGTCCATTCTAGCGCGGAACGCATCGCCTCATGAAGCACGACGACCTGCCAGCCAACTTGCGCACCCTCGCGGCCGGTGGCCTGAGCGGCAGCTACCACGCCCTGGAGGCGCTGGAACAGGCGGGGTGGTGCCGCCTCGAGCGCCTGCCCTTCTCCATCCGGGTGTTGCTCGAGAATGCCCTTCGCCACGCGGGGCACGGCGTGGTGGACACGGGGCATGTCCGCACCATCGCGGCCTGGAGCCCGGCCACGGCGGGTCAGGGCGAGATCCCCTTCATGCCGGCCCGCGTGGTGCTCCAGGACTTCACCGGCGTGCCGTGCGTGGTGGACCTGGTGGCGATGCGCGACGCGATGGCGGCCATGGGCGGCGACCCGCAGCGGATCAATCCCGTCGTCCCCTGCGACCTGGTGATCGACCACTCGGTGCAGGTGGACCACTTCGGCACCGCGGAGGCGTTCCGCCTCAACGTGGCGCTGGAGTTCGAGCGCAACGCCGAGCGTTACCAGCTGCTCAAGTTCGCGCAGCGCGCGTTCGAGAACTTTGCCGTGGTGCCGCCCGGCACCGGCATCGTGCACCAGGTCAACCTCGAGTACCTCTCGCCGGCCGTGCAGTTGCGCGAGCAGTTCGGCACCCTGACGGCCTATCCCGACACCCTGGTCGGCACCGACTCGCACACCACCATGATCAACGCCCTCGGCGTGGTCGGTTGGGGGGTCGGCGGCATCGAGGCCGAGGCCGTGATGCTCGGGCAGCCCTACTTCATGGTGCTCCCCACCGTGGTCGGGATGAAGCTGACCGGGACGCTCCCCGCGGGGTGCACGGCCACCGACCTGGTGCTCACCGTCACCAAGGCGCTCCGCAGCCACGGCGTGGTGGACAAGTTCGTCGAGTTCCACGGGCCCGGCCTCTCGCCGCTGCCGCTCGCCGACCGCGCCACCATCGCCAACATGGCCCCGGAGTACGGCGCCACCGTCGGCTTCTTCCCGGTGGATGCGGAGACGCTCCGCTACCTCGAGCGCACCGGCCGCACGCCGGAGCAGGTGGCCCTCGTGGAGGCGTATTGCCGCGCCCAGCGGCTCTTCCGCAGCGACGACGCCCCCGATCCCGAGTACAGCGAGCGGCTCGAGCTGGATCTCGGCACCGTCGTCCCCAGCGTGGCCGGACCGAAGCGCCCGCAGGACCTGGTGCCGCTCACCGAGCTGCGCCGCTCGTTCGCGCTCAACCTTCCCGGGCTGATGCAGCCCACCGTCCCCGCCGAGCGCCGCGCGGCTGCCGAGCAGGCGATCCAGCGCTGGAAGGACGAGGGTGGCGCGGTGCCGGTGGCGATGCTGCCGCACGCGGTGGCCTCGTATGCCTGCGAGATCGACGGCGAGGCCCACGAGCTGCACGACGGCTCGGTGGTGATCGCCGCCATCACCTCGTGCACCAACACGTCCAACCCGTCGGTGATGGTCGGCGCCGGCCTGCTGGCCCGCAAGGCGCGCGCCCGCGGCCTGACCCGGCGCCCCTGGGTCAAGTCGTCCATGGCACCCGGCTCCCGCGTGGTGACCGAGTACCTCGACAAGGCCGGCCTGAGCCGCGACCTCGACGAGCTGGGGTTCCAGACGGTGGGATACGGCTGCACCACCTGCATCGGCAACTCGGGTCCCCTGCCCGAGCCGGTGGCCCAGGCGATCGAGGCCAACGCCCTGGTGGCCGCCGCGGTGCTGTCGGGCAATCGCAACTTCGAGGCGCGCATCCACCCGATGGTGCGGGCCAACTACCTCA
>CAZNOJ010000014.1:0-36164 GCA_964574665.1 uncultured Gemmatimonadaceae bacterium
GCTCGCACAGCGAGTAGAACTCGATGTCGCGCACCACCACCATGTTGTCGTGCGACTCGCGGAACAGCGCGCTGCCGATGACGTCGCGCGCCTCCTCGGCGTAGCCGCGCGTCAGGAAGCGAAGCGCCCGCTCCACGCGCTCCGGCGTGCGCACCAGGCCGGGGCGCGCCGGATCCTCCCCGAGGGCGCGCAGGATCGCGGAGACGTGCGGGGCGATGTCGGACATGCCGGAATCTACACCGCGTCCGTCAGAACACGCGCACCGTGATCCCCAGCCGCTCCGGATGCTGCGCCAGCGAGTCGAGCAGGCCCCTGGTGGCGGCGAGCGTGCGCTGCAGCTCCACGTAGAGCGAGGAGTCGGCCACCAGCTTGCCGAGCGATCCCTGCCCGGCGTTGATGCGCGCGAGGAGCGAGTCCATCCGCGCCGACATGCCGCCCAGCCGCACCGAGAGGTCGCCTGCCGAGGCCAGCGTCGAGTCGAGCCGCGCGGCGAGCGCCGGGACGTTGGCCCCGGCCAGCGCGGTGTCGAGCCGGGCCGAGACCGCCTGCAGCTGCCGCATGGTGGCGTTGACCTCGGCGGCGGGGCCCTCGCGCCGGTCGGCGAGGTAGCGCATCAGGTGCTGGGTGGTGGCGAGGGTGCCGCGGAGGTCGTGCACCAGCGCGGTGTCGAGCATGGCATTGAGGGAGGTGAGCGCGGTGCCGGCCTTGGTGGCGAGCTCGGTGCCGATCTCGCCGAATCCCGGCTGCATGGTGCCCTCGATGATGGCGTCCGCGCCGAGTGGCGTGCCCTCGCCGGGGTTGAAGTCGATCACCATGTCGCCGAGCAGGCCGATGCCGCGGATCGTGGCGGTGGAGTTGATGGTGGGGGTGATCAGCTCGTCGTCGTAGGTGAAGGCCACCAGCACCCGGCCCACCCGCTCGAACCGGAGCCGCTCGACGCGGCCCACCACCGCCCCGGAGATCATCACCGGCGAGCCGACCTTGAGGTTGCCGATGTCCTCGAAGGCGGCGTGGACCTCCGGCGGATTGCCCCACGACTGGCCGCGCAGCCACATGGCACCGAGGACGAAGGCCACGATGCCCACCAGCACCAGCAGGCCGACCGTGGCTTCCTTGTGGTATGAGTTCATCGGGGCACTTCCGTTTCCTGGGTCACGGGGTCGAAGTCGCGCTCGAGGAACGCGCGGACATCGGGATTGGTGGAGGCGCGGAACGCGGCGGGGGTCCCCTCCTCCACGATCTTCCCGCCGGTGAGCAGCGCGATCCGGTCGGCGGTGCGGAAGGCGCCGCGGACGTCGTGGGTGACCATGATGCCGGTCACGCCCAGTTCGTCGTTGAGCCGGCGGATCAGGTCGTCGATGATGTCGGAGTTGACCGGGTCGAGGCCCGAGGTGGGCTCGTCGTAGAGCACGTACTTGGGGCGGCCCGCGATGGCCCGCGAGATCCCCACCCGCTTGCGCATGCCGCCCGAGAGCTCGGCCGGCATCTTGTGCATCGTCTCGGGCGGCAGGTTCACCAGCCGCAGGCACTCGAGCACCCGCTCGCGGGCGAAGGCCGCGTCGCCGAACTCGTCGGGGTCGGTGAGCCCGAGGCGGATGTTCTCGAAGACGTTGTCCGAGTCGAACAGCGCCCCGTTCTGGAAGACATACCCGATGGTCCGGCGCAGCCGGGCGAGGGCCTGGCGGTCGAGCGTGGGCACGTGCTGCCCGTCCACGTCGATGTCGCCCTGGTCGGGCCGGATCAGCCCGATGATGTGCTTGAGCAGCACGCTCTTGCCGGTGCCGGAGGGCCCCAGCAGGGCGAGCGTCTCGCCGTCATGCACGTCGAGCGTGACCCCGGCCAGGATCACCATCGCGCCGAAGCGCTTGTGCACGTCGCGGATCCGGATCATGGCACCAGCAGCAGCTTGGCGAGGAGGAGGTCGAGCAGCAGGATCAGCACCGAGGAGGAGACCACCGCCCCGGTGGTGGAGCGCCCGACGCCGGCGGCGCCGTGCTGGGTGTGGTAGCCGTGGTAGCACGACACCAGGCCGATCGTGAGCGCGAAGCAGGCCGCCTTGATCACGGAGTACCAGGCGTCGAACGGGCGCCAGAAGATCCGCGCCCCGTAGGCGAAGTCCTGGTCGGTGATCGGCAGCGCCTGCTTGGCGGCCAGCCACCCCGCCACCAGCGCCACCACGTCGGCGAACACCACCAGCACCGGGATCATCAGCAGGCACGCCAGCACCCGGGGGATCAGCAGGTGGCTGCTTGGGCTCCGACCCAGCGACTCGAGCGCATCGATCTGCTCGGTGACCCGCATGGTGCCCAGCTCGGCGGCGTAGCGCGCGCCGATCCGCCCCGCGAGGATGAGCCCCACCAGCACCGGCCCCAGCTCCAGGATGATGCTCTGGGTGACGATGGCCCCCACCACGTAGATCGGGATGTTGCCGGTGAACTGGTAGCCGGCCTGCAGCGCCGTCACGCCCCCGGCGAACGCCGAGATCAGCAGCACGATGAACAGCGAGCCGAGGCCGATGTTGTGGGCCTCGGACACGGTGCGCGGCAGCCAGGTGCGGACCTCACCCAGGCCGCGGCTCATCTCGCCCACGAGGCCGGCAAAGCGACCCACGCTGGCGAGCGTGTCGAGCACCGCGCGTCCGGCACGGAGCTGCACCTGCCGCACCAGTCCGCTCACCGGCCGGACACCGCTCGACGGGGATTCATCGTCCCCCTATCTTGGGCGACCGTGAGGGACAAGTCCATCCCCGTCACCGCCGCCACGCGCCGTCGCTTCAAGCGGCGCCTGCTGGCGTGGTTCCGTCGCCACGGCCGCGACCTGCCGTGGCGACGCACCCGCGACCCGTGGCCGATCCTGGTGTCGGAGGTGATGCTGCAGCAGACCCAGGTGAGCCGGGTGCTCGACTACTGGCCGCGCTTCCTCGCGCGCTTCCCCGACCCGGCCGCGCTCGCGCGCGCCACCCCGCGCCAGGTGCGCGAGGCGTGGGACGGGCTCGGCTACTATCGCCGGGCCGCCAACCTGCACGCCCTGGCGCGCACCGTCACGCACCAGCACGGGGGCGCGCTGCCCGCCACCGTGGATGGACTCCGGGCCCTGCCGGGCGTGGGGGCGTACACCGCGGGCGCGGTGGCCTCCTTTGCCTGGGAGCGGGCCGTCCCCGCGATCGACACCAACGTGGCGCGCGTGCTGCGGCGGGTGTTCGCCCCGCGACTCGGCCACGGTGCGGCGGCCACCCGGCGGCTCCATGGACTGGCCCAGGCGCTGGTGCCGCGACACGGCCCCGACGCGTGGATCACCAACCAGGCCCTCATGGAACTCGGCGCCCTGACCTGCACCGCGCGGGTGATGCGGTGCGGGGGCTGCCCCGTCCGCCCGACCTGCCGGACCGGGAAGTCGGTCGCGCCGCAAGCGTGAAGGGTGAAGAGTGAAGGGTGATGGGGGAGGGGGCACAACTCCCGCTTCACCCTTCACCCTTCACCCTTCACCCTTCACCCTTAACCCTTCACCCTTAACCCTTCACCCTTCATACCTGTCCGACGAGTCCCACCGCCCGCTCGATGTCCCTCGGCAGCACGTACACGTGCGGACTCAGCCGCAGGTATTCGTAGCCCATCTCCTGGATGCGGCGGGTGCGGAACCCTGCGGCACCCAGCCGGGCTTGCATCGCCTGCGCCGTGGTGCCGTCCCTGGTGAACGCCACCATCGGCGAACGCAGCGCGGCGGCGCGCGGCGACACCACGCGCACGCCGGGCACCCCGGACACGGCGGCGTGCAGCAGGTTTCCCAGGTGGCGGAGCCGCGCCTCGATCGCCGCCTTGCCCACCGCGTGGTGAAACGCCAGTGCCGCCGCCAGGCCGGCCAGCAGCGACTCGTTGGCCGTGCCGACATGCTCGAACCGTCGGTGATCGCGGGCCTGCCAATCGCCCGAGGCGACCAGCGGCCAGGTGCGTTCCAGCCGGTCGGGGCGCGTCACCAGCAGGCCGGTGCCCTTGGGGGCCAGCAGCCACTTGTGCGGTGACGACGCGTAGTAGTCGGCATCGATCGCCTGCAGGTCGAGCGGCATCATCCCCGGGGGATGCGCCCCATCCACCACGGCGACGATGCCGCGGGCGCGCGCCTCGCGCACCAGTCGCGCCACCGGCTGGATCATCCCGGTGGTGAACAGCACGTGCGACAGCGACAGGACGCGGGTGCGCGGGGTGACCTGGTCCAGCCAGGCGCGCACCAGGGCGTCGTCGTCGGGTGGATCGAGCGGCGGCGCGAAGGTGCGCAGCACCGAGCCGTGCCGCGCGGCATGGAGCTCCCAGCAGCAGCGCCCGCCGATGTGCTCGTGCGTGGTGGTGAGGATCTCGTCGCCGGGCTCGAGATCCATCGCCCCGGCCACGATGCTCATCGCCTCGGTGGTGTTGCGCACGATGGCCACCGACCCGGGCCATGCACCCAGCAGCGTCTCCAGCCCGCGGTGGAGGGCGTCCTGGTCGGGGTGCTCCTGCCGCGTGATCCGCTCGAAGGCCCGCAGGTGGTGGATCGTCGCCTCGAGCACCGGCAGGGGACACGCGCCGTACGTGCCGGTGTTGAGGTGCACGCCGTCAATCACGAACTGCCGTGCCACCGATTCCCAGGCGGGTTCGTCGTCGGCCGCAGTGGGCACCGACCATCGGTTGCCGGCGCCGCGCGGCAGCGGGGCCGCCGCCAGGGCGCCGAAACCGGGGAGCGTGGCCACCAGCCCCAGCAGGTCACGGCGCGAGACCGTCATCCGCGGTAGAGCGCCCCAGCCAGGAGGGAGAGGAGGGCCAGGGTGCCACCGATCGAGCCCGTCACGGCCAGGCGTCGGCGGGCCCGGTCGAATGCCGCCGCCGTCTCGCCGGTGGGTTCCAGCCGGGCGAGCCGCGACGCGGCCGGCATCGCGCCCAGCAGGGTGACCAGTGCGGCCACGAGGCCGAGGCCTTGCATGGTGCCCAGCCAGGAACGCACCTGGCCGGAGAGCTCGCCGTACATGCGGAAGGTGAGCAGCAGCCCGGTGAACACCGTCACCACCGCGCCCGGTCCCACCAGCGCGCGGTAGATCGCCCCCTGCGCCTCGGCCACGCCGCCCCACAGCGAGCGGTCAAGTCGCTTGCTGGCCAGGCCCGCGGCCATCGCCGCGAGCGCTCCGCCGATCCAGGCGCTGAAGGCGAGATAGTGCACGAACCGCCAGGCGGCCGTCATGACTCCCCGCGGGCGGCGAACGCCGCGTCAATCGGCTGGCGACCCGGGAAGCCGGCCGTGCGGTCGTGCCAGTGCGCCACCTCGGTCTCGCCATGGTGCCAGCAGAGGAAGACCTCCTCGCCGTCACGATAGGCGGGGAAATCGACCAGGCCCAGCTCGAAGCCGCGGAACAGGCAGCCCACCTGCTCGAGTTCCTCCATGCACGCCTCGATCTCGCCGGCGAGGCGGCCCGCCTCCAGCCGGGCGGCGCGGGCGGCGGGAGACTCGGGGGCGTTGGCCGCCGCATCCTGCGCCAGTTCGAAGGCCGTGACCGCCTGCCGCCACGCCGGATGCAGTCGCATCAGGTCGTCCACGATCCGCGACACCAGCGGCAAGGTGGCGTTGGCGCTCTCCACCGTGAAGCTGCGGGGCGACTCGTTCATCCGATCTCCTTGAGGACCTCGCGGACCGCGCGCGCGCCCGCCCGACCGTACTCGCCGATCCGGTCCAGGGCGAAGGTGGCGCCGCGATCGCTCACCGGACGAACATACACCAGCGGCGGCGCGTCGGGCCGGGTCGCCCAGCGCTCGCGCAGCAGCCGGGTGGTGCCGGCCATCAGCCAGCCGATCGCGGTGTCCGCCGCCGCCACCAGCGGAGGGGGGGCGAGCACCGGCGTGCCGGTCTCGTCGAATCCCGGCCCCACGTCCACGGCGAGCACCCAGTCCACGTCGGCGGACTCCACCACCATCAGCGGCAGCGGCGCGCGGATCCCGCCGTCGTAGAGCGCGCGTCCGTTGACGGTGACCGGCCGGAACCACGGCGGCAGGGCGCACGATGCCAGCAGCACCTCGGGCAGCGGCGCCGCCTCGCCCCCGTGCCCGAACGCCACGATGGTGCCGGTGTCTCGCTCCACCGCGGTGACCGTGAGGGGCGCGTGCAGCTCGGCGAAGGAGCGGGCGGGCACCAGCCGTCCGATCAGGGCGGCGAGCGCGTCGGCGCGAAAGATCGCCGGGGCCCAGATGCCCTTGAGCAGCGCGAGCGGTTCGCGCCGCAGCACGTCGCGGCGGCGCACCGCGGCGAACTCGCCCAGCAGCGCAACCGGGTCACGCCCCGCCGCCATCGCGGCGGCCACCACCGAGCCCATGGAGGTCCCCACCCAGCGCACCGGCGCGATGCCGGCCTCGGCGAGGGCCACCGCCGCGCCGAGGTGCGCCGCCGCCTTGGCGCCGCCGCCACCGAAGACCACCGCCACCCGGGGGCCCGTCACCGGTCGCGATGCTCCTGCCGGTATCGCTCGGCGGCCGCGTATCTCGCGCGCTCGGCATCGGTCTCCGGCACCAGGCGCGGCACCCGCACCGGCCGGCCCTCGTCGTCAATCGCCACGAACACGAGCCGGGCGTTGTGCGTGTGCCGGCGCACCCCTGTGCTCGGTTGCTCCGCGAACACGTCCACGGCGATGTCCATCGAGGAGTTGCCGACGTACTCCACCTGCGCCAGGCAGGTGACCAGCGAACCCATCGGGATCCGCTCGCGGAAGTCCACGCGATGGATCGACGCCGTCACCGCCCGCCCCCCGGCGTGCCGGATCGCCGCGATCGCCGCGGCCTGGTCGACCAGGGCCATGATGTTGCCGCCGAACAGGTCGCCCAGCACGTTGGCCATGTGCGGCATCACCAGCGTCGAGATCTCGCCGCGGGAGTGGGACATGGGACGCGAGTCAGGGATCACCACCGTGTCCTTTCCTGGAAGTGGGACGTGAGTCCTGAGACGTGGGAGTGCACCCTCTCAGGCCCCAGGGCTCACGTCGCGCTTCTCGTCAGTAATCCACCGGCCGCAGGTAGTACTCCCCGATGGCCGTCCCCGAGAGCATCGCCGTGCTCGCCAGGCGACGCTTCCAGTGCGTCCCGTCGAGCCGGCGCCGCACCGTGGCGATCTCCTGGTCGGTGAAGCCGGCGGCGCGGATCGCCGCGGCGTCGTGGCTCCGCAGGATCAGGTCGAGGATCCCGTCGGCGCGCGCGTAGGTGATGCCGAAGTCACCCTCGTCGGTCTGGTCGGCGACGAGGTCGGCGCTGGCCGGCTTGTCCACGATCGCCGCCGGCACGCCGAGGTGGCGCGCGAGCGCCCACACCTGCGTCTTGAAGAGGTCGCCGATCGGATTGACCGGGGGCGTGTCGTCCGCGTGCCAGGTGAAGTACCCGAGCAACCGCTCGCTCTTGTTGCCGGTGCCGAGCGGCAGCGCGCCCAGTGCCGCGGAGAGGTCGAACAGGGTGATCATCCGCAGGCGGGCCATCACGTTGCCGAGGCGTTCCGGCGTGACCGGGATGCCGGCCGCCGCCGCGTAGCCATCCACCGCCGCGGTGATGTCCACCGTGCGCTCCTCGATCCCCAGTGCGCCGGTGACGAGGCGGCCGTGCTCCAGCGATTGCGGCGAGGAGGTGCGATACGGCATCCGCACGCCGATCACGCGCTCCGGCCCCAGCGCCTCCGCCGCCAGCCACGCCACCACCGCCGAGTCCACCCCGCCCGACACCCCGACGATCACGCGCTCGAAGCGGCGCAGGCGACGCACCTCGTCGCGCAGGAACTCCACCAGCCAGCGGCGGGTCAGCGCGGGGTCGATCGCGAGGCGCGGCAGCACCACCGGGCGCCGGGTGTCGCTTGCCGCCGGTCGCGCGGGCGGGGTGTCGAAGGAGGCGCCGCCCCCGGCACGCTCGCCGGTGGCGGCGCGCTGCCGCGCCCGCTCCAGCGACTCGACCAGGTGCGGCAGCTTGACCTCGAGGTCGGCGAGCAGCGGCGACTCGGCGCGCACCCGGACGATCTCGTCGAGGTCAATGGTGTGCGTGACGCTGGCATCCTCGAACAGCGGGGCCTCGGCGCACACCTCGCCGTCGGGCGCCACGAGCAGCGAGCCGCCCACGAATCCCTTGCCGCCCTCGAAGCCCACCAGGTGGGCCAGCGCCACGAAGACGCCGTGCTCACCGGCCACCTCGCGCGCCAGCCGTTCCCAGCGCGCCAGCGAGCCGGGCCGGCCGGGATGCACCGGATCGGGCACCAGCCCGCGTGCCGGGGACGCCGCCACCACCGCGATGAACTGGGCTCCATCCACCGCCGCGATGGTCGGCACCAGCGCATGCCAGGCATCCTCGCACACCAGCACCGCGGCGCGGCCGAATCGCGTGTCGAAGGCGCGCACGTCGCGTCCGGCCTCGACGAAGCGCTCCTCGTCGAACACGCCGTAGGTGGGGAGGAACACCTTCCGGTGCACGTGCCGGATACCGGCATCATCGCCACCGAGGGCGGCCCAGAGCACCGAGTTGTGGAGCCGCTCGTCCCACAGTTCGTAGAAGCCGAGACAGACCTCGAGCGGGGGCGCGCCGCTCCGGGCATGCCGGTCGGAAAGGGCCACGAAGAGGTCGGGGGCGCTCCGCGCGTGTTCGCGCACGCCGCCCTCGAGGAAGTAGCCGGTGAGGATGCCCTCGGGGAACACCACCACACCTGGCGGCTCGGGCGACTGGCCCAGGTCCCGGAACAGCGCCTCGATCCGGTCCAGATTGTCAGTGGGGCGCCCCTTGGCAGGGCGGAACTGGCAGAGGGCGACCGTGACGGGGCGCATCCGGGTAATCTAGGGGAGGTGGCGGATATATTGCGGCCGCACCCCATCCTCGGAGTCCCCGTGTCGCTGCTCGACGCCCTGGCCGGCGCGGCCAATGCCAGCCAGCCGCTTCCCTGGCTCCTCACCAGCGGCCAGCCCACCCTCCGGCACTTCGAGGCGCTGCGCGACGCCGGTGTCACCACCGTGATTGACCTGCGCGATCCCATGGAACCGCGCCCGCTCGACGAACCCGCCGAGCTGGCGCGCCTCGGCATCGTGTATCACGCAGTGCCGGTGCGCCTCGGCGCACTCGACGACGCCACGCTGGGCCGCATCATCGCGCTGCTCAGGGAGCACGCCGGACAACCCACCCTGCTGCACTGCGCCAGCGCCAATCGCGTCGGCGGCGCCCTCCTGGCCTACCTCATCCTCGACCAGGGGATGAGCGAGCAGGACGCGGTGGACGCGGCCATGCGGGTGGGACTGCGGAGCACGGAGCTGATGGACTGGGGACTGACCTGCGCGAGGCACGGGAAGGGTGAAGGGTGAAGCGTGAAGGGTGAAGGGGCTGCGTGGTCCCCGCTTCACCCTTCACCCTTCACCCTTCACCCTTCACCCTTCACCTCTAGTTGTTCCCGCGACTCCGCGACCGCGAACTCGACCCGCCACTCGAACTACCGCCGCTCGGCGGGGGTGACGACCGCTCCACGGTGCGCGGCGGCGCCGGGGGCGGCGAGGAGCGCTCCACTGGCCGCGAGACCTGGGCCGGCCGCTCGGCGCGCGGCTCGTTGCGGGGTGCCGCGCTCCGCACGGGCGCGCGCGGCGGGGGCGATGACGCCGACCGCGGCCGCTCCGCGGGACGCTCTGCGGGTCGCGATACCACCGGCGGGCGGTACACCGGCTGCTCGCCGGTGCGTCGCGTCTCCACCGGCGGCGGGGTCAGCACCGGGCGCGCCTCGTCGAGGTTGTTCCCCCGCGTCCGCGAACGATCACCCTGCTGCGTGCGGGGTGGAGTAACGGGAGTCCGAGCAGGGGGCGACTCGGATTGTCCCGCACTCCGTCCCACGACCGGCGTGGCGCGCGGCGTGTTGGGCACCCGGCTCCGGCCCGCCGTGCCCGGCGCCGGCGTCACCGGACGCGGCGCACCCGTGATCGGTTCATCCAGCCGCGGCACGCTCCGCGTGGGCCCCACCCCGCCGATCGGCGCACGAGACCGCGTGCCGTAGATCGGATTCGGCACCACCGGACGCGGCGGGACGTTGATCACGGTGACCGGCCGCCACGGCGTGCCCCAGTACGGATCCCAGCCCCACCAGCCATTCCAGCTCGAGCGGCGGTAGCCCCAATAGCCCCAGCGATCGTACCAGGGATCGTACCACGGATCGTACCAGCCGCCCCCGACGCTGATGTGCACGCCGGAGCCGGGATACCCGTAGCCGCAGGCGAGACAGGCGTAGCTCGGGCCGAAGTTGTCGTAGGGGTCGGCCACCACCACCGGCTGGCTGCTCTCGTAGCCGGGACCCCAGACGCGATAGCCGATCACGTCGTAGTCGAACGGCGCCCCACCCGCCATCTCGCGCACCAGGGCCACCAGCTGGCCCTCGACGTCACCGGCAGGATCGTTGAGCCGCAGCCGTTCGTAGTCCCAATGGGTGTCCACCGCATAGCCGGCGAAACGGAACGGCTCGCGCGCGAGGAAGGCCATCACCACTCCGGTGCCACCCCGGTCGTCGGCCAGGAAGCTCTGCCGCTCGTTGCGGCCGCGCAGCTCGTAGCGACGGCCACCGCGCGCGAACTGATCGAGGTCGGGATCCAGCGGGAAGAGCGCCCGGACGTAGCCGTCGCCATCCACCCGCAGCACCAGGAGGTAGCCATCGTCCTCGGGCTCCACCGCCACCACCACGCGATCGCCGGGGCGATAGTCGCCGCCATTGAGATGGACCGTGATCCCGTTGCGCTGCGCCTCCCCGGCGCCGGGGGCAGGGCTCGCCACCAGGGCGGCTGCCAAGAGAGCAGTGAGGGCGGGCATCGATCCTCCGGAACACAGGTCGGGTGGAACCAGGACACCCGCCTGTGGTACCAGTTCCGTGCCACCGCTACATCGTTGTCAGGACTGGACTTGTGCGACGTCTTCCCGGCCGGGTGTCCACTTCTGCGGACAGTCCGACCAATTCCGGGGACGGCTCAGGGGAGCGAGGTGTCGCGCCCCCCGGCGCGCCGGTGCCAGTACATCCGGAGTTCCGTGATGAGGGTGCCGTCGGTCTCGGCCACCAGGGCGCCCTTGGCCTCCACCCATTCCCCCGTCTTGCGACGGCGGAACACCAGCTTGAACTCGGCGGCGAACCACGGCCCCGCGGTGAACAGTTCCCCGGTGGTGAAGGCGATTTCCGATTGGTGGTAGGGGATCTCGGCCGCCCACCGGCGGATGGCCTCGATACCCTGGAGCGGCGCCGAGAAGGGGGTTTCCAGGAAGATCGCCATCGGGTGGAACGTGGAGACGATCTGGTCCACCCGGCCCTTGCTCCAGCCCCGCGCGAAGCGATCGAGCAACTCCTGGCTCGTCGCCCTCGGGTCGTCCATCAGGGGGTGGCTTCCACCGCCGGCGCCGTGGCGCTCCCCTCGCCGGTCACGCGCTGCAGGCCGGCGCGCGCCGCATCCGTGAGCGGGCGGTAGCTGCTGTCGGCGCGCTCCCAGAGCCGCAGGAACTGGCCGTAGCGCCCGGCCGCCGAGTCGGCCATGCCGGCGCTCTCGTAACTGCGGCCGAGGTAGTACTGCAGGATCGGGTAGATCTCCGGCGAGTTGCTGAACCCGTCGCGGAGCCGGGTGATCCCCTGCTGCCGCGATTGGGGACGGGCAGCCAGCAGCATGGCGTAGCGCAGCTGCACCGGCACCGTGAATCCGGTGGCAGCGATGCCGCCGATCATCTTGAGGGCGCTGTCCACCACCGCCATCCCGCGGGTGGTGTCGCCCAGGGCCACGATGGCCAGGCCGTCGATCCCGAGCATGGCGCCGTGGATGAAGCGCTGCAGCGTGTCGGGGTTGGCCAGCAGCGGCCGAAGTAGCGCCTGCGCCTGCGTGGGTCGTCCCTGGTCGAGCGCCACCAGGGCGCGCCACGTGGTGGAGAACTGGTTGGGCGGCTCCCGGTTCTGGGCCAGCATGGTGCCCACGCGGTCGAGCAGCGCGGAGTCGGCGTAGCCGGCAAAGATCGGCATCGCCTGCACGTACAGCATCACGTCGCCACCCTGCCCGCTGGCCTGCAGCTCGCGGAGCAGGGCGCGGGCGGTGTCGGTGCGACCGAAGGCCTGCGCCATCAAGCCGGGCATCGCGCGCAGCTGAAAGCCGAACTGCGGGTTGGTCACGCCGGCGGCCACCGCGCCCATGGTGCGCAGCAGGGCATCGGGATCGACCTCCTCGCTGGCGAGCAGGCCATGGATCGCTGCCAGCGCCAAGCCGGCCGATGCCGGGGTGTTGAAGAGCGCGACCAGCGACGAGTCGTTGCCCGTGAGCGCGCTCCGCGCCTCGGTGGCCCGCGACATTTCGCTGGTGGACCCGGCCGAACGGAAGACCGTCTCGTAGCGCCGCAGCAGCGCGGTGTCGCCGGCGGCCACCGCCAGCTCCATCGGATGGATGGCGGCCGGGGCCAGCGACGAGTCGAGCGCGAGGACCCGGTCGAACGGCTCCCGCAGCACGTTGGCCGGCAGCGGCCGCGTCGCCCGGCCGTGGTACTGGGCCTCGCCCAGCAGGTACCAGCCGTCGGCGTCGCTGGGGTAGCGCTGCAGGTAGCTGCGCGCCGAGTCCACGGCCGCGAGCTGGCCGCGGGAGAAGAGGTCGTAGGCCACCAGCAGCGACCGGGTGCGCGGCGGCAGCGAGTCACTGAACCGGACCGCATTGGCCGAGGCGGTGAGTGCCACGGGGTTCTGGTAGAGGCCCTTCCAGCCCAGCGTGTTGGCCAGCCGGTACCACGCCAGCGCAAAGGTGGAGTCGGCGGCCACCGACTCCTCGAAGGCCACCTGGGCGGAGTCCCATTCGCCGCGCCGGTGATACCGCTCGCCGCGCAGGTACGCCCGGATCGCCGGCATGGACGCCGAGGTGATCGAGGAGGCGTTGGCCGAGGGGAGCGGCTCGCGCGACTTCCAGATCTCGCGCAGCAGCGAGAGCGCCAGTCCGTCGGCCAGCATCAGCACCGAATCGGACGGCCCGTTGACCTGGGCGCTGCCGAGTCGGGTGCCCTCGAGGTCGAAGAGCTCGGCCGTGAGGCGCGCGGTGCCGCCGGTCGCCACGATGCTGCCGGTGAGGACCGAGGCGGCGTTGGTGCTCCGGGCCACGGCGATCGCGTCGTCGAGGTCGCCCGGCTGGTTGTCGGTGCGGCGTCGCCACTCGCGGATCACGGTGCGCGGCTCGATGGTGCGGATCGGGCCCACGCCGTCGAGGTTGCTGGCCATCAGGTCGACCATTCCCTCGCCGATCCCCTCGAGCCCGCTCCCCGACACCGTGAACGGCACCACCGCGATCGTCTCGGCGCCGGACACCACCATCCGCCGGCCCGGCCCGAACAGCAGCGCCCAGCCCACCGCCAGCCCGCCCACCAGCACCGGCAGCACCAGCGCCAGGCGCTTCCAGCGGCGCGATTCGCGGCTCGCCGCGGCCACTCCGCTGGTCTCCCGCGCCACCGCCTGCGCGAACCCGCTCACCGTCGGGAAGCGCTCCTTGGGGTCGGTGGCCAGGGCGCGCTGCGTGGCGCCGTCCACCTCGGGCGGGATCCCCTCCACCACCGAGGACAGTCGCGGCCTTGGCCCGGTGAGCATCGAGGTGAGCATCGCCTGCATGGTGGGGCCGGAGAACGCCTGCTTGCCGGTCACCATCTCGTAGAACACGCAGGCGAGCGCGTACTGGTCGCTGCGGGCATCCACGGTGTCGGCGGTCGCCTGTTCAGGGCTCATGTAGGCGGGGGTGCCGATCGCCATCCCGGCGCCGGTCAGGTGCCCCTCGCTGGCGCGCGAGGCGTCGATCGCGCGGGCGATGCCGAAGTCGGCCACCACCGCGTGCCCCGCGGACAGCATGATGTTCTCGGGCTTCACGTCGCGGTGCACCACGCCCTGCAGGTGGGCGTACTCCAGGCCGCTCGCGGCCTCGCGCACGATCTCCGCGGCGCGGTCCAGCGGGATCCGCCCCTCGCGCTGCATCAGGTCGCGGAGCGATTCCCCCTCCACGAACGGCATCACGTAGTAGAGCACCCCGTCGGCCGACCCGGAGTCGTACACCGGCACGATGTGGGGATGCTGCAGCTTCGCGGCCAGCTCGATCTCGCGCAGGAAGCGCTCGGTGCCCAGCGCCGCCGAGAGCTCGGGGCGCAGCACCTTGATCGCCACGCGGCGATGGTGCTTGCGGTCTTCGGCCAGGAAGACCGTCGCCATGCCACCCTGGCCCACCTGGCGCTCGATCCGATAGCGATCGGCCAGCGCCGCGGTCAATCGGTCGAGGTTGTCGTGAGCCATTGGCGCCGGGGGATGGGGTGAGGCTTACAATCTACAGCCGTCGAGCGGCGCGTGGGCAACGGGTGACAGCCGGCAGGAGACGGGCGACGGGCGACAGGGATCACGTCAGCCACCCCCGCACGGTCCCCACCAGCAGCCAGGCGTTGAGCCCGGCGATCACCACGGCCATGGTCCAGCCCACGGCCTTGACCACCGGCCCGTTGGCGAACTCGCCCATCTTGGCCCGCGACGAGGTGAACAGCATCAGCGGCACCACCGCGAAGGACAGCTGCAGCGAGAGAACCACCTGGCTCAGCACCAGCAGCGCCCCGGTGCCGCGGTCGCCGTACATCGCCGTCACGATCACCGCCGGCACGATCGCGATCAGGCGGGTGATCATCCGCCGGAGCCACGCGGGGAGGCGGATGTCGAGGAACCCCTCCATGACGATCTGGCCGGCCAGGGTGCCCGTCACCGTGCTGTTCTGCCCCGAGGCGAGCAGGGCCACGGCGAACAGCACCGAGGCCAGCGCGGTCCCCAGCAACGGGGCCAGCAGCTCGTGGGCGTCGTGGATGTCGGCCACCTGCTCGTGGCCGGTGCCGTGGAACGTGGCCGCGGCGAGGATCAGGATCGCGGCATTGATCAGGAAGGCAAAGAAGAGCGCCACGGTCGAGTCGAGGGTGGCGTAGCGGATCGTCTCGCGCTTGTCCTCCGGCGAATCCCCCATGTGCCGCACCTGCACGATCGCGGAGTGCAGGTAGAGGTTGTGCGGCATCACCGTGGCGCCCAGGATCCCGATCGCGATGTACAGCATCGCCGGGTTGGTGACGATCTCGGTGGTCGGGATCAGGCCGGCGGCGAGGGCGGCGATCTCCGGCCGGGCCAGCGCCATCTCGACCGCGAAGCAGATCCCGATCACCGCCACCAGCGCGATCACGAACGCCTCGAGGTAGCGGAACCCCTTGTGCTGCAGCAGCAGGATCAGCAGCACGTCAATGGCGGTGATGATCACCCCCCACACCATCGGGATGCCGAACAGGAGGTTGAGCGCGATCGCCGAGCCGATGACCTCGGCGAGGTCGGTGGCGATGATCGCGATCTCGGTCAGCACCCAGAGCCCGAGGGACACGGGCCGCGAGTAGTGGTCGCGGCACGCCTGGGCCAGGTCGCGTCCCGTCACCACGCCGAGCCGCACGGTGAGCGCCTGCAGCAGCATGGCCATCAGGTTCGACATCAGGATCACGCTGAGCAGCGCATAGCCGAACTGCGCCCCGCCGGCCAGGTCGGTGGCCCAGTTGCCGGGGTCCATGTAGCCCACCGCGACCATGTACCCCGGCCCGGCGAACGCCAGCGCCTTGCGCCACCAGGGGCCGGTGCGCGACACATGCACGCTGCGGAACGACTCCGGCAGCGAGGGGGAGCGGCGGGCGAACCGCCAGCCGGGATCGGCCGAGGGGGCCGGCGGCGGCAACCGGGTCATCGGGCGCCTCCCGGCAGGCAGAGCAGTTGCTGGGCGAGGTCCCGTCCCACCACCTGGCGCGTGCGCCCTCGCGCCAGCGTGAGCGGTCCGTCGAACGGCTGCTGCTCCACGACCTTCACCACCGTGCCCGGCACGAGCCCGTTGTCGGCGAACCAGCGCAGGCGATCGCCGTCCTCGGTGTCCACGCGCACGATCGTCACCGGCTCGCCGACCTCCACGTCGGCGAGCGGCACCGTCTTCCGGACCTCGATGGTGCCCTGCGCCGTGGGGATCGGGTCGCCGTGCGGATCGAAGCGCGGATCGCCAAGCGACTCCGCCATGCGCGCCACCAGGTCGTCGCTCACCGCGTGCTCCAGCCGCTCGGCCTCGTCGTGCACCGTGTCCCAGGTGTACCCCAGGAACCGCACCAGGTACGCCTCGATCAGGCGATGGCGACGCACCACGCGGAGCGCCTCGCGCCGGCCCGCCCGGGTCAGCGTCACCCCGCGATACGGCACGTGCTGCAGGAGCCCCTGCCCCGCCAGTCGCTTGATCATGCCGCTCACCGAGGGCGCGGCCACCAGCAGCTCGTCGGCCAGCGCAGTGGTGCTCGCCGGTTCACCCTCCTCGGTGAGCCGGAAGACCGCCTTGAGGTAATCCTCCACGGAGCGGGTCAGGTCGGCTGGCATCGCGACTCGAACTCAGAAGTACGTGGCCAGGGAGGCCAGCACGCTGGCGAACTCGCTGGCGTTGTTGAACTCGTCGCGCTCGCGGCCGCGCACCAGGTCGAACTTGAGCGCCGTGTCGCGCGTGGGGCGGAAGGTGATCCCCACGGTGAGTTGCCGCACGCTCTCGCCGCGGCGGTCGGTGTTGAAGTCCACCGCGTCGAGCCGGAGCTTGGCCACCAGGAACGACGCCGGCATCGCCCGGACCAGGCCGTGTCCGAAGCTGAACGCCGCATCGAGATACCCGCCACGCTGCCCCGTGGCGAAGATCCCCGCGAGTCCCTCCGGCATGTCGATCGCCGCGGTGGCCACCTCGCCCTGCAGCGTGAGGGCCCCCAGCGTCACCTCGGCATCGAGGACGGCGATGGTCAGGTCCCGACGGGCATCGAGCTCGACCCCGTCGAGGCGCCAGGTGTTCCACGCCCCATGGTGCACCGAGGCGCCGACTTCCCAGCCCACCCGTGGCGACACCGCCACCCGTGCCACCACCGCCGGCGAGTGGTTGGCATCCTGGTGGTTGCCGCGACCGGCCGGAATCCGGGTGCCCGCTTCCGAGTCGAGCACCACGCCGTCGTGGAAGCCGTTGGTGAGGTACCCCTCGAAGGTGAGGCGCCCCGTGCGCCCGAAGCCGTGCTGGCCCAGCACGCCGAACCCCGGCTCGGAGAGCGCCACGCCGAGCAGCTCGGTGGACACCAGCGGCCGGTCGGTGAACTCGTTGAGCGGCGAGTCGTGGGAGAGGTTGAACCGGCCCAGTGGCGACAGGATCATCCCGCCACGGATGGTGAGCGCGGGATGGATCTTGAGGTCGATCGCCGCATACTCGAGCTTGATCTCCTCGCCACCCTCCTCGAACTCCAGCTCGGCGCCGATCCGCACGAAGTCGCTCACCTGCGTGGCAGTGAAGAGGTTGAAGCGCTTCGCCTCGAACCCGGTCTCCGACCCGATGCCGTCCGCTTCCGACCAGCGCGCGTGCGCCTCGGCGTATCCGCCGATGGCGGTGCCCTGCCCCAGCCGGGTGAGGAACGGCTTGTCGTACACGCCGCCACGCACGAACGGCCGCCCGGCCCCGGTGGAGTCCTGCTGCGCGGCGACGCCCGGGGACAGCCCCAGCACCGCGACCAGGACGCGCCAGAACGGCGCCGCATCGCGCCGCAGCGTGCGCGGCCTCATGCGGCCGCCCGCAGGTCCACGGTGAGCACGCCGTCGGCGCTCAGCTCGACCGGATACCGCTCCAGCGGCTCCGAGGCGGGACCCTGCAGCACGCCACCGGCGCGATCGAACGTGGAACCGTGACAGGGACAGACGATCCGGCTGCCCTGCAACTCCACGATGCAGCCCAGGTGGGTGCACACCGGCGACAGCGCCACATACTCCCCGCCATCGAGGGCGAGCACATAGACCGGCGTCTCGGCGCCGTCGGGCCGCACCTTGAGCGACCCACCGCTCGCCGCGAGTTCGGGGTAGTGTCGCAAGGACAGCTGCAGGCGGCCGTCGGTGGTGGGCACCACGCGCGCCGCCAGGGCGGCACAGCCGCCGAGCAACGGGGCAAGGGTCGTGGCCGAGAGCGCGCCGGCCGCGGCACGGACGAAGGCACGACGATCGCAGGGCGTCATCGCGACCTCACGAAGGCCACCAGCGCAGTGCGCTCGGCGCCCGAGAGCGCCAGGAACGCGGCGCGCGCCCCGGCCGCCTCGCCGCCGTGCAGGGCGATCGCCTCCTCCACGCTCCGGGCCCGGCCATCGTGCATCAGGAATGCCTGGCCATCAAGGAACCGCTCCATGAGGCGGAGGCCCCAGAGCGGCGTGGTGCGCCACTCGCGACCGGTCGCCTCGCCATCGGGACGGTGATCGGCCAGCTCCTCCCCCAGATCGTGCAACAGCAGGTCGGAGTACAGCACCACGTCGCGATGCGCCAACGCGGCGATCGGCGAGCCGCCGGTGCGCAGCACCGGCACGTGGCAGCTGGCACATCCGACCGTGCCGAACAGCGCCGACCCCTGCTCGAGCCCTGGCGTCAGGGCCGCGGGCGCCGGAGCGGCGAGCGTGCGGAGATAGTGCACCACGGCCTGCACCGTGCCGCTCGGGATCTCCGGATCGGGCGAACGATCCACCGATTCGATCGGGATGCCCGACGTGGGGTGCGGCACCTCGAACGGCCGGAACTCCGAGGTGATGCCGATGTCCTGGTGATAGGCCTCCACCGCCTGCTCCAGCAGCGTGGCGACCTGGGCCTTGCGCCCGAAGCGACCGAGGCGGAGCGCGCCGCCGGCGTACCCGGCGGTGGTCACCATGTTGGCGCGGCCGGAGATCCCGTCGCCATCGGCATCGTCGGGATCGGCGAGGGCCAGGATCGCGGCGTCGGGAATCGCCTCGATCAGTCCCATCCCGAACACCGGCGGTGGGAGGCGGCGCGACACCGCGACTCCAACCGGATGGGGGTCGGGGCTGATGCCGGGCAGCGCCTTGTCCTGGATCTGCGGCCCACCGAGCGGGGCATGCCACGCGTTGCCGGGGTCGCCGATCCGGAGCAGGATGTTGGCCGGCAGTCCGCGACCGTCGCCGCTGTGGCACGAGGCGCAGGAGACGTTGTTGAAGAGGGGCCCCAGGCCGGTGGCCGGGGTGAAGCGACGCCCGAACTCCTCGTCGCCCCGCAGGAACGCCGCCATCTCGTCCCCGCTCAGCCCGGGCAGCGGCGCGTCGAACAGGTCGGCGTCGTCGGGCGTCGGCGTGGTCGGGAGCGGGTTGCAGGCCAACAGGGTGACCAGTGCCAGGGGCACCAGAGATTTAGGCATACCTAAATACTGGTGTAGGCCCGCGACAATGTCAACCCGCCCCGGCTACAGCCCCGGCTCCACCCGCCAGCGCGTCACCGCCGGCATGTCGTTGATGTCGCGGCCCAGCCCCCACACCACGTCGCCCTCGGCGTCAATCAGGGAGGCGCGCGGCGGGAACCGGACCCGACCCAGGAACTCCCCCGTCGGCGCGAACACCTCATACACCGAGACCGTGGTGTGCCGCGGCACCGGCCGGGTCGAGTCGGCAAACACCTGCCGCTCCTCCACCGGTATGGTGTCGCTCGGCACCGCCACCTGTACCCAGATCCTCCCGTCGCGGGTCACCGTCATGCTCCGGATCGGCGCCTTGGTGGTCGGGATCGGCGGCCCCTGCCAGCTCCAGTCGGGATCGGTCTGTCGCAGGTTCCAGAGGATGCGTCGCTCCTCGTAGTCGCGCTCGTCGGGGTCGATCGCCACGGGTGACATCGCGCGATGGATCACCAACGGCTTGCCGATCGCCCGGGCCACCACGATCTCGTAGCTGGCCCCGTTGGCCGCCACGAACTCGCCCGACGGGGTCCACGCCCAGTAGAAGTTGGGGGCGAAGGTCGAGGAGGTTGCCGACGTGCCGCCCTCCCGCGAGGCCACGTACACTTCGCGCTGCACCGGCAGGTCGGGGGGCACCAGCGAGTCGGCGAAGGCGCCGCCTTCGGCGAGCCGGACCAGTCCCATCCGGCCCAGGATCTCGCCCTCGCGCGGATCGGTGACTGGCCGTCGCAGGTAGAGGGCGCCGCTGTTGTCGGTGACCAGGCCGTTGCTGGTGCTGAAGCCACCGGGCAGCGGCCACTGGTGCGTGAAGGTCCCCGCCGAGTCGAAGAAGGCCAGCCGCGCGTTGCGAGAGTCCCAGGCGGCGAGGCCCCCGTCGGGCCGGATCACCATGCCGCTGTTCTGCTCGAACTCGCCGGGGCCCGCACCGCGCCGCCCCACCCGACGGATCAGCGAACCATCGGCTGCGAACACGAAGATGGAGCGTGAGTCGGAGTCGGAGACCCAGAAGCGCCCTTCCCCGTCCACGTCGAACTCGAACACGTTGGTGAACAGCGTGGTGTCGTCGATGCCCGGCGCGATCGCGACTTCCGTCACGAGGTGCCGGACTCCGGTCTCGGGAATGTCGCCGGCAATCCGGGCATGGACGGTATCGGCGGTGGAATCGAAGACGGTGGCGAGCACGCCAGGGTCACCACCGGCCGCGGCGTCGCCGCAAGCGGTGAGCAGGACCAGCGCGGCCGAACCGAGGAACCGGGACATGCGTGCCATCCGGGTGACGGGAAGGGGGCAATGCCAAGGACGCGCCGCAACGGGAAAGGGTTGCAGGACCCGGCCCCATCCGCCCCGTCGTTACCCGGTTCGCCCCAGCGCGCGCCACGCCGCCACCACGGGGGTCACGATCCGCTCCGTCATCCCCCAGAGGAGGCCCGCCTCCAGGTGGTAGCCCATGACCCGCATCGGCGCGCCGCGGATGGTGAGCTCGGCACCCCGGCGCAGCGAGGGATCGGCGAGCAGGTCGAGCCGCACCCACTCGGCATGGTCAATCTCGGCGCTGGTGCCGAGCTGGCCGACCTCGCTGGGGAGGAAGACGAAGGGCCGCACCACGATCGGCGGCAGCACCGGCGTGATCGGGGCGAGGTCGTCGAGCGCGTGGCGGAGCTGGTGCCGGTCGAGACGGAGGCCGACTTCCTCCTCGGTCTCCCGGATCGCGGTGGCCACCAGGTCGGCATCGCCGGATTCACGCCGCCCCCCGGGCAAGGCCAACTGCCCCGACCACGGGTCGCCCTCCCGCACCACGCGCCGGACCAGCAGGAGGCGATCGGGATTCGGCACGAGGATCAGCGCCACCGCCGCCTGGCGACGTGCGGGATCGTCCACCGTGACCGGGTCGCGTGCCGCCAGGGATGCGACCAACCGCTCGAGCCGCGACGTCGGGATGCCCATCACGTCAGGTGGCGGGTGCAGAAGCGGAGCGTTCGCTCGAAGACGTCGTCGCACGCCGGGGTGGAGCCGGTCCAGGGATGCTGCGTGCCCCAGGTGTGGCTGCCACCCGCGATCGGCACGAACGCATGTCCGGGTCCCGCGCCACGGGCCAGCGCCTCGCCTTCGGCGAACGGCACCGTTTCGTCAGCGGTGCCGTGCAGTTGCAGCCAGGGGCGGTGGAGGGTGGCGGCCGCCGCGGCAATGTCGAGGCGTCCGTGCTCGTGTGCGAGACAGTCCTCGGCCACCTCGTAGTCGAGCGGCAACCGGATCCGGAGCCGCTTGTGCACCATGTGGATCCGCCCTGCGAGGCGCCAGGCGGCCAGCTCCGCGTCGCTGTGGCGCCGCGCCCGTCCCAGCGCGTTCCAGGTGACGATGGCCCGGACGGCCGGCCGCTCGCGGGCGAGCAGCACCGTCATGCCGCCCCCTCGCGAATGGCCCACCACGCCGAGCGACGTGGGCGGCGCCGTGCCGAGGGCGCCGGCACCGGCGGCATCCACCACGGTGCCGAGGTCATCGAGCTCGCGCGAGTAGGTGTTGCGCGCGAAGCGTTCGAGTCGCGTGAAGGCGCCATCGCCGTCCACCCCCGAACCGCTCACCGAGGCGGTGATCGCGACGAAGCCGGCCCGCGCCAGTCGCTCGGCGAACACCGGCAGGAAGGCGTAGTCCTTGAAGCCCTTGAAGCCGTGCACCAGCAGCACGGCCGGTTGCGGGGTGCCGCGCGAGCCGGCGCGCACGTCCACGAGGATCTCCCCCAGCGCCCCGGGGAGTTCGTGTCGCGACAGCGTCGGGGTGGCCACCCTACCGGACCGCCGGCTCCAGGAGCGACAGCTCGCCGCGATCGGCGTCGAGTTCCGCACGCACCCCGATCGGCAGCGTCCACTGGTCGTCAATGTGCCCGAACGGGAATCCCACGGCCACCGGGATTCCCCGCGAGCCGAAGTAGGTGTGCAGCACCTCGTCGAAGCCGAGTGCGCCGCCGTCGCCGCCGGTGGACATGTCGGTGAACCGGCCGATGGCCACGCCGGCCAGGCGGTCGAACGCGCCCACCAAGCGGAGGTGCGCCAGCATGCGGTCCACGCGGTAGACGTCCTCGCCCACGTCCTCGAGGAACAAGATGGCGCCGTCGAGCGAGGGGAAGTACTCCGTGCCGATCAGGGCCTGCAGCAGGGTCAGGTTGCCCCCGACCAGCGGCCCGGCGGCTCGGCCCCCCGCGAGCGCGAAGATCCGCCGCGCGGTGGGCACCAGCACGTCGGGCGACGGCGACGGCCTGCCGAGCTGTCCGGCCGCGCTCACATTGGTGAGCACCCGGTCGAAGTGATACCGCTGGAAGTTGGGCATCGGCGTGCGCGCGATGGGACCATGGAACGTCACCACCCCCGTGCGTCGCCAGAGCGCCAGCAGCAGCACCGTGATGTCGGAGTACCCGATCACCGGCTTGGGATGCCGCGCGAAGCCCTCGAAGTCCACGCGCTGCACGATCCGGTTCATCCCGTTGCCGCCCCGGATGCACCAGACCGCGTCAATCGCCGGATCGGCGAGGGCCGCGTTGAGGTCGGCGATCCGGTCGTCGTCGCGACCGGCCAGGTAGCCGTAGGCCTCGCCGGTATGGGGGTAGAGGCGGGGTTCGTACCCCAGTGCCGCGCAGAGCTCGCTCGCCCGGGTGCGGTCGTCACGCTCCAGCAACGGGCCGGAAGGGGTCACCAGCGCCACCCGGGCACCCGGGCGCAGGCGGGGAGGGAGGATCTGCTTGGGGAACATTGTGGCTCCGGTTACGATTGAGCGTCCCGACCGGCGGGAGATCGCGATGCGTTCGTCCCATTCGACCCAGCTCGCGACCGCGCGGGCGATTGCCGACTCCCGTGACGCGATGGTCGCCGAGTGGGGCGACTGGCTCGCGGATCGCACCGGGGCCGGCACGCTGCCCGAACCGCTGGTCGGGCGGCAACTCGGGCTGGTGATCGACACGCTGGTGGAAATGCTAGGGCCACTGCGCCGTGAAGCCAAGCCGGTGTGGGACCGGGTGATGGAACACTTCGGTCGGACCGCGGCCGCCCGCGGGCTCGCCGCCGGCGAGGTGGTGGACGAAGTGCAGCAGCTCCGCCTCCTGCTGATCAAGTACATCGGCACCGGCGTGGCGGCGATGCGTCCCCGCCGCGCCGTCGCCGTCTTCATCCGGCTCAACAACGTGGTGGACCGCGGCATCGCCCAGGCCGTGGTGGGGTACACCGATGCCTTGGTGGCCTCCCTGATGCTCACCGATCGCCAGTCCACCCCGCTCACCGACGCACAACCCGACGACTTCGCGCGCCGGATCGCGACGCTGGAGTCCGAGCTCGCGGTGGTGACTGAGCGGCGGTAGCGGCCTGTCCTCGCCGTGGGTGGGCGCCCTGTGGGCGCTGCCGATCCTGGCCCTGGCCACGCTGCGGCGTCGACGGCCCGCGGTGGAGGAGGCGGCGCCGCTGCAGGGCCCGCTGCTCTCGGTGGTCATTCCGGCCCGCAACGAATCGGTCAACATTGACCAGGTCCTCGAGTCGCTGCAGCAGAGCTGCTATCGCGACCTCGAGATCGTGGTGGTGGACGATCGCTCCACCGATGACACCGCGGAGCGGGTGGCACGCCGTGCGGCAACGGATCCGCGGCTTCGCCTGGTTTCCGGCCTGCCGCTGCCACCGGGGTGGTTCGGCAAACCGTGGGCGCTCACCCAGGGGGCGACCGCGGCGCGAGGCGAGATCCTCTGCTTCGTGGATGCCGACACGACCCTGCATCCCGACCTGCTGCCCCACGCCGTGGGCGCCTTGCACGCCAGCAAGGCCGACCTCTACACCCTGAGCTCCCGACTCCGCTGCGAGTCGCTCTGGGAGCGCCTCGTGATGCCGCAGGTCTGGATCATCCTGGCGCTCCGCTACACGCCGGCGCGGGTCAATCGGGCCCGGCGCCCCGACGACGTGGTGGCCAACGGCCAGTTCATCATGATGACACGCCGGAGCCACGAGGCGATCGGCGGCCACGCCGCGGTGCACGACCAGGTGGTCGAGGACCTCGCCCTCGCCCAGCGGTGCGTCACGCTCGGCCTCCGGCTCCGCATGGAGTTCGGCGAGGCGATGCTCGCCACCCGGATGTATCGCGACCTGCCGGGGCTCGTGGAGGGATGGTCCAAGAACCTGTTCGTGGGGGCACGGCAGTCCCTCCGTTCGTTTCCCCGGCTGCAACCGTTCGCTCCGCTCTTCCTGCTGGGCGCCTTCGGATTCTGGTTGGTGCCGCTCCTGGTGCTGCTGCCGCTCGGCCTGACCGGCGCGGCGATCGTGGCGGTGTGCGCGTCGCTCTGCTTCTGGGCGCTCGCGCTCGCCGGCATGCGGATCCCCCCAGGGTATGCCCTCGGGTATCCGCTCGGCGCGGCGATGGCGATGTGGATCGCGGCACGCTCCACCCTGCGTGGAACCAGGCGAATCACCTGGCGGGGCCGCGACTACGGCCCCGGTTCCTGACCGCATAGGCGCGAGCCCACCCGGGCACTTCGGTACCGCGCCCCCAGGCTGCACCGTGCCAGCCTGCGCGGGTGACGTCTTCCCGCCCGCGCTCGCCAGCCGCGCTGATCCGTGCCATCGGCGGCCAGGTGCACGCCATCGTCCGCCCCGGACCCGACGGGTTGGCCGAGCTCGGATCCCTTGGTCCGTTGCCCTGCTGGGGCGCATCGCTGGCGCCTGCCCCGGCGGCCGCGCTCGCACGCCGCCTCGCCGCGCGCGGAGTGATCGGCCTGCTGATTGCCGACGAGCCCACCGGCTCGCGCCGTGCGCTCGCGGTGACGGTGATGCCCTGCCACGTCGTGGTCGTCCCGCGCACCGACCTCGAGGCGCTGCCGATCCTCCGGCTTCGGCGCGTCTCACAGGTCGGGAGTGCCCTGGCGACCGCGCTCACCGCCGCCCAGGCGCTTGATGTTGACGCGGCCGGCCGCCGGGCGTTCCGCGCCCTCCGGCATGGTGTCGAGTCGGCGAGCACCACACTTCCCGACACGGTGCCGGCCGACGAACGCCGCGCCTGGGTGTTGCTGCAGGTCACCCGGCTGCTCTTCCTCCGGTTCGTCGAGGCCGAGGGATGGCTCGACGGCCGCGCCGACTTCCTGATCACGGGCTTCGATCAATGCCTCGAGTCGGGGCGGCACCCCGAACGCGACTTTCTCCGCCCGCTCTTCCATGGGACCCTCAATCGCACGTCCGGCGCACGCTCTCGCCTGGCGCGCTCGTTCGGTGCGGTGCCGTTCCTCAATGGCGGCCTGTTCGAGCCGCACCCCATCGAGCGCCGTCGCCGGTGGCTCCTGCCGATCGCCGCCTGGCGGCGGCTGTTCTCCCTGCTGGTGGAGTCGTTCGAGGTCACGCTCGAGCAGGGAGACGTCGGCGATCGCGTCTCCCCGGAACTGATGGGGCGGGTGTTCGAGGGCGTGATGGAGCCGGTGACGCGACGCCAGGGCGGCACCTACTACACGCCGAGTGAGCTGGTGCCGGCGGTGGTGCGGGACGCGGTGGCCGTGCACCTCGCCTCCCGGCTGGGCCGGCCGGAGGAGCAGGTCTGGCGCGACCTGGCCGACCCCGACCCCCGGTTGCTTGCCGCGATGACGACGCTCCGGTTGCTCGATCCCGCGTGCGGCTCGGGGGCGTTTCTCGTGGGGGGCCTGCAACTGCTGGCCGGACCAGCGCGCGGCGCGGCGAGGGTCCGGGCCCTGGTGACCACCAGGATCTTCGGCGTGGACCGCAACCCGGCGGCCGTGCGCATCGCCGAACTCCGCCTCTGGCTCGAACTGCTGCGCACCATGCGCCACCGGCCGATCGATCGCGTCACCCCGCTCCCCAACCTCGACACCACGATCCGCGTCGGCGATGCGCTGCTCGATCCCTTCGCGGGGACGCGGATTCCCGCCGCCGTCCGCCGGCGGCTGCACCACCTCCGCGGCGCCGCACGCACGCAGCACGGCGCAGTGCGCCGGGCGGTGATCCTCCGCCTGCACCGACTCGAGCGGCGGGTGGCACGCGCGGCGCTGGATCAGCGCATCGTGCAGCTTCGCGGCGCCCTGGCCGACCTTCGCGCGGGTAACGCGTCGCCCGATCTCTTCGGCACCACGATGCCACCGACGCACGGCGTGCGACAGCGCCTCCGCGCCCTGCGGCGTGCGATGGCCGAGCTGCGGACCGCACGCCGTCGCCTGGCACTCGACGAGGCGGCACCATCGTTCGGGATCGAGTCGGCGTTTGCCTCCGTGATGGCCCGCGGCGGATTCGACCTGGTGGTCGGCAATCCGCCCTGGGTCCGTGCGGAGCGGCTCCCCCCCGAGCTGCGCGCACGGCTCTCCGGTCGGTATCGCTGGTGGCGCTCTGCGGGGGCCGGGTGGCGACATGCCCCCGACCTGGCGGTGGCGTTCGTGGAGCGCGGCATGGAGTTGCTCGCGCCGGGCGGCACGATGGGCTTCCTGGTCCCGAGCAAGCTGGCCACCGCCGACTACGCCACGCACGCGCGGGCCGGCATCCTGCAGCGCGGGACACTCGAGGTGCTGGCCGACCTGGCCGACGATCCCCGCGCCCACTTCGAGGCGACGACCTACCCGCTCGCCCTTGTGGTCACGCGCCGCCCGCGCCCCACGCGGCACGCGGTGCGCCTGGGCCTCGGACCCGAAGCCCCGCCAGTTCCCGGCGAGCACTACGCGACCGGAACCGCATGGCCCCTGGGGAGCGCCACCCTGCAGCGACTCGCGGCCCGACTCTCCAATCAGCCCACTCTTGCGACCACACTCCACCCGGCCCTCGGCGTGAAGACAGGCGCCAATGCGGTCTTCCTGGACCCGGACCCGGTCGTCGAACGGTGGACCCGACCGGCGATCCGTGGTCGCGATGTCGGGCCGCTTGCCGCTTCGCCCTCGGTGCGCATGCTCTGGCCGGCCGACCAGCACGGTCGTCCGTTCCCCGTGCTGCCGGGTCCCCTCGCCGCACACCTGGGTCAGGCGCGATCGCGACTGGAGCGGCGCAGCGACTTTCGCGGCGGGCCCTGGTGGCAGCTGTTTCGCACCGGCTCGGCGACCGGGCGCTGGCGTGTCGTCTGGGCGGACCTGGCGCCGCAGCTCTCGGCGGCCCCACTGCCCGACCCGGCCCCCGTGCCGCTCAACACCTGCTACGTGGTCGAGGTGGGCGATGCCGCCGTCATGCACGCCCTCGCGGCGTGGCTCTGCGCGGCACCGATCCGGGCCCTCGCCCGCCTCCGTGCGGAACCGGCCGCCAACGGATATGCCCGGTTTGGTGCGCGCGCGGTGGGGGGCGTGCCCCTTCCCGCCGCCATCCTCGACGACCCTCTCTTGCAGGAACTCGGCGCGGCACGCTGGTCGCCTCGCCTCGCGGCCGCGCTGGACGCCCATGTCTCGCGCAGGCTGGAACTGTCTCGCGCCGAATGCGAGGTGACCGGTGCGCTCCACGCGCCTGGTGGCTGAATCGCTTCGGATCGTCCCGGTGCCGCATGCCGGACCCCAGCCGCCGTCGCGGCCCGCCACGCTCGAGGAGCTGCGGCGGGCGTGGTGCGCCGCGTGGCAACCGGCACGAGCCGATGCCACTGCGCCCCCATTCCTCCGCGCCGGTCAGGTGGATCCCTGGCGCCGCATCCTCGCCGCGCTCGCGGGGTGGCACGGTGCGCTGCTGGCGGAGCCGCCGGGCACCGGCAAGACCTGGATCGCGCTCGCCACCGCCGTGCACCAGTCGGAAGCCCCCGTGGTGATCGGGCCGGCCGTGTTGCGCGACCAGTGGGAAGGCACCAGCGCGCGCGTCGGCGTCGCCATCGGGTACCACTCGATGGAGCGACTCTCCCGCGGCGTCCTTCCGTCACGGGACCGCGCCCTCGTGATCGTGGACGAGGCACATCGCCTGCGACATCTCGACACCCGGCGCACCAGGACCCTGGCGCCGTGGCTTGCCGGTCGTGATGTGCTGATGCTCACCGGCACTCCCATCGTCAATCGTCTCGCCGACATGATCGGGCTGCTCCGCCTGATGGTGGCGGACGACGCCCTCGCCCTCGACGGGATCCCGTCACTCGAACAGTTGACGGAGTCGCCCGCTCCCGTCCCATCGCTCCGCCGGCTGGTGATTCGCTCTCCCGTGCCGGGGCGCGTGGTGCCCGTGGAGACACGCACCTGGTCGGCGGACCGTGCGGAGGCCCGGCGGGCTGAGCGCATCGGACGCATCGTGGATGGGCTGGTGCTGGGTCGGACCCCGGCCACCCGACGCCTGGTGGCGAGCGTGCTCCTCGATGCCGGCGCATCGAGTGACGCCGCGTGGCTCGCCGCGCTGCGACGCTACCGGGCCCTGCTGCTGCAGGCGCGCGAGGCCGGCGCGATCTCCCGATCCGCGCTCCGCCGGTTCGCGGGGGCCGCGCTCGAGCAGACCGTCCTCTGGCCACTGCTCGGCGAGACGGCCGACCCGGAATCCCCACCGCTCGACGACCTCGCACCGGTCGAGGCCGCCCTCGCCATGTCGGCCGGCGACGAGGCCCTGTGGTCGCGCGTGGCCGCGCTGGTGGCCGATGCGCGCCCCACGATCTGCTTCTGTCGGCACCTGGCCACCGCCATCACCCTGGCCCGCCACCTTGGGCATGGCACGGCCTGGATCACCGGCACCGCCTCGGGGATCGGTCCCCATCGGGTTCCCCGCTCCCGGGTGCTGGCCGCCTTCGGGCCGGCGCGCGATGCGTGGCGGCTGTTCCGGACCATCCCCACGGTGCTGGTCACCACCGAGGTCACGGCCGAGGGGCTCGACCTGCAGGGTGCCTCGCGGGTGATCCACGTGGACCTGCCGTGGCACCCGGCACGACAGGAGCAACGTACCGGTCGCGTGGCGCGTTTGGGTCAGCGCGCCGCATCCATCGAGGAGATCGTGCGCGGGCCCGCGCCCGCGATCGAGCGCCGATTGCGCCTGGCGCACCACCTGAGGCGCAAGCACGGACTGGTGGAGGAGTGGCTGCATGGCCTCTCGAAGCGTGACAGGCCCTGCCGCGCGCCCGGGGCAGCCACGTGGTGTGCCCTGGCGGCGGATCTGCCGGCAGAGGGAATCGCGCTGGTGCACCTCACCACGTCCACCCGGGTGGGAACCTGCCCACTCATCCTGCGAGACGGGCGATGGGAACTGCTGTCGGGGTTTCCGGCGGCTCCGGATGCGGTGGTTCCGGTGGACACCTCGCGGCTGCGCCAGATCGAGCGGTCCGCTCGCCGGGCCACGTGGCGAGCCCTGCAGGCAGTCCGCGTCCCGCATCGCCCGGATCGCCGGCTGGTGGCGCGGCTGCTCGCGGAGGCCAGGCGACTGCGCAGCGAACGCCAGCCCCGCGCACTCGACCAGGTGGACCGGCTCCTCGCGCTCGCCGCCGCTCCCATGCCGTTGGGTGTGGAGTGGCGGCTGGCTGCGCTCGCGGACGGCGGGGCCACCCTGGCATCGAGCGGCCCGATCCCGCCCCCATCGCGGATCCAGGGCGCTGCCGTGTCCTGGGTCGTCCTCCTCCATTCCGCGCCCCGGCCTGCCCCGCTACGTTGACGAGATGCGTCCCTCCTCGACCGTCCTCTTCGATCTCGATGGCACCCTGATCGATTCGATCGAGCTGATCATCGACTCCTACCTGCACGTGGTGCAGGTGCACGGCCTGACCCGCCTCTCCCGCGACGAGATCATCGAGGGAATCGGCACCCCGCTCGTCTCCGTCTTCGGCCGGATGACGGACGATCGCGACACGATCGCGACCTGGATTGCGACCTACCGCGAGTTCAACCTGGCACACCACGACACGCGCGTGCGCGCCTTTCCCGGCGTGGTGGAGGCCGTGCGGCAGATCCACGAGGCAGGGCGTCGCCTCGGCGTGGTGACGAGCAAGAATCACGCGGGCGCCCGGCGCGGGCTGTCGCTGATCGGGCTGGAGGGCGTGATGGACGTGGTGATCGGCGCCGACGACGTGACCCGCCACAAGCCGCATCCCGAGCCGGTCCTCCGTGCACTCGCCGATCTCGGCGCGCCGGCCGGCGACGCGGTGTTCATCGGCGACTCGCACCACGACATCGAGAGCGGGCGGGCGGCGGGCGTGCGCACCATCGCCGTGACCTGGGGGCCGATCAGCCGCGAGCGCCTCGCGCTCGCGATGCCCGACCATCTCTGCGCCTCGCCTGCCGAACTGCTCGGCGCGGTCGGGCTCCCGGCTCAGTCGCCGGTGGGCTGAGCCCGACCCTGGAGCGCCCGCACCCGCCGGGCCACGGTGGACTGGGCTCCGGCGTTGACCACCGCGACGAAGATGGTGTCATCGCCCGCAATGGTCCCCACGATCTCCGGCCACGCCAGCAGGTCGAGCGCGCTGGCCGCGCGCTGGGCCTCCCCAGGCGGCGTGTGCAGCACCAGCAGCGCATCGCCGGCGGGGTCCACCGTCAGCAGCGACTCCGCGAGCCGGCGCTCGTTGGGATCGGTCACCTCGTGGATGCGCGAGGCGGACGGGCGCGTGTAGATCCCGTCCACCTTGACGAGCCCGAGCTGCGAGATGTCGCGGCTCACCGAGCTCTGGGTCACCTCCCACCCTTCGCTCGCGAGCGCGTCGGCGAGATCGTCCTGGGTGCGGATCGGACGGGTGGCCACCAGCTCGAGGATCTTGAGCTGGCGCTTCTTGCGATCGAGGCTCATCGCACCCCCCCACGCACCAGGCGCTCCAGGGCACCGGCGAAGCGACGGCGGTGCGCTGCATTCCAGCGCAAGCCGGCGCGAGCCCGTGCGCGGAGCCCCGACAGCGGCAGGTTGCCGAGCGCGCCGGTGCTGCGCCGCGCCGCGAGCAGGGCCGCGGCTGCGGGTTCCGGCACCTGCTCGCCGCGCTTCACGCGCTCCGCCACGTCCCGGTAGGCGCGACGGAACGGCTCGCCCTCGCGCACCCGCCGGAGCGCCTCGTCGGTGGCGAAGACCTCGTTGCGGAGCGCGGCCCGTGCCCGCGCGCGGTCCACGGCGAGCCGCGGCACGGCGGTGTGCAGCATGCCGAGCATCTCTGCCGTGGCGTCGAGACCCCGGAAGAGCGGGGCCTTGAGCAGCTGGAAATCCCGGTGATAGCCGCTCGGGAGCCCGCCCTTGAGCGCCATGACCGTGGCGAGGTCGCCGGTGAGCGCCGCCGCGCGCGCCCGGGTCAGCTCGAACAGGTCGGGATTGCGCTTCTGCGGCATGATGCTGGAGCCGGTGGAGAGTTCCCCGGGCAGGGTGAGCCAGCCGAACTCGTCGCTCGACCAGAGGATCACGTCGCTGGAGAGCCGCGCCATCGGATGGGCCGCGTCGGCGCACCAGGCCAGGACGGCCGCCTCGAGCTGTCCCCGGGCAGCCTGCACCGACGTCACGACCTGGTCGATCCCCGCGAATCCCATCGCGCGTGCCGCCGCCTCGCGCGCGAGCGGCAGCGGCACCCCGTAGCCGGCCGCCGTGCCCAGGGGCGACCGATCCACCCGCGGCCAGATGCCGCTCACCGCATCGGCGGCGTCGAGGAGCTGTTCCGCGTGGCCAGCCGCCCAGGCGCCCGCGGACGACGGCATCGCGATCCGCTGATGCGTGTAGCCGGGCCACACCACCTGCCGATGCCGCGCGGCAAACTCGAGCAGCCGCACCGCGAGCCGGTGCATGCCCTCGTGCAGCGCGAGGGTGGCATCCTTGAGGTGCAGTCGCAGGTCGAGCGTCACCTGATCGTTGCGCGACCGTCCCGCGTGGATCCGCTCCCCCACGTCACCGTGATGCCTCGTCAACCAGAACTCGATCGCGGAGTGCGCGTCCTCGTGCTCGGCGCCGATGGTGAGCGTGCCCGCATCCACCGCGGACAGCGCCCCGCGGAGGGCGCGCCGCATCGCCTGCCGCTCGCGCGCCGAGATGATCCCGCCCCGGGCCAGCGCCTCCACGTGCCCCAGCGAGCCGAGCACGTCCCAGCGGAGCAGCCGGGCATCCACCTGCCGGTCCTGTCCCACCGTGTACGCCAGCATCTGCGCATCGGGTGCGGCATCGGCCGACCACAGCGTGTCCACGCGCTTCACGAGAGGTACCTTTCCGCCACGCGGGCGTAGAAGGCCCGGGCCGCGACCACTTCGGGGAGGTCCACCGACTCGTCGGGGGTGTGCGAGCGTCGCGAGGTCCCCGGTCCCACCTTGATGGCATCCAGGTGCCGGAGGAAGCACCAGTCGCTGCAGGTGGGCGACCCGTACTCCACTGCGCCCGGCTGCACGGCGCGCGCCGCCGCCAGCAGCCGGGAATCCGCGGGCGTCTCCACCGGCACGAGCCGCTTGCTGGTGACGGCCACGTGGCAGTCGAGGCGTTCGCGCAGTGCCGCCTCGAGTTCGTCGTGGGGCCAGAGCGGCGTGGACCGGATGTCGAGCACCGCGCGGGCTGACGGCGGCGTCACGTTGCGGGAGACGCCGGCCTCCAGCATCGTGGCGGTGACGGTGGTGACCCCGAGGACCGGATGCACCCGCTCGGCCACGATCCCGTCGAGCTTGAGCAGCTCCTCCGCCAGGGCGATGATCGCGTTGCGGAACTCGCCGTCGCCCGCGTAGCCGGCGTGGCGCTGGTCGCCCATCGCCACCAGGTCCACCATCATCAGGCCGCGCTGGGCCACGGCGAGCTGCAGGTTGGTCGGCTCGCCCACCAGCGCCGCGTCGAGCCGCCCGGCCCGCTGCACCGCCGCGGGCATGGTCGCGTCGCGGGTCTCCTCGCCGAAGGTGAAGAGCCCGAGCGCCCTGCCGCGGAGCGGCCGGCCCTGGAGGTCGGCGAGGGCATGGAGCATCGCGGCCACCGAGGCCTTGGCGTCGCCGGAGCCGCGCCCGTAGAGGAGGTCGCCCTCGATCACCGGGGTGAACGGGTCCCGCGTCCACCCCTCGCCGGGCGGGACCACGTCGAGGTGCGTGGCCAGGGCGAGGGTGGGTCCGGCCGACTCGTCGCCCACCGCCACCCGCACGCTGGTCTCGTCGCGTTCCACGGCGAGGCCGAGGCGCCGCGCCGTGACCTCCACCAGGTCGGCGGCGGGAGCCTCCGATCCGCTGATGGACGGAATCGCCACCAGCTCCGCGAGGAAGCGGACCTCAGTCGGCCAGGTCGACGCCAAGGTAGGTCGCCTTTTCCTTTCGGCCCACGATCATGGTGCCGCAGCCGGCCCCGGTGAACACCTCGAGCAGCAGCGCATCCGGCGCGCGCCCGTCAATGATGTGGGTGCGCTCCACGCCGCCGGTGGCCGCCCGGATGCAGGCCTCCACCTTGGGGCGCATGCCACCGGCCAGCGCGCCGCTCTGCATCAGGCCGGCGAGGTCGT
This sequence comes from uncultured Gemmatimonadaceae bacterium, assembly GCA_964574665.1. GTDB lineage: Bacteria > Gemmatimonadota > Gemmatimonadetes > Gemmatimonadales > GWC2-71-9 > Palsa-1233. Next base: position 33,560 of record CAZNOJ010000014.1, read on the forward strand.
CCGGATCGGCAAAGGTGACCAGCGTGCTGGGGTCGGTCCGGTCGCGCAGCACGCCCGGCGCGCCGGTCATGAAGATCAGCTTCTGGGCCTTGAGCGACGTGGCCAGCGTCTCCGCCACGGTGTCGGCGTTGACGTTGTACACGTTGCCCTCGCCGTCACCGGCAAGCGACGACACCACCGGCACGAATCGCCCGTCGAGCAGGGTGTCGAGCAGGCGCGGGTCGGCCTTGTCGATGTCGCCCACGTGCCCGTAGTCCACCCGCTGCGAGATGCCGTCGTCGTCCACCACGGTCACCGGGGGTCGCCGGTGCGCGGTGAGCAGCTCGCCGTCCACACCGGACAGCCCCACCGCCTGCACGCCGTGGTGCCGCAGCGCCGCCACGAGGTCGATGTTGAGCTGCCCGCGGTAGACCATCTTCACCACGGCGAGGGCATCGTCATCGGTCACGCGGCGGCCGGCGATCATCACCGGCTCCTGCCCCAGCCGCCGCGACAGCGCGCTGGCCTGGGTGCCGCCACCGTGCACCACGATCAGCCGGATGGACAGCGAGGCCAGCAGCGCCAGCTGCCCCGCGGCCTGGTCGAGGATGTGCGGGTCGGAGAGGACGTCGCCGCCCAGCTTGACCACGAAGACGTGGTCGCGGTAGGCCCGCACGTAGCGCAGGGCGCCCTTGAGGCCGGCAATGCCCTTGGTGGTGTCGATGCTCATCTCATCATCCTTTGGGGGTCGTGAGTCGCGCGTCGCGAGTCGCGAGAGGGGCCGACCCTCTCACGACCCACGACTCACGACCCGCGACCAATCAGTTCAAGCAGCAGCGCTCGCTGCGCATGCAGCCGATTCCCGGCCTGGTCGATCACGGCGCTCTGCGGGCCATCCAGCACCTCGGCGTCGATCTCGACGTTGCGGCGCACGGGGAGGCAGTGCATGGCGATCCCCTTGCCCGCGGCGGTGGTCCGCATCCGCGCCGCGGTGAGCCGCCAGTCGCGCTTCCCCTCGCGCAGCGCCCGTTCCGCGTCGGGCTCGCCGAAGTGCCGCAGCGAGCCCCACGACTTGGGGTACACCACGTGGGCCCCCGCGATCGCCCCGTCGAGGTCGTCCGTCACCGTGAGCGAACCGCCGCGGGCCCGCGCCAGCCGCTCGATGGCGACGTGATCGTCGGGGTCGAGGTCGTAGCCCGCCGGCCGCGCGATCACCACCTCCATCCCGCCGTGGGCCGCGGCCAGCGCCGCCGAGGCCGGCACCGCGGTGGGGAGTGCCCTGGGATGCCACGCCCAGTGCAGCACGAACCGCTTCCCCGCGGTCTCGCCCAGGTGCTCGCGCATCGTGAGGGCATCCGCGAGTCCCTGGCACGGGTGCCGTCGCGCCGACTCGAGGTTGATCACCGGCACCGTGGCGTACTCCGCAAAGTGCCGCAGCGTCAGGTCGCGCCGTTCCACGGACCAGTCGGTGCCCTTGGGGAAGGAGCGGATCGCCAGCGCGTCGGCGTAGCGTGACAGCACCCGGACCGCCTCGATGATGTGTTCGACGGTGCTGCCGTCCATCACCACGTCGAGGCCGGTCTCGAGGGCCCAGCTCCCCTTGCCCGGCTCCAGGGCCAGCGCGTGCCCCCCGTGCAGGAACATCGCCGTCTCCATCGAGGCCCGGGTGCGGAGCGATGGATCGAGGAACATCATCGCCAGCACCTTCCCCTCGAGGCCGCCGGTCACCTCGCCGCGCTTGACGCGACTGGCCAGCGCCAGCAGGCCGTCCACCGCCTCGGGCGACCAGTCCTCCATGGCGAGCCAGTCGCGACGGGTCACGCCAGCACCTGCCGCAGCCGGTCGAGCAGCATCGCCGCCTCATCCGCCGCAAACGAGAGCGGCGGGAGGAGTCGCAGGGTGTTGGGGTCGGTCGAGGTGCCGGTCAGGACGCGGTGCGCCCAGAGGGCGCGCTGCACCCCGGCCGCGGGACGGTCGAGCTCGAGCCCGAGGAGGAAACCGTGGCCATGCACGTGCTGCACGGCGGGGAGCGCGCGGGCCGCCTCCACCAGCATGGCGCTCACCGTGCGGACATTCTCCAGCAGCCCCTCGCGCTCAATCACCGCCAGGTTGGCGAGGGCCGCGGCGCAGGGGACCGGGCCGCCGCCGAAGGTCGAGCCCAGGTCGCCGATGGCGATGTCGTCCACCAGCGAATCCACCGCGAGCACCGCCCCGATCGGCAGGCCGCCGGCGAGTCCCTTGGCCATCGAGAGGGCGTCGGGCACCACGCCGAAGTGCTCCGCGGCGGTGAAGTGCCCGGTGCGCCCGGTGCCGCACTGCACCTCGTCGAACAGCAGCTTGGCGCCGCGCGCGTCGCAGAGCGCGCGCGCCCGTGCCAGGAACTCCGGCGTGCAGCTCCGGGCGCCGTTGAATCCCTGCACCGGCTCCACGAGCACCGCCGCGATGGTGTCGTCAATCGCCGCGTCGAGCGCGTCGGCGTCGTTGAGCGGCACCTTGCGCGACAGCGGCACGCCGGCCCGCCGCGCCCCGGCCTCGTAGCGCGCGCCGTCGGTGCAGGCGAGCGTGGCGGCGGTGCGCCCGTGCCAGCCGCCCAGCAGCGACACCACGCCCTGGCGCCCGGTCTTGC
>CAZNOJ010000015.1:0-6278 GCA_964574665.1 uncultured Gemmatimonadaceae bacterium
GCGGTCGTACGCTTCCTGTCCGCGAACGGACAGAGGCCGGTGCTTACCCACCGCGCAGGCGGCGCTCAGCGCGATCACGAGCGCGGACAGCGCGAGCGAGCGGATCGCAGCCACCGGTCGGCTCATCACCGGCTCCACGTCACCAGTATCCAGAGCACGCCGCGCGCGGTCGTCACCGGATCGAGCGGACTGGCGATCGGGACGCTCGCATCGATCGTGCGCGTGTCCGCGGTCCGCAGCGTGCGGCGCCACGCGATCGTCAGGTCGACGCGGCCGAGTCTGGTCGGCGCGGCGTGGTGCGCGGCGTCTCGGTCGTCCGCGGATCCGGCGTCGGCCCACGAGGGATCGAAGCTCGCGGCCTCGTCGAGCTCGCTCGCGGAGGCGTGCGGAGCGAGGGTGTCGAGCTGCGACTCGGGCTCTGCCGCAGCGAGGCGCGCCGTGAAGGCGAGCACCGCGATCGCGGCGAACACGAGCACCCAGGCGAGGCGCGATCGCGGTCGGTTGCGCCACTGGGCCGCGGAGCGTACGGTGCGAGCGTGGCGGCGACGCTCACCGACAACGCTCTCGCGGTACTTCGCGCGCGCTATCTCGTGAGAGAGAACGGCGTCGTCGTGGAGACTCCGGATCAGCTGTTCCGCCGGGTCGCGCAGCACGTCAGCAGCGCCGAGACTGGGATGGGCTACTCGATCGAGGAGGTCGAGGCGGCACGCGCTGCATTCGAGCGGATGATGACGACGCTCGAGTTCCTGCCCAACTCGCCGACCCTGATGAACGCGGGCCGGCCACTTGGTCAGCTGGCCGCCTGTTTCGTGGTGCCCGTCGACGATTCGACCACCGGGGTCTTCGAGGCGGTGCGGTGGGCGGCCGAGATCCAGAAGACGGGCGGCGGCACCGGCTTCTCGTTCTCGCGGCTGCGCCCCAAGAACGACATCGTCCGCTCCACCATGGGCGTGGCGTCGGGGCCGGTGTCGTTCATGTCGCTGTACGACTCGTCCACCGACGTGGTCAAGCAGGGGGGCACCCGGCGCGGCGCCAACATGGGGATCCTCCGGGTGGACCACCCGGACATCCTCGACTTCATCGCCTGCAAGGACGACATCACCAAGATCACCAACTTCAACATCTCGGTGGCGGTGACCGACGCCTTCATGGACGCGCTCGCCAAGGGGGAGAAGTACGCCCTCTACGACCCGCGCAGCGGCGACCCGGTCGGCATGCTCGACGCCAGGGAGGTGTGGGGCAAGATCATCCACGGCGCCTGGAAGACCGGCGAGCCGGGGGTGTTCTTCATTGACCGAGCCAACCACTTCAACCCGGTGCCGCACCTGGGGAGCTACGAGGCCACCAACCCCTGCGGCGAGCAGCCGCTCCTGGCCTATGACGTCTGCAACCTCGGCTCCATCAACCTGGGGCGGTTCCTGAACGAGCAGGGCGAAATCGAGTGGGACGCGCTGCGGCGCGTGGTGCACCTCACCACCCACTTCCTCGAGAACGTGATTGACGCCAACGCCTACCCGCTGCCCGAGATCACCGACCTCGCCCAGCGCATCCGCCGCATCGGCCTCGGCGTGATGGGGCTGGCCGACCTGTTCGTGCGGATGGGGATTCCCTACGACTCCGCCGAGGCGGTGGAGCTGGGCCGCCGGCTGCAGCAGTTCGTGGACGACGAGGCCAAGAACGAGTCGGAGCGGCTGGCGAGCATCCGCGGCGTGTTCCCCGAGTGGGAGCGGAGCATCTGGGGGCCCGACGCCACCTGCGCGCGCGACGCCCGGGGCAACCGGATCCGCCCGATGCGCAAGCTGCGCAACTGCAATGTCACCACCGTGGCGCCCACGGGGACGATCTCGATCATCGCGTCGTGCTCCTCGGGGATCGAGCCGCTGTTCGCGGTGGCCTTCATGCGCAACCAGGCCGGCGTGATGATGCCCGACGTGAACGAGGACTTCGCCGCGATCGCCCGGCGGGAGGGGTGGTACTCCGACGACCTGATGGCGCGGATCGCCGCGGCGGGGCACATCCGCTTCGACGAGGTGACGGAGAAGTGGCAGCGGGTGTTCGTCACCGCCAACGAGATCGCGCCGGAGTGGCACATCCGGATGCAGGCAGCGTTCCAGGAGCACAACGACTCCGCCATCTCCAAGACCTGCAACTTCGCCCACGACGCCAGCGAGGAGTACGTCGAGCAGATCTACCGGATGGCCTTCGACCTCGGCTGCAAGGGCGTCACCGTCTACCGCGACGGCTCGCGCGACCAGCAGGTGCTCTCCACCGGCTCCACCGCGCTGAAGGTGGCCGAGGAGGCCACCCGGAGCGGCAAGTCCACGGCGCGCGCCGACCTGGCGATGCCCGCGGCGGAGAACATCGAGTCGGCGCGGAGCGTGATGGCCGACCAGGCGGGCCTCATCGCCGAGATGGAGGCGGAGGTGGCCCGGCTCAAGCAGCAGGTGCACGAGCTGGAGAGCGAGAACCTCAACCGCCGCCAGAAGCGCTCGCGCCCCGAGCTGCTCAAGGGAAGCACGCGCCGGCTGCAGACCCCGCTGGGCGACCTCTACGTCACCATCACCGAGGACGACAAGGGGCAGCCGTTCGAGATCTTCATGTCGCTCGGCAAGGCCGGCGGCGCGCTGATGGCCGACGTGGAGGCGATCGGGCGGCTGATCTCGCTGGCGCTGCGGTCGGGGATCCCGGCCAAGGCGATCTACCGCCAGCTGCGCGGCATCTCCAGCGACCGCGCCATCGGGTTCGGCACCAACAAGGTGCTCTCGGTGCCCGACGCGGTGGGCATCGCACTCGAGAAGTACATGAGCGAGAAGCAGGGCGTGCAGGTGGACCTCCTCACGGTGACCGCAGAGACGGCGGTCCCCACACCCCCGGTGGCGGTGACCCGCGACGACACCCAGATGATGATGGACGGGATGCACGAGACCCTGGCCGGCGCCTGCCCCGATTGCGGCTCGCAGCTCGAGTTCGCGGAGGGGTGCATGAAGTGCCACGTGTGCGGGTTCAGCGAGTGCGGCTGAGATTCACCCCGCCCTCCACCGCGTGACGGTGGAGCGGCGGGGGCTCCTGGGCTGACCACGACGGACCGCGGTGACCACAGGCCCCTCGACCTCAGGCGAGGGGCCTGTGTTTTCCATAGGCATTGCGCAGCATCACACGTATGTGTAATATGTATGCATGAAGCGCACCACCATCTTCCTCGACGAGGACCTCGAACGACGCCTCCGCGAGGCCGCCCGCCGGGATGGCCGGCCCGCCGCCGGCCTGGTGCGTGAGGCGCTGGACACCTACCTCGCGGCACGGGAGGCCCAGGGGACCCCGCTTCCCCCGATCGCGGGGCGATTTGCCTCGGGCCACGCCGACACCGCGGACCGCGTCGACGAGCTCCTCTGGACCGATCCGCACTCGTGATCGTCGTCGCCGATACCGGCGCGATCTACGCGCTGCTCGACCGCGATGATCGCTGGCACGACCCCGTCCGCGAGTGGTGGCAAAGCGCCGGAGCCCGGGTGGTGCTCCCGCATTCCATCCTCCCCGAGGTCTGCTGGCTGGTGGGCCGTCGCCTGGGCGCCGCCGCCGAGGCGACCTTCGTGCGCTCTCTCGCGAATGGCGACTGGCAGCTGGAGGGGCTGTTGACGGATGACCTTGCCGTCATCGCCGGGCTGGTGGAACGGTATCGTGACCTGCCGCTCGGCTTCGTCGACGCCGCCGTCCTGACCATCGCAGCACGTCTCCGAGCCGACGCCATCCTCACCACCGACCGCCGCCACTTCACCGTGGCCCGCCTCCCCGAGGAGTCGCCGCCGCGCCTGGTCCCGTGACCACGCCGGTCCACGCCGCCATCTTCACCTACTGAAACTCCAGTTGACAACCCGCCGTCGGGGTGCCATACTACTGCCACACCAGTAGTCACCCCCGGAGGCGCCCGTGCCCGACGATCTCTACTTCCCCCCCCGCGAACTCGAGGTGATGGGCATCCTCTGGCGCCTGGGCTCCGCCACCGTGGCCGAGGTGCGCGAGCAGCTCGACACCGACCTCGCCTACACCTCGGTGCTCTCTGCCCTCCAGTCGCTGGAGGAGAAGGGCCACGTGCGCCACGAGGAGGAGGGCCGCGCCTACCGGTACTTCCCGGTGGTCGAGGCCGGCGAGGCAGGGCGGGGGGCCCTGGCCCGGATCCGCGACGCCGTGTTCCAGGGATCGGCGGAAAAGATGCTGGCCCACTTCGTGGCCGATGAGTCGCTCTCGCGCGAGGAACTGGAGCGGCTCCGCCGGCTGCTCGCGGCTCGCCTCCGGGAGGCCAAGTGATCGCCGCGTGGTGGCTCCAGGCCGCGGTAATCTCCACCGCGCTCGCCGGGGCCGCCTGGGCGCTCGAGCACGTCCTCGCGGCCCTCGGCCGTGCGCGCCGCTGGGCGTGGGTCGCCGCGATGAGTGCCACGGTGGCGTTGGTCGTGATCGGACCATTCAGGCAGGCGAGCGACGGGCGACTGGCAACGGGCGACACGGTGGCGCGCGGCGTCGCCGAGCAGAGTGGACTCGGTGCGTTGCGCTCGTGGTTCAGCGGGGTGTCGGTACCCGACTTCGATGCGCCGCTCCTCGCCGCGTGGTCTGCCCTCACGATCCTCGCCATCGGGGTCGGGCTGCTGTCGCTGCGGCGGATGGTTCGCCGCGTGCGCCACGGGACGCGCATCGTGGTGCAGGGCACGGCCGTGCGCGTGTCGCACGATAACGGCCCGATGATCGTCGGGATCCGAGCGCCGGAGATCGTCGTGCCGCGCTCGCTGCTCCTGCGCGACGCGCGCGAGGTGCGCCTGGTGCTGGCGCACGAACGCGAGCACCTCGCCGCGCGCGATCCGTGGCTGCTGCTGATGGCCGCCCTGATGGTGGCCGTGCTCCCGGGACTCCCCGCGCTCTGGTGGATGCGCGCACGGCTCCGGCTCGCCATCGAGATCGACTGCGACGCGCGCGTGCTCGCGCGCGGCCGTGCACCCGTCGCCACCTACGGACAGCTCCTCCTGGCGCTGGCCTCGCGCCGCGCCATCACCGGCCCCGTCCCCCTGGGGCTTTCGCTCCACCCTTCCACGCTCGAACGGAGAATCGTCGCCATGACCACCCGTCCCACCCGCCGCCGGCTCCCGCTGCTGGTCCTGCCACTCACCATCGGCGTGATGGTGGCCTGCAACGCGCCGCTGCCCACCACGGAGCAGGACGCCCCCGGCACCCGCACGGCAGCACCGCACACCATGCTGATGCGTGACTCCGTGCCGGTCGAGGAGCACGAGGTCGTGCTCGGCACGCCGCTGCGCGGCAAGCTGATGCTCGACCAATCGGTGCCGACCAGGGAGCTGGTGGAGCGCGGGGTGGACTCGATCTTCACCGTCCAGCTCGACGCCTCGCCGCGCCGGCCGCTGCTCCTCAAGGAAGTGGAAGGGCGACCGATCCAGTAGCGCCACCTTCCGCAATCCCCCGTGCCGCGGTAGACTCGCCCGACCCCATCGAAAGGCGAGCGATGCCGCGGCACGCTGCGTTCTCCCTGCTCCTGTGGTGCGCGGCGTGCGGCGCCGCCACCGACGCACCCCGCGCCTCCGTGCGCGACTCGGCCGGGATCACCATCGCCGAGTCGCCGCCGCCCGACGACCGCACCCCGGTCTTCACCATCGACACGGTACCCGACGTGGTGCTCGGCGACGACGAGGCGATCGCGGAGGAGCAGTTCGCGCAGGTCGCCGCGGCGATCCGGGTCCCCACCGGGGAGATCGTGGTGAGCGAGCCGCGGGCCAACGAGGTGCGGGTCTTCGATGCCACCGGGGCGTTCCTCCGCCTGCTCGGCCGGCGCGGCGAGGGTCCGGGGGAGTTCAGCGGCCTCGACGTGGTGCTGCTCGGCGGCGGGGGCGTCGTGGCATGGGATCGTTACGACAACGCCACCGCGACCTATGCGGTCTCCGGGGAGCTCCTGTCCTCGCAAGTGCTCGAACGGATGGCGGTGATCTCCACGGAAGGCCCGCCGCTGCGCCCGGTCCTCCAGCCCCGACATGTCCGTGCCGATGGCCGATTGTTCGGGATCACCACCCGACCCCGGGTGGACCCTCCAACCGGGACGTATCACGATTCGCTGCGGGTGTGGGTCATCAACGCGGACGGGTCTGCGGAGCAGGTCGGTGAGGCGCGGTCGGGTGCCCACTATGTCTTCCATACCCCTGACGGCGACATGTGGATCGGCCGAATCCCCTTCGGTCCCCGCGGCGCACTCGCCTTCGCCGACTCGTCATGGTTCCGCTCGG
>CAZNOJ010000015.1:6378-35864 GCA_964574665.1 uncultured Gemmatimonadaceae bacterium
CCCTTCGGTCCCCGCGGCGCACTCGCCTTCGCCGACTCGTCATGGTTCCGCTCGGGCGGCGATCGCTACGAGGTCGAGGAACTCGGCGATGACGGGGCGATCCGCCGGATCCTGCGCGTGCTGCGCCCGGTGGCACCGGTCGGCGACGCCGATCGCTCGCGCTTCCTCGACTCCGCCCTCGCCCAAGCCGCCCCGGAGCATCGTGACGGCGAGCGGGGCGCGCTCGAACTCGCCGAATGGTCGGCGACCCACCCCGCGTACACCACCCTGGTCCGCGACCCGCAGGCCCTGTTCTGGGCCCGGCACGTGCCGCCCGGGGCTGCCACGGCCACCTGGGAGATCTTCGATGCGGAGGGACGACTCGCAGCCACGGCGACCACGCCGCTCGGGTGGGAGGTGCGCCAGGTCGGTCCGGACTGGGTGCTGGTGACCACCAAGGGCGAGAACGACGAGCCGCTGGTGCAGCTGCACGCGTTGCGACGGTGACCTGATCCGGAGGGTGGCCCGATGGAGCGGCCCCGCCGCCCGTGCCCGTCGCCCGTTGCCGTCGCCCGTCGGCCCGGCCTGATGATCCCCTGACCGTGCGGGGCGGGCCACGCGCTACATTCCCTGCCGTGCCCGAACCCACCCCCGACGCCACGGCGATCGCCCCCGACGCCCCGACCGTCCCGCCGCCGGCTCCCCCCCGCCACCAGTACGACCGCTCCATCGTCGAAGGCGACCTCAAGGCGGTCATCTGGAAGCTGGCGTGGCCCACGATGCTCACCAACATCTTCGGCGGCATCCAGGGGATGGTGGACCACATCATGGTCGGCCACTACGTCGGCTACGCCGGCAACGCCGCCATCGGTGTCGCCACCCAGCTGCTGATCATGGTGGTGGCGTTCATCATGTCGGTCTTCACCGGGATGAGCGTGATGGTGTCGCGCTACGTGGGCGCCAACGACGCCCTCAAGGCCGACCGCTCCGTGTACCAGGCCTTCCTGGTCGCCCTCGCCCTTTCGCTCGGGGTGATGGCGCCCCTGGGGTACTTCCTCTCCCCGGCGATGCTCGAGTTCGTCAACGCCACGCCCGAGGTGCAGGCCCAGGCGCTGCCGTACCTCCGCATCACGTTCGTGTTCTCCACCGGGATGCTGCTCTTCTACCTGCTCGGCGGCGCCCTCCGCTCCGCCGGCGACGCCCGCACGCCGATGATCCTCGGCATCGCGATGACGCTCTTCAACGTGGTGCTCAACATCGTGCTCATCCCCGGACTCGGTCCGGTGCCGGCACTGGGCACCGCCGGCGCGGCGATCGGCACGGTGACGGCGTCCACCCTGATCGGCGGGTACGGGCTCTGGCGCCTCTATCACGGCGGCTGGGTGGTGTCGTTCCCCAAGGGAATGGGCTACCGCCCCGACTGGCCGATGATCCGCACCCTGTTCCGGTTCGGGTTGCCGGCAGGATTCCAGGGCATCGCCATGAACATCGGTGGTGTGCTCATGCTCATGTTCATCGGGTCGCTGGCCCAGAGCGCGGCGGCCCAGGCGGCCTACGCCGTGAGCTACACCCAGCTCTTCGCGTTCGTGACCTGGACCGCCGTGGGGCTGATGGGTGCCGCCGCGGTGGTGGCCGGTCAGAACCTCGGTGCCGGCCGGCCCGATCGCACCCGCGACGGCGTACGCGAGGCGGGGCGGCTCGCCGCCACCGGCGCCTCCATCCTCGGCGTCATGTTCCTCTTCCTGCCGCGCCAGCTCCTCGGGTTGTTCGGCATGGACGACCCGGTCGCCGTGGATCTCGGCGTCCAGTTGCTGCGGGTGCTCTCGCTGTCGGGGATCTTCATCGCGGTGGCGCTGTCCTACACCGGTGGGCTGCAGGGCACCGGCGACACCCGCTCGCCGCTGTTCATCTCCATCGCCTCGCAGATCCTGATGCCGCTCGGCATCTGCTTCACGATCCAGCAGCTCGGGACCCTCCAGCCGATCCACGTCTGGCTGGCGATCCTGCTCGGCCACTTCACGAGATGCTCGCTGTCGGTGCTGCGGTTCAACCAGGGGAAGTGGCGCGACATCGCCGTGTCGTGACCGGTGGGTCCGGCACGGTCACGGCGGCGTGGTCAGCGCCGAGGGGTAGTACCACGCCCGCTGGATGAGCCCGGCACGGACCTCGTACATTGCCAGGGACTGCTGCGCCGTCCGCGTCCCGTCGGCGCGCTCCCACGAGACGCGCTCCCGCACGGTCAGGTACGGCCCCACCTGCTCCATCGCCAGGAACTCCGACCGCACCGCGCGCGTGGCGGGGAAGTAGCCCGCCAGCCACGCGCGCAGCGCGCCGCGCCCACGCAGCTCCGTGGTCACCACGCTGTCGGCCACCATCTGCCAGCCGAAGTCCTCCGCCACCAGCGCGGCCACGCCGTCCGCATCGTGCCGGTTGAATCGCTCCAGGTACTGGCGCATCAGCTCCGCCTCGGGCGTGGCGAGGTACGCGGTGGTGCCGTGCGCAAACGGCTGGTAGCGATCCACCCGCATCGCGAACACGCCCGACGCGATGGTGGGGTCGCCGGCAAACTGCTGCCGGGCGGTGGCCTCGTCGGGCACCCGCAGGACCAGCAGCCCGAGCTCGCCGAACCGGGCACCGAACACCAGCACGCCCTCCCGCCGCATCCGCGCGATGTTGGCCGAGTGCTCGGCCATCCCGGGCTGCGCATTCGGCGCCCGCGTGGTGTCCCACGCGGGCCCGGTGGTGAGCCGCACCGCGAAGAGCGCCGGAGGCGGGGCCGCGGCGGCCTGGGCCCGGAGCGGCGCGAGCGGCACGCAGGCCGCCAGCGCGAGGAGGGCTGCATGGAATATCCGGAGACGCACAGGGGATCCGTCGGCAGGGGTACGTTGGGGAGGACGCGAGGAGGATACTCACCAGGGGAGGGGACCGGAGACGCCTGACCCGCCCCTGACGATGCGCAGCCCCACGATGTGTTGCACCCTGAAACTCGTCCGTCTCCCCACGCGTCCGGAGTGCATCTCGTTGGCCGGGAGGCCGCCCGATGAACTGGCAGGGCATCAGGGACCAGCTCCGCACCAGCTTGGGCACCGTCCGGAGCTGGCTGGCGAAGCACGTCACCCGGCGGCGGGTGCTGCTCGCCGTGGGAGGTGCCCTGGCGGCGCTGCTGCTGGGCGTCTCCCTGGAGGCCCTCTTCCGGGGCCGCCTCGGCACCCCGGCCGAGCGGCTCCCCAGCGCCCTCTACACCCGGCCGGTCTCGTGGACCGGCGACGACGTGTCCCCGGTGATGATCGCCCCGTTGGGCGATGCGCCCCACGAGTGGCGCGAGCCGGTGCCACTGGCCGAGCTCGCGGTGCACCTGGTGGATGCGGTGCTCGCCGTGGAGGACCAGCGCTTCCATGAGCACGAGGGGTTCGACCTGCGCCGCATCGGCGGGGCCTTCGTGGCCAACGTGCGCGCCGGCGGGATCGCGCAGGGCGGCTCCACCATCACCCAGCAGCTGGCCAAGAACCTCTACCTCAGCGCGCGGCGCACGCCGCTGCGCAAGCTGCGCGAGGCGGCGCTGGCCACCGCCCTCGAGATGCGCTACTCCAAGGAGCGGATCCTCGAGGCCTACCTCAACGAGATCTATCTCGGCCACGACAACGGCGCGGCGATCCACGGCGTGGGTGCCGCGTCGCGGTACTACTTCGGCAAGGACGTGCGCGAGCTGGTGCTCTCCGAGGCCGCGACGCTGGCCGCGATGATCCGTGCCCCCAACCGGCTCTCGCCGGCGCGCCATCCCGACGACGTGCGCGCCCGTCGCAACCTGGTGCTGCAGTTGATGGTGGAGCAGGGGCGGGTGCCGGCGCGCTCGCGCGACCAGTCGTCGCGGGTCCGGGTGCCCACCCGGGTCCATCCGCGCCGCGTCATTGACGCGCGCTACTTCCGCGATTTCGCCCGCGAGGCGGTGCCGCGCGGGCTCGGGGAGCGCGGCACCGCGATCCACTCCACGCTCGACGCCACCCTGCAGCGCGCCGCCGAGCGGGCTGCGGCGCGCGCGCCGGGGGACGCGCAGGTGGCACTGGTGGCGCTCGATCCGCGGACGGGCGAGGTCCTGGCCATGGTGGGTGGCCGCCACTACGGCACCTCGCAGTTCAACCGCGCCACCGAGGCGCGCCGCCAACCGGGCTCCGCGTTCAAGCCGATCGTGGCGCTTGCCGCCCTGGGGCGCGATGGCGAGGGCGCCCCGTCCTACACGCTCGCCTCCGCGGTGGAGGATGTGCCCCTCAGCGTGGAGACGCCCAACGGCCCCTGGCGGCCCGCCAACTACGACGGGACCTTCCGCGGCACCGTGACGCTGCGCCAGGCGCTGGAGCAGTCGCTCAACGTCCCCTTTGCGCGCATCGGCCTCGAGGTCGGCCCCGACCGGGTGGTGGCGACCGCCAGGGCGCTGGGCATCACCGCACCGCTGGCCGCGGTGCCGTCGCTGGCACTGGGTGCATCGGAGGTGTCGCTGCTGGAGCTCACGCGTGCCTACGGGGTGCTGGCCACCGGCGGGTCGCTGGCCGCCACGCGCCGCATCCTGGCGCGCGCCCGTCACGGTGAGCCGTTCGATGCCGTCACCACTCCGTCCGTGCAGCACGTCGCCGATCCCGCGGCGACCTTCCTCGTCACGTCGGCACTCGAGGGCGTGGTGCAGCACGGCACGGGGCGCGGGCTCGGGCGCGGCGGGTTCGCCGGCAAGACCGGCACGTCGAACAACTGGCGCGACGCCTGGTTCGTGGCCTACACGCCGGAACTGGTGGTGGGCGTGTGGGTGGGCCACGACGACGGGCGCTCGCTGCGCCAGAGCGGCGGTGCGCTCGCGGTGCCGGTGGTGGCCCGGTTCCTGGCCGAGGCCGGCGTGCGGGGCGGCGACTTCCCGGTCCCCGACGGCGTGGTGCGCGCCTACACCGGCGGGGGCAGCTTCTTCGCCCCGTGCGGGGAGGCGGAGTACTTTCTCGAGGGGACCGAGCCCGACACGCGTGGCTGCTGGAACTTCGACTGGTCGGCCACCACCGACGACCTGGAACGCTGGGCCGAGGAACTCCGCGTGCGGGCCGAGGAATGGGCCCGGCAGCAGTGGCGAGGGATGCGCGAAGGGCGGCGGTAGCATCGGCGAACGACTAACGACTAACGACTCAGGACTCAGGACTCAGGACTCAGGACTCACATCTCATGGCCACCGAAGAATTCAAGGTCTCCGGCGAACGCCTCGTGGAACGGGTCAAGGAACTCGTCCGCGAGGGCAACGCCCGGCGGATCACGGTCAAGAACGACGAAGGGCACTCGCTGATCGAGATCCCGCTCACGGTGGGCGTGCTGGGCGTGGTGCTGATCCCCGTCTGGGTGGCGCTGGGTGCGATCGCCGCACTCGCCACCTCGTACACGCTGGTGGTGGAGAAGCGCACCCCCACCGAGCCCAAGGGCGAGCTGGAGTCGTGACGTGGCGTCTCCGCCCTCCGCTCACCGTCCTCTGGTCGCTCCTGGCGGTGCTGGCCTGCGGTGCCGACCCGCTCCCCGAGGAGGGCTTCGTCGCGGTGGAGGGAGGCCGGATCTTCTACGACCGGATGGGCGATGGCCCGGGCACGCCGCTGATCGTGGTGCACGGCGGTCCCGGATCCACGTCGTTTGCGCTCAAGGCCTGGGCCGCGTTGGGTGCGGAGCGCCGGGTGTATCGCTACGACCAGCTCGGCACCGGTCGCTCGGACCGCGTCAGCGACACCACACTGTTCACCGTCGAGCGCTTCGTCCGTGAACTGCAGGCCCTCCGGGATTCGCTGGGGCTTGACACGGTGCACCTGTACGGTCGCTCGTGGGGGGCGATGCTGGTGCAGGCATACATGGGCACCAAGCCGAGCGGGGTGCGGAGCGTGGTGCTCTCAAGCCCGCTGGTGACCACGGCGCAGTGGGCCGCCGACGCCGATTCGCTGATCCGGCTGCTGCCCGATTCGATGCAACAGGCGATCGCGCGCGCGGAATCGCTGGCCACCTGGGACGATCCGGCCTTCACGGCCGCCACCCGCGAGTACTACAGCCGCCACCTGACGCGCCAGCCGACCCGGGTGCCCGCCGACCGCGACAGCGGACGCGCCCTCGGCAATGACCAGGTGTACCAGTACATGTGGGGCCCCACCGAGTTCACGGCACTCGGCACGCTTCGCGACTTCGACGCGACAGGATGGCTGCGGGAGTTCACCGTGCCGACGCTGTTCGTGACCGGCGAGCACGACGAGGCCACGCCGGCTTCCACCGAGCGCTTCTCGCGGCTGGTGCCCGGCGCCCGCTTCGCGGTGATTCCCGATGCCGGCCATTCCACCGAGAACGACAACTGGCCGGAGCTGCTTCGGGTGGTGCGGGAATTCCTTCGAGACGTGGAGCGGTGAGTCCTGAGTCCGGCGTCCTGAGTGGGAGGACCTTCCTCAGGACGCAGGACTCACGCCTCACACCTCACACCTCAGGGAATCGTGAACGTCTCGAACCCCGGCCCGCTCACCTGGATCGCGTAGCCGCTGGCGGGGTTCAGGAAGGTCAGCGTCCCCTCCAGGCCGAGCGGCGCGATGGTCGCCTGGCCGCCTCGCTGCACCTGTTGCCCCTGCTCGCCCGCGAGCGGTGAGCGGGAAACTCCCGCCCGCGGTGCCCCGTAGCGTCCCCGGGCGCGGATCGCCAGCCCCGGTGATCTTTCCCGTGCCATCCATCTCCTCGAGGTAGACCCGATGACCCGACCTGCCCTCCTCGCCGTGGCAACCCTCGTGGCCGCCCCGCTGGGCGCCCAGGACCACGCGGCCCACGCCGGCCACGCCCAGGGTGGCGCGGCCGCCGTGCACGACTCCGTGATGATGCCGATCAAGCGCCTCTTCGATGGCATGCGCGCCCACGATTCCACCATGATCCGCTCGGCCTTCGTCGAGGGCGCGGTGATGATGTCGCCGGTGCCGCGCGCCGACCGGCCGCAGCGGGTGCAATGGTCGAGCGTGGACGCCTTCGTGGCGCAGGCCGGCCAGCCCGGCGAGCCCTGGGACGAGCAGCTCTATGATCCGGTCATCACCGTGGACGGCGGACTCGCCCAGGTCTGGGTCTTCTACACCTTCTCCGCCGGCACCCGCTTCTCGCATTGCGGGTACGACGGCATCACCGTGGTGCGCACCACGGCAGGTTGGAAGATCTCCGCGATCGCCGACACCCGGCGCACCACCGAGTGCGACACGGCGGGGAAGCGGAAGGTGTGACGATAGGAGGACGGAGGACGGAGGACGGAGGCCCGGCCTCGGTCCTCCGCCCTCCGCCCTCCGTTCTCCGTCCTCCCTGCTCGTGTCTCGTATCCAGCCGATGTATCTTCCGGCTCCACCCACCACCCGGATCCCGGAATGTCTGACAAGGAACTCACGCCGATCCAGCCGGCCCGCGCCGCCGAGGAACTGCGCAAGCTCTCGGCCGCCCGCAAGAGCGGCGAGCTCGAGGCCGACGAGTACGAGCACCGCTTCTCCCGAACGATCCAGGAGCTGCGCGACCGCCGCATTGCCGGCACCCGGGCGGAGATCATGGCGGCGCTCGAGCCGCTCCGCCTCGACGGGTCGGTGACGCCCACCGAGTGGGCCCGCTTCACGTCGCAGCTCGGGCTGGTTTGAGGTTCCTGCCGTGGCCGTGATGGCGCGTCGGCCCACCCCGACGGTCCGGGTGGGCGGCGTGCCGGTGGGGTCGGCGCACCCGGTGGTGGTGCAGTCGATGACCAACACCGACACCGCCGACGCCGCGGCCACCATCCACCAGGTGGCCGAGCTGGTCCGCGCCGGCAGCGAGCTGGTGCGGGTCACCGTCAACAACGACGAGGCGGCCGCCGCCGTCCCCGAGATCGTGCGCGGCCTCGCCGCCGTCGGGGTGACGGTGCCGATCGTGGGCGACTTCCACTACAACGGGCACCTGCTCCTCACCCGCCACCCGGCCTGCGCCGCCGCGCTGGCCAAGTACCGCATCAACCCCGGCAACGTGGGCGGCAAGCGCCACGACGAGCACTTCCGGGCCATCGTCGAGGTGGCCATCGCGAACGGCAAGCCGGTGCGCATCGGGGTCAACTGGGGCTCGCTCGACCATGCGCTGCTCACCGCGATGATGGACGAGAACGCGGCCAGCGGCTCCCCGCGCGACGCGCGCGACGTGACCCTCGAGGCCATGGTGGAATCCGCGATCCGCTCCGCCCGGTTCGCCGAGGCGATCGGCCTGCCCCACGACCGGATCATCCTCTCGGCCAAGGTGTCCACCGTGCAGGACCTGGTGGACGTGTACACCCGCCTCGCCGCGCGAGCCGACTACCCGCTCCACCTCGGCCTCACCGAGGCCGGCATGGGGATGAAGGGACAGGTGGCCTCGGCGCTGGGCCTGGGCCTCCTGCTGCAGCAGGGGATCGGCGACACGATCCGGGTCTCGCTCACCCCGCGGCCGGGCGGCGACCGGACCGAGGAGGTCCGCACCGCGCAGCAGATCCTCCAATCGCTGGACATCCGGCATTTCACCCCCCAAGTCACCGCCTGCCCGGGGTGCGGCCGGACCACCTCGACCTTCTTCCAGAAGATGGCTGAGGAGATCCACGGCCACCTCCTTTTGCGCATGTCAGAATGGAGGGGACGCTACCCGGGGGTGGAGGAGCTCCGGGTGGCGGTGATGGGGTGCGTGGTCAATGGCCCCGGGGAATCGAAGCACGCCGACATCGGGATTTCCCTCCCGGGGAGCTTCGAGGAGCCCAAGGCGCCGGTGTACGTGGATGGGGAGCTGCGGACGACCCTCCGGGGGGAGGGGATCGTGGCCGAGTTCCTGGTCCTGCTCGATGAGTACGTGGACCGGCGGTACGGGTCGGCCGCCCCGGTGGGGTAGGCCTGGCTCTTGCGGTTGTATCCCCCCGATTCGATACTATACACTGTCTAGGCTCCGTTCACCCCTTGTGAGGCCAGCCCCGATGACCCTGTTCCGACGCTTCCCTGCGGTCGTCCTTGCCGCGTCCGCCCTCCTGCTCGCAGGCTGCGGCAGTGGGCCGGTGGGTCCCAGCGACCCGGTCCCCACGGGCGGTGAGATCAACGACAATCCGCTCCTGTTCTTTGTCTCGCCGAGCCACATGTTCTTCGAGACCACCGATGGGCAGGTTCCCGGCCCGCAGACGGTGGCCACCACCGGCCTGGTGGCGATCGGGTCGATCGTGACCTTCGACCGCTTCGTCTACAACGACGAGGGCGTGGCGCCGTGGCTCCGGGTCGCCCCGGTGCCCACCTTCCAGCGCGAGCCGCTGGCCTGGCTCAACGCGGTGTGGGTGGACCCTGCTGCCTACAACTCGCTCCCGGTGCGCGACGAGTCGTACACGGCCGTGGTGCATGCGAACGTGGTGGCGGCGCTCAACACGCCCCAGCACCTCTTCGTCTCGCTCTGCAACGACCCCGACGGCTGCTTCTCGCTGCGCGTGGGTGACGTGAAGATGGACGACCTGCCGACCTCACAGGAGTGGGATCGTTTCGATCCGTTCAATGTGGGCGCGACGGGGTTCTACTACCGCGACTGGCACCTGTTTGTGGAGCCGTTCTCCACCGTCCGTGTCCGGATGAACGGTGGCGGCTGCGGCGAGTACGGCGGCACGCTCTCCGATCCCTACCAGTACGTATTCGATCTCGCATTCTCGATGATCATCACCTCGGACGACGACTCGGACTGCCTGAACTCCTGGGTGTACGTCACCAACAGTACGGGGAGCGAGCAGGAGTACCTCCTCCGCGCCACGTCCTACTGGTACGGTGGCACAGGGACCTACACGATGATCGTGGAGGACGCCCCGCCGACGCTGACCGCCGAGCCGCCGAGCAACGACCATCCCCAGGTTGTCGCCAAGCGCAATCGCGGCAACTGATCGAGGGTACTTGTTCGCGAAGCGCCCCGGCCAGTCGGCCGGGGCGTTTCGTTTGCGGGCACGGCTCCCCCTAGATTCCGCGGGTCATGGATCCCGCCCTTGGTGTCACGCTCTCCGACCGCCCGCTCCTGGCGCTTGGAGTGATGTTCCTGGCGGGGTTGGCGACCTCGCTCACGCCGTGCATCTACCCGATGATCCCGATCACCGCCGGCCTGCTCGGCGCCGGCGGCGTGGCGCGGAGCAGGGGGCGCACCGCGCTCCACACCGGCTGCTACGTGCTCGGGCTGGCGCTGGTGTATGCCATCCTGGGGCTGATCGCGGGGCTCACCGGCACGCTGTTCGGGACGATCTCGTCGAACCCGTGGGCGTACTTCGCGATCGGCAACCTGCTCCTCCTGGCGGCGCTGGCCATGCTCGACGTGATCCCGGTGGCGGCCCCGACCCGGATCGTGCAGTGGGCCGGCCGACTCGGCGGCGGCAGCGCCGGGGGCGCCTTCCTGCTCGGGGCCACCTCGGGGCTGGTGGCAGCCCCGTGCGGCGCGCCGGCGTTCGCCGCGGTGCTCACCTGGGTGGCCACCACGCGGTCCGCCGTGTGGGGGTTCACCTACCTGTTCGTCTTTTCGCTCGGGATGACCGCGGTGCTGGTGGTGGTGGGGCTGGCCGCCGGTTCGCTGGCGGCGCTGCCGCGCGCAGGGCAGTGGATGACGTGGATCAAGCGCGCCGGGGCGGTGGTGATGCTGGCCATGGCCGAGTACTACTTCGTCAGGATGGGGATGGTTTTCTGACGGCGACAGGCGACGGGCGACGGACTTCGTGAAGGGTGAAGGGTGAAGGGTGAACCGTGAAGGGTGAAGCGTGAAGCGGATCATGGGACCACTGCTCGGCGCGCTGCTGCTCGGGCATGCCTCCCACCTGGGCGCGCAGGCTGGCGCGGCGGTGGGGGAGCGCGCCACGCCGATCACCGTGGCCGACCTCGAGGGCAAGCCGGTGCGGCTCGATGCGCGGGCCAGCGGCAAGCCGCTGCTGATCGAGTTCTGGGCCACCTGGTGCGAGGTGTGCGAGGCGCTGCTCCCGGCGGTGCGCCGCGCGCACGCCCGGTTCGGGTCCCAGGTGGACTTCGTGGGGGTCAACGTGACCGTCAACGAGTCGCGGGCCCGGGTGCGGCGCTGGGTGGAGCGCGAGCGGCCACCCTATCGCACCGTGTATGATGAGAGCGGACTGGCGGTGCGGACCTTCCAGGCACCGGTCACCTCCTACGTGGTGATCATTGATCGCACCGGCGTGATCCGATACACCGGCGTGGGGGAGGAGCAGGACCTCCAGCGCGCCCTTGAGGGAGTGGTTCAACCATGACGCGACGCACCGCACTCGCCAGCGCCCTCGTGCTGGCGCTGACCTCGCCGCTTGCCGCGCAGACCAACGCGCAGAGCACGCCCATCAACGTGCGCCTCCGCGCAGCCGACGACGTGCGGGTCGGTCGGCAGGCACCCCCGGTGGTGCTGCCCTACGCCACGCGCGACGGGCTCGGCCCCGCCGCCCAGCCGTTCGACCTCCGCAAGGAGCTCGGCTACGTGGTGGTGCTGGCGTTCTATCCCGGCGACTTCACCCCCGGCTGCCTGGCCGAGTGGCGGGCGTTCCGCGACCAGGCGGCGACGCTGTTCGGGCCCGACGTGGTGGTGGCCGGGATCTCGGTGGATTCGCTCGAGACCCACGTGCGGTTCGCGCGGGAACTCCAGCTGCCATTCAAGCTGCTCTCCGATCCCGAGATGCGGGTGATCCGCAACTACGGGCTCGATGACGGCCGGCGGGCCCGTCGCGCCGTGGTGGTGCTGGGCCGCGATGGGGCAGTGCGCTACTTCGACCCGGCCTTTGCCGCGCTCGATCCGCAGAGCTACACCCAACTGGGCAAGGCCGTGCAGGCCGCGCTCGGGGAGAACCGATGATGCCGCGATCCCCGCGTCGGCGCCGCGCCTGGCTCGGCCTGCTCGCCCTCCTCGCCACGCCGGCCGCCCTGGCCGCCCAGGCGGATGAGCAACTCTGGCGGTTCGTGGACGCCCAGGGGGGATTCTGCGTCTGGTACCTCGCCGATCCGGCGCTGGCGCCCGAGGTGGTGCCGGCCGGCACGCCGCTCCGGCCGGCGAGCGCCACGGCCGCGCTCCCCGAGGTGCTGCTCCGGCTGGTGCAGGACGAGCCCCGCTTTGCGGAGTGGGTGCCGGGGGTGGTCTGCCTGGGGCTCTTCACCACGGCCGCGGCCGATGGCGAGCCGGTGGGCTCGATGCGGCCCGGCAGGCCGCTGGTGCTCACCCTCCATGCCCTGGCCGCCGCCTCGCCCTACGGGCAGGATGCCGGCTGGCAACTCGCCTCGGTCGGGCTGCGGGCCGGGTCCCTCGACCGCGTGGCGGAGCGGGGGTGGATCGCGGTGGGGGAGCCGGACTACCGGGTGCGGGCCGGCCTGGAGGGCGAAGACGACCAGTGGGAGCTGTCGTTCGACGGGATCAAGTTGAACTGGACCGGGCACCCGACCGGCGAGCCTCGTGTCGCTTCGACACGTTCGATGTCATTTGGATACGCCGGGAACCGGAATTCGACCTGGTTGGTGGAGCTCCGCTCCGCCCCGGCCACCGAGCAGAACCAGCTCGGGGCGCTTCGGGTGGAGGGGCGGAACCCCCTGGCCACCCTGCTCAAGTCCTCGCCAATCCGCACCGTTGGGCCCCTGGCGAGCGGTGGCGAGCTGACGATGACCTTCCGCCGGTTGGTGGCGGCCACCCCCTAGCCGCCTGGTCCCCGGTTCGGCACCGGACTTGCCTTGTCCCCCGTCGGCCTCGTGTGCCCGGGTCCCTGCCGCATCGGGGGACCGCGGTGCCGAGCCGGATGGGGATGGCGACTCAAGTTGGTGCAGTTCAACCAGTTGACCGCTTTGGTCCCGCCCCATATGTTCGTGTGCTGGCCCCGGCTTCCGACCGGTCGCGCATGGCGTGACGGGAGGATGCGGGTGTCGGAACGACGCGGTTTTTCGGGGAAATGCGTCGTACCTGGTTCTCGCAACCCCGGCCTCGCCCGTGCGACTCGACGGGCCCACGCAGTAGCAAGGCAGTGCTGGACCGGCAGTCCTAGGCCCACATCACCACCAATTGGGGGAGTGAATGCTGAAGCTCTACCGCAACTTCCTGATGGCGGGTGTCGTCTCGCTCGGCCTCGCGGCCTGTGGCGACGACCTCACCATCACGGAGCCACCTCCGGCGCCGCCGCCGGTCGAGACCCCGAACATCACCACGTTCACGGTCTCGCCCACGAGCGCCACGATCGCCCCGGGCACCTTCGTCCAGGCATCGGCGACCCTGATCACCAAGCCGGGTGTCACCGGCGCGGTGACCTGGAACAGCTCCAACCCGGCGGTTGCCACGGTTGACGCGTCGGGCCGTATCGACGCGCTGACCCAGGGCACCACCGTGGTGACTGCGACCGCGACCGCGGGCGGCCAGACCGCCACCGCCGCGATCGGCGTCACCGTGCGCCCGATCCAGCCGGCGCAGGTGTCGATCCAGTCGATCACGACCGGCCTCACCAACCTTCCGGTGAACGTCGGCAACGTCTTCGGCCAGATCGAGATCACCCTGAACTTCGATCCGGGCGAGCAGATCGTGGACTCGGTCGCGGTCTTCATCGGCAACAAGCGCGCGGCGAAGCAGTCGTACGTCACGTCGCCGTCGGCCGGCCCGATCGTGCTCTCGGTCAACACCGCGAACTACACCAAGAACACCACCACCGGCGTGGCCACCGTTGACTACCTCAACGGCGCCACCGCAATCTCGGCGGCGGTGTACCCGCGTGGCTCGTCGGCCACCGCGACCAACTCGGTGCAGATCAACCTGAACAACAGCGACGGCTGGGCGGCCACGATGACCTCCCCGTCGGCGTTCGCCAACTCGGCGGCTGGCCTCACCTACTGGGGTGGCCCGACTGCCGGTGGCCTGACCGAGCTCACCGTGTACCCGGTCATCTACACCCCGGGCCGCACCGTGGCGACCGTCACCTTTGCGCCGGGCAATGCCTTCGACGGCACCTGCTCGTTCCACACCGACACCTCGCTGCCGTTCCGGGCGACGTTCGGCTACACCACCGCCGGCGCCACTGCGTCGGGCGGCACCTGCGGCGGCGCGGCCGGCTTCGAGCACACCGTGGCTCCGGGCGGCCCGCGCGACAACGTGATGATCGGGACTGCGATCGACAACGCGAACAACCCGTATCCGCTCACCCCGCTGATCGCCAACACCGTCGTGCTCGGGTCGACTCCTGACTCGCTGCGCTTCGACTGGCGCTCGCCGGCGCTGCCGGTTCCGGCCATCGCCCGCACCCTGCCGGCCGTGACCGGCTGGGTCAACGGCGCGTTCAACTTCCTGACCTGGACCACCGGGTCGGTGACCGAGCTCGGCGTCGGCCTCCGGGCCACGCGTGACCGTGCGGCGACCTACTCGGGTTGCGGCGCGACCAACGCGGCGATGCCGAACGGCACCGGCGCGGACATCCCGGAGTGCATGACCAACTTCATCGGCGGGTTCGGTGGCGCGGCCATCGGCGCCCCGGTGGATGCCTCGGGCAACCCGCTTGGCGGCTACACCGCCGGCGCCGCTCCGTACCGCGTCCGCGGCACCGAGTCGGACCGCCTCGGCAACGTCGGCACCTCGGCCCAGACCGCGACCTTCGGCGTGGACAAGACCACTCCGCAGATCCGCTGGGGCACCATCTCGGCTGCACCGGCCCTGCCGGATGCCGCCACCGCTGACACCGTCTTCACCACCAAGCCCCTGGGCGCCGGCACGGACGAGTTCCGGGCCGAGTACCTGGACGAGCGGTCGGGCTTCCACAACGCTGGCCAGCCGGGCGCTGGTGCCACGGCGCAGCGTCATCGTCAGAACCGCGCCAACCACACCGAGAACCTCGGCGTCTGCGTCACTGCAGGCGGCCCGATCGGTGCGGCGTTCGTGACGGCTCCTGCGTGCACCCTGGCCAGCATCACGGTCGGTGGCCCGCTCCGTCTCGACGGCTGGCAGGCTGGTCAGTCGGTCGCCGTTCCGCTGTCCGAGTCGTACCACGGCTACACGACCGACGTGACCGACGCCGCGGGTAACACCACCGCGCGTCAGTACCGCAAGGTCGCCGTCAGCACCATCTCGCCGTTCGCTTCGCTGATCGGCGTGACTGGGACCCTGACCACCGCGGCGTTCGGGTTCACCCCGACCTTCGCGGACTCGGTTGAGGTCGTGGCGCACTCGTTCGAGCTCGATTACCCGCAGCTCCCGACCGTTCAGCTGGCCCGCTACCCGCGGACGATGAACGGCGTGATCTTCGACGACGCGATCACCTCGCCGTTCAACACCACGATCAACCCGCCGACGGGGACCCCGTATGCGGTGCGGATCGAGACGGTCAGCGGTGCCGCCTTCCCGGCCAGCAACATCGTGGCCGCTCCGGGCGCCAACGTGAAGCCGGTGGGCGTGCAGGTGTGGGCGTGGAACCCGGGTGGGGTGCAGACCTATGCGCCGCCTCCGGCTCCCGCTCCGTCGGGCGTGACGGTCATTCCGGCACTCCTGGTGGCGAACGCCGACTCGATCTCGCGGTTCAACACCCTGAACCCGACGATCGCGGTCAACCACTGGCGGGTCATCTCCACCGTGGCCACCACGAACCAGTTCGGTTCGACGGTGCCGCTGCGCGTGCAGGCGACCTCGCCGACCAACGCGCCGAACGCTCCGTTCGTCCGCGTGGACTTCTACCGCCTCGATGCGGGCGGCACCTGGTGGAACTACCTCGGCTCGTCGGCTTCGCCGGTCGGGACCGACCAGGGCACCTACCGCTCGTGGCTGTGGTCGCTGCCTGACGCTTCGTTCCTCACCGACTGGACCGGCGCCGCTCAGGGTGCCACCACGGCTGGTGACGTGATGATTGCGGTCGGCATCACCGCTGGCGGCTCGGGTCTGGTGACCGCGGCCACCACGATGGTTCCGTGATCGCTGGCTGATCACGGCAGCTCCTGAAAAGGCGACGGCCCTGCGCAAGCAGGGCCGTTCGCTTTTCAGGAGAGTGGAGGGTGGAGAACGGAGGGTGGAGGTCGTGTCAGCCTGGTCTGCTCCGCTGCCACAACCGGAACGTCATTGCGGAGGTTGCGCGCGACAGTTCCGGTAGCGTGCCGAGATCCTCTCCCAGACGGACCAGGAAGTCCAGGATGACACCTGTCTCAACGGCTGAACCGTGAGCAATGCGGAGGTGGTGGCGGCAGCGCGCCCCCGGGCCGCAGGCGTACCCCTCCGCGATGTTCAGGGAAACGGAGAGCGCCGCGCGCCTGGCCTGATCGATGATTGATGATCGTCGAGGAGACCAGTGGAGGTCGCACCAGTGGTGCACGCCCAGGGCCAGCGCGTCCGCGGACTGCCAGGCTCGGAGGTCCTTGTAAGAGGGCACCAAGGAACGATGGGCGTGACCGGAGATGCGTGTGTCAGGAATCCACGCGGCGTGGGCCCGATCTACGCAGCGAGCAGGGGAGCCCTCCGTTCTCCACCCTCGACCCTCTGTTCTCAGCGTTGCTTCAGCGCCTCCCGCGTCAGCACCTTGCCCAGCTCCACCCCCGGCTGATCAAACGGATTGACGCCGTACCACGCCCCCGCGAACCCGGTGGCGAGCTGGAAGAACATGAGCAGTTCGCCGAAGCTGCGCGGTGTCACGGCCTCGAGCGCGATGGTGCTGCTCATCCGCCCGGCCTGCCGGAGCGCCTCGCGCGTCGCCACGAACTCGGCGTCGAACAACGCCCCGAGTGTCTTGCCCATGAGGTAGGCAAAGGAGGCTTCAGGGGTGTCGCCCGTCGCCTGTCGCCCGTCGCCAGGAATGGTGAGCATCTCGACCGTCTCCCTCACCCGGATGAAGGTCAGGGTCTTGTCGAACGGCCCCTCGGCAAACAGCTGCACCTGCGAGTGCTGGTCGGTGGCGCCCAGCGCGGTGACCGGCGTGGGGCCGCGGAACACCTCGCGCCCGTCGCGATCCACCCGCTTGCCCAGCGACTCCGCCCAGAGCTGCCGGAACCACTCGCCCAGGTCGCGGAGCCGGTCGGAGTACGGCATCAGCACGTGGATGTTGGCGGCCCGCGCGTGCTGCGCCTGCCACTGCAGCGCCGCCCAGAGCGCGGCCGGATTGGCTTCCAGCTGCTCCACCTCCGCCTGTTTCACGGCGTCGCCGGCACCGGCCACCAGCTCGGCGATGTCGATCCCCACCAGCGCTGCCGGCACCAGCCCGACCGGCGTGAGCACCGAGAAGCGACCGCCCACCGCCGGCGGCACCTCGAACGCACGGAGCCCGTCGCGAGCGGCGATCGCGCGGAGCGGGCCCACCGTGGGATCGGTGGTGATCACCAGCTGCTCGCAGGCTTGGTCGGGGCCCACGGCGTGTTCCAGCCACTGCCGCACGATCAGGTACTGCGCCAGCGTCTCCGCGGTGCCGCCGCTCTTGGAGATCACGTTCACGAGCGTGTGCCGCGGGTCGAGCCGGTCGAGCGCGGCCATCACCGTCACCGGATCCACGTTCTCGAGGATGGTGATGGTCGGGAACCCCTCGCGACGGCCGGCGTCCCACTCGTTCCACGCCGCGGGACGGAGCGCCGTCACCAGGGCGCGGGCGCCCAGCGCCGAGCCACCGATGCCGAGCACCAGGACGTGGCGCCAGCGGCCCTGTTGGGCGGCGGTCCACTCGGTGATCTCGCGCACCACGGTCGGCTGGTCGCCCAGCCCCAGAAAGCCGTACTCCCCCGCCGCTCGTCGCGCGGCGATCTCGGCGCGGACGGCAGGGAACCGTGCGCTGAGCTCCCGCATCGTGTCGGGTCCGAGGCCGTGCACGCCGTCGAGGGCGGAGCGGAACATCAGGGCAGGGTCGAGCGTGAGGGGCATTGGTCGTCACCTTCTTGTGTCGTGGGTGGTGGGGCGCGAGAGAGGCGCCGTTCTAGGCCGTCCCGCGACTCACGACCCGAGACTCACCTCTAGTCCATCATACCCGGGCTCGATCCCGGGCGGCAGGCGCTTGAGCAGCTCCCGATGCGAGGTCTCGTGGGTGAGGTGGGTGAGGAAGGTGCGCCGGGCCCCCACCTCCCGGGCCACCTCCACGGCGTCGCCGATGGAGAGGTGGGTGGGGTGTTCCCGCCACCAGAGCGCATTGAGCACCAGGACCTCCACCCCGGCCAGCGCCCGACGGGCCGCCGGCGGGACCTGCTTCACGTCGGTGAGGTACGCAACCGGCCCCACCCGGTAGCCGAACACCGTGGCCGCGCCGTGCGCGAACCGCAGCGGGAGCACGTCGAGGCCCCCGATGGTGACTGGCTGGTCGGCCTCGAGGATCCGGGTCTCCAGGCGCGGCTTGGACGTCCCCGGCACCGGCACGATCGCCTCGTCGAAGATGTAGCGGAACGACCGCTCCAGGTGCTCGATCGTCTCCCGCGGGCCGTAGAGCGGCAGCGACCCGCGGGCGTTGGTGATGGTGCGGAGGTCGTCAATGCCGTGGGTATGGTCGGCGTGCAGATGGGTGTACAGCACCGCGTCCACGTGGGCGGTGCGGGCCGCGAGCAGCTGCAGCCGGAGCTCGGGCGGGGTGTCCACCAGGAGCGTGGTGCCGTGCCCCTCGATCAGGGCGGCGGTGCGGGTCCGGTGGTCGCGAGGGTCCTCGGAGCGACAGGTGCCGCAGTCGCAGCCGATCTGGGGGACGCCCATGGACGTCCCGGTGCCGAGCAGGGTGAGGCGCACTCCCTAAACTGTCTCGACCTTGAGGAGGTTGGTAGTGCCGGGCTGGTCGAAGGGAACCCCGCAGGTCACCACCACCCGGCTCCCCTCCCGCACGATGTCGCGGGCGAGCAGCTCCTGCCGGGCGAGGGCCCACATCGGGTCGTAGTTCTTGAGGTGCCGCATCATCACCGGGACCACCCCCCACACCAGCGCCAGCTGCTGGTAGGTCTCCGCCTCGGCGGTGAGGGCCAGGATCGGCACCCGGGGCCGGTAGGAGGCCACCGTGCGGGCGGTGAAGCCACTGCTCGTGAAGCAGACCACCGCCCCGGCACCGAGCATGTCGGCGGCCGTGGCAACCGCCACGGCGATCGCGTCCTCGGTGGGGATCTCGCCATCGGTGGTCCGGGCGAAGTGCGGGGCGGGGACCTGCCAGCGCACCCGGCGATCGCCCTCGCCTACCCGGAGGCGCGACGCCTCTACCTCGCGGGCGATCCGGTCCATGGCGAGGACCGCCTCCACCCCGTACGCCCCCACGGCTGTTTCCGCCGACAGCATCACCGCGTCGGTCCCGTCGAGGATGGCGTTGGCCACGTCGGAGGCCTCGGCCCTGGTGGGCCGGGGGTTGGCGATCATGGACTCCAGCATCTGGGTGGCGGTGATCACCGGCTTGCCATGCCGATTGGCTCGCTGGATCAGCCGCTTCTGGACCAGGGGCACCTGCTCGAAGGGGAGCTCCACGCCGAGGTCGCCCCGGGCCACCATGATGGCGTCTGCGGCCTCGATGATCTCGTCGAGGTTCCGGAGCGCGGTGTCCTTCTCGATCTTGGCCACCAGCTTGACCGACTTGGGCACCATCCGCCGGACGACCTCCATGTCCTCGGCGCGGCGCACGAACGACACGCCGATGTACTCCACGCCGAGGGGGACCACCCGGCGCACCTCGTCGCGATCGGAGTCGGTCACCGCGGAGGCGGAGACATCCACCCCCGGGAGGTTCATCCCCTTGTTGGGCTTGAGGAGGCCGCCGTAGCGCACGGTGACATCCACGCGGGACCCCCGGATGCCGGTGACGTCCACCGCGAGCAGGCCGTCATCGAGCAGGATCCGGGAGCCCGCCTGGACGTCACCGGCCAGTTCGGGGTAGGTCGTGGGGATCTCCCCTTCCTCCGCCTGCCCCTCGGGGGCGAAGGTGAACTGCTGCCCCGCCGTGAGGGTGATCGGCTCCGGGAGCCGCCCCACCCTGATCCGGGGGCCGTGCAGGTCCACCAGGATGCCGATCGGCGTCCCCAGGTCGGCCCGGACGCGCCGGACCTGCTCGATCCACCCTGCGCGCAGCTCAGCGGTGCCGTGGGAGGCGTTGATCCGGACGGTGTTCACCCCGGCATCGAACAGCGCCCGCATCCGTACTTCCGTGTCCCAGGCCGGCCCCAGGGTAGCCACGATCTTGGTGCGACGGGTCACGACGGCGGGCATTGCGGCTCAGGGCGGAGGAGAGAGAGAAGGGGGTGGCGACCGCGCCCTAATCTAGCGGATCACCCCTGCGATCGGCACCGTAAGGATTCCACTTCCGGGGATTCTGTGGAGAGTCGGTTATCCACAGGGTGGAATCGCCAAGTCGTGCGACGAGAAGCACCTGGGCCGGCAGCCACGTCCCGATCTCGACATCGCCTCCACAGGCCATTTCGTGACGTTCCGGGCGCGTGGAGGGTTCGCCACATCTGTGGAGATCGTGAGTTATCCACCTGTGGAGTTGCGGAGAATCCGCCTCACCCGGGCAGAAAGGTGCGCTCGGACTGGGGTTGCGTCGGCAGGCTGGTTTCCACAGGAGGCGATTTTCCTAACTCCAAGATCCACAATCGATTCACTTTCCCGGTTGATGTGGAAACTTTGCATCGTGACACTGGCGGGACTGGGTGAAAGCGGGCTCGAGGGAGGCCGAAGTCGGCCCCGGTGCGTGGTTTGCAGGGGGCACCACCGGCGGGTAGATTGACCCGCCACGACCACTTCCAGAGGAGCCGCCGCTTGACCGGGAACGAGATGGAGCGCCTGCTGTCGCTGTTCGGGGGAGCCGTCACGATGACGGATGTCGGTGTGGAAATCTCCGACCCCGGCGTGCTGGAGTCGGAGGCGACAGATCGGCTGGTGTGGGCCGCCGTCTTCGGCGAGCCGGGCGAGCAGGCTGCGGCGCGGGCACTGCTCTGGGACCTCGGCCAGGCGGTCGGGGTGCGGCCGGCTTCGATCCACGACCTCTACATCGCGCGAGGCCGGGGCGAAGTTGGTGGGTTCACCGTCCCCGCGATCAACGTCCGGATGATCGCCTACGATACCGCCCGGGCGGTGTTCCGAGCCGCCAAGGCGTGCGACGGTGGTGCGATCATCCTCGAGATTGCCCGGAGCGAGATCGCCTACACCGAACAGCGGCCTGCCGAGTACGTGGCGGTGATGCTGGCGGCGGCGCTGCGGGAGGGGTACCGCCAGCCGCTCTTCATTCAGGGCGACCACTGCCAGGTCAACGCCAAGAAGTACGCCGCCGACCCCGAGGCGGAGGTGGGGGAGGTCAAGAAGCTGATCGCCGAGGAGGTGGCGGCCGGCTTCTACAACATTGACGTGGACACCTCGACCCTGGTGGACCTCTCCCAGCCGACGCTCGACCTGCAGCAGAAGGTCAACTACGAGCGGGCGGCCGAGATCACCCGGTTCATCCGGCAGCGGGAGCCCAAGGGGGTCACCGTCTCGATCGGGGCGGAGATCGGCGAGGTGGGCCACAAGAACTCGACCGTGGAGGAGCTCCACGCCTTCATGGAGGGGTACAACCGGACCCTGGCCCGGACGCCCGGGGTGGTGGGGATCTCCAAGATCTCGGTGCAGACCGGCACCTCCCACGGGGGGGTGGTGCTCCCTGACGGCACCATCGCCGCGGTGAAGCTCGACCTGGAGGCGCTGGAGGCGCTGTCGCGGTCGGCGCAGCGCGACTACGGGATGGGCGGGGCGGTCCAGCATGGCGCCTCGACGCTGCCGGCGGACGCCTTTGGTAACTTCCCCCGGGTGGAGACGGTGGAGATTCACCTGGCCACCAACTTCCAGAACATCGTCTTCGACCACCCGGCCCTGCCGGCCGAGCTTCGGGGGCGGATCACGCGGTGGCTCGACGAGAACGCGGCCGGGGAGCGCGGGGCGAAGGACTCCACGGAGCAGTTCCACTACAAGACCCGCAAGAAGGCGATCGGCCCGTTCAAGCGGGAGATGTGGTCGCTGCCGGCGGAGATTCGTCAGCAGATTGGGCAGGAGTTGGAGAAGACCTTCGCCTTCCTGTTCGAGCAGCTCAAGGTGGGGGGGACGGCGCGGCTGGTGGAGCGCCACATCACGGCACCGGCGATGCGGCATCGCGACCTGGTGGCGGTGGGGGCGGTGGCCGAGGACGCTCCGGACGCGGGCGAATGAGACTCAGGGGGGTGCGACGTGGGGCGACGTGACGAAGAGGACGTGACGGTCATCGAGACCGACAGCAGTGCCGGGGTGAAGTGGTTCCTGTTCGGCGCGCTCCTGGGCGCCGGCCTGGGGCTGCTCTTCGCGCCGCAGTCGGGGCACCGCACCCGGCGCGACCTGGCCCGCCGTGCCCGGCAACTCCGTGACGAGGCCGAGGAGCGCTGGGACGACCTGCGCGACGAGGTGGAGGAGCGCGGGATGCGGATCAAGGAAGGGGCCCAGGAATGGGTCGAGGGGGTCAAGGAGGAGGTGCGCGAGGGTCGCCGGGTGGTGGAGCGCAAGGCGCTCTCCGCGCGCGACGACCTCGAGCGTCGGCTGGCCGAGGCCCGGGCCCGTCGCCGTGCGGCGGTGCCGGCCGACGGCGTGGCCGACGACGACGACGCTGACGACGACACCGACGACTGAGTGGCCGCCAAGCGCGCTCGTGCCGCTCCGAAAAGCCCGCCCCCCGGCGGGCTTTCTGCCGCACTCCACCCGCCCCCGAAGCTGATCGAGCGGGTCCTCGCCATCGCGGCGCGGGTGCACATCCCCCTGCTGGCGAGCGCGCTCACCTTCGATTCCCTGCTGGCGCTCATTCCCCTGGGCGTGCTGGCCATTGAGTTCCTGCAGGTGATGGGCGGCCTGATTGCGGGCGAGGCCGCCGACGCGCAGCGCCTGGTGGTGTCGCTGCTGCCGCAGCACCTCCATGTCGACGGGCCGATGGATCCCTTCCGGCTGGTGGAGGGCCTGCTCACCACGGTGGAGGGCTACAGCAGCCGGCTCACCTGGGTGGCGATCCCCGCCTTCCTCTGGTTCGCGTCGCGGCTCTTCGCCTCGCTCCGGAGCTGCCTGTCGCAGGTGTTCCACGTCCGCCCGCCGTCGCGGCATCCCAAGGTGGTGCTCGACATGGTGATCGGCTTCGCCTTCGGCAAGCTGCGCGACTTCGGCATGATCGGGGTGATGCTGCTGCTCGCCTCGCTCAACGGCCTGCTCTCGTTCGCGGTGGTGCTCTTCACGCGGGACACGGTGTACCTCACGCCGCCGCTCTCGATCCTCGCCTCGACGCTGGGTCGCCTCTTCGCCGAGCTGGTGATGGTGGGCTCCGCATTCGGGCTCTTCCTCCTGGTGTACCGCTACGCGTCGCCCAAGCGGATGGCGTGGCGCGGGTCGGTGGTGGCCGCCGCCGTGGCCACGGTGGGATTCGAGCTGGCCAAGCGGCTGTACGGCCTCTACCTCGCGCACTGGTCCGGGGTGCGGGTCTTCTCGGTGGATGCCGGCGTCGGGGCGATCCTGCTCTTCCTGCTCTGGGTGTACTGGGTGGCGATGGTGTTCCTGATCGGCGCCGCCGCCGCGGTGGTGTGGGAGACGGGGCAGGGACAGTCGGGTGCCGCCGAGGCCCAGACCCGAGATCGTGGCGGCACGGAGGCCCGGCGGCGGCGCTGAGCCGCACCGGCGGCGCTGAGCCTTCCCGGCGGCGCTGAGCCGCACCGGCGGCGCTGAAGCGCCGCTTGCGAACGGCCCACGCCCCGGTGTGGTGGACGAGCTCTTCCCCTGGCCGGGTGACACGTGGCGAATCTCGACCTTAGCTTTGGGCCTCGCCGTTCGCCGTTCGCCGTTCGCCGTTCGCCCCAGAGGATCCATGCTGCGTCTCGCGTCTCGCGTCCTGCGTCTCATGCTGTGCGTCGCGGTTCCCGCGTCGGCCCAGGTCCCGCTCACCGTCCACGTGGCGCCGGGAGCGGAGCCCTTCGACTTTCACGGCTTCGGGCCATATCGCCCGGCGGTTCCCCGCCCGGACTCGCTGCTCGGGCACGCCCTCGGCACGCGGCACACGATGTATCACCAGCAACAGGCGGTGCTCGATGCCATGGTCGCCGCGGCGCCGGAGCGCGGTCGCCTGGTGGTGACCGGGCGGAGCGGTGAGGGAAAGGTGATGCGGCTGGTGGTGATCTCGTCGGCGGCCAACCTGGGCCGCCTCGACGCGATCCGTCGCGACCTGGCCGCGCTCGCCGATGCACGGAGCACCGATGCCGCCGCGGCTGCGGCGATCATCGCGCGCACGCCGGCGGTGGCGTTCCTGTCGCACTCGATCCACGGCAACGAGCCCGCCGGTTTCGAGACCGCGATGATCACGGCCTACACCCTGCTCGCCTCCGACGCGCCGGCGATTCGCACCCTGCTCGACTCGGTGGTGGTGGTGATCAACCCGTCGCAGAACCCCGACGGCCACGAGCGGTTCGCCGCCTGGTCGAATTCGCTGGCGCTGGGGCTCGACGAGCCCGCGGCGCTGGAGCAGAGCGAGCCGTGGAGCATCCAGGGGCGCTTCAACCGGCACCGCTTCGACATGAACCGCGACCTGCTGGCCTGGTCGCAGCCCGAGACCCGGAACACCGGGGTGGCGGTCCGCGACTGGTGGCCGCAGGTGTTCGTGGACCTGCACAGCACCACGCCGCAGTACTTCTTCCCGCCGGCCGCGGCGCCGATCAACGGCAACCTGCCGGCGAGCACGGTGGCGTGGCTGGAGCGCTTCGGCCAGGGCAACGCCGCGGCGTTCGACCGGCACGGCTGGCAGTACTACGTGCGCGACGTGTTCGACCTGTACTATCCCGGGTACTGGGACTCCTGGCCGTCGCTGCGGGGTGCGATCGGCATGACGTTCGAGACCGATGGCGGGCCCGAGCTGGCGATCCGCAAGGGCGACGGCAGTGTCACCACCTTCCGGGAAGGGATCGCGCACCATTTCGTGGCGTCACTGGCCACCCTGCAGACCCTCGCCGCACACCGCACCGAGCGGCTGCGCGACTTCCGCGAGTTCTTTGCCTCGGCGCTCACGCTGCCCGCCTCGCGCCCGTTCCGCCGCGTGGTGATCGCCGCCGGCAGCGACCCGGAGCGCACCCGGGAGGTGATCGACCTGCTCCGCCTGCAGGGGATCGAGGTGCAGCAGGTGCGCGGGGAACTGACGCTGCAGTCGGCGCGCGGGTACCTGGGCGGGCCGCCGGCGCGGCGCCGCTTCGCCGCCGGGAGCTACGTGATCGACCTGGCCCAGCCGCAGGGGCGGCTCGCCACGGCGCTGCTCGAGCCGGCCGCGACGCTCGACTCGGCGTTCGCGCGACGGCAGCTCGACCGGTTCGAGCGCAACCGGCGCCGCGGCGAGAACGCCCCCCGCGAGGGCTACGAGTTCTATGACGTGACGGCGTGGGCCCTGCCGCTCACCCACAACCTCGACGCGGCCTGGACCGACGAGGCCATCAGCGCCACCCTCGGCCCGGTGGATGACCGCACGCCGCTCGGCGACATGATGTCGTCGCCCTCCCGCAGCGGCTACCTGATCCGGCCCGGACGCCGGAACGCCCAGGCCCTGGGGCTGGCACTGCTGCGCGAGGGATTCCGCGTGGGGGTGGCGACCGCGCCGCTCCGCGCCAACAACGACTCCTGGGAGCCGGGCACCCTGGTGCTCCGCACGGTGCGCAACGGCGACTCCCTGCACCAGCGGCTCGACGCCCTGGCGCGCCGCTTCGGGGCGTCGTTCACCGGGGTCTCCTCGGCGTTCCCCGATTCGGGACAGGCCGGCATCGGCAGCGAGGTGGTGCGCACGGTGCAGCAGCCCCGGATCCTGGTGGCGGCGGGCGACGGCGTGTCGCAGACGGCCTTCGGCGACGTGTGGCAGTACCTGGAGCGGGAACTGCACCAGCCGTTCGTGCCGGTGGAGCCGCGACGGCTCGCCTCGATGGCGCTCGACGACTATAACGTGCTGATCCTCCCCGACGGCAACTACGCCGGGGCGCTGGGCACCGCCGGCATGAACCGGGTGCGCGACTGGGTTCGCGGCGGTGGGGCGCTGATCGCGTTCGGCAGTGCGGTGGACGTGCTGGGCCACCAGGAGATGGGCCTGCGCACCCCAGCCGAGGCACCGAGTAGCCGCGACACCGTGGCGCCGGCGGACACCGCGCTGTCGGCGAGCGCCGCGCCAGGGCCGTTCACCTCGCCCACGGCCCGCGGCAACACGCGACCGGAGTATGTCCCAGGCGCCATCGCGCGCGCGGAGCTCGATCCCACCCACTGGTTGCGGTGGGGCTACCAAGGCGACGCGTTGGCGGTGCCGGTGCCAGGCGACTTCCTGCGCCCATCGAAGGGCGGCGAGAACGTGGTGATGTTCGCGCCCGATGCACCGGTGCTGGCCGGGTTCACGTGGCCCGGCAACACCACCAAGTTCCTCGGCGGCAGCGCCTGGGCCACCGTGGACCGGGCGGGGCGCGGCACCGTGGTGGCGTTTGCCGACAACCCGCTCTTCCGCGGCTTCTGGCGCGGACCGGCCATGCTGTTCACGAACGCCGTGATGTTCGGGGCGGGGCGGCCCTGACGGAGAACAGAGGACAGAGGACGGAGGACAGTGGATAGTGTGTGCGGCGTGGATCTCCGTCCTCCGTCCTCCGCCCTCCGCCCTCCGTCCTCCGTTCTCCGTCGTCCGCTTTGACACTCCGGCTCGCTCCGGCTAGGTTTGGCGTGCCCCAGGTCCGAAGGGCGCCGACGCGCGAACCGCGTCAGGGCCTCGCCGGCAGCAGCGCTAAGCGATGCTCGGTGTCGCTTCGGGAAGCCTGGGGCACTTGCTTTTCCCTCCCTTTGCCGGACTGTCCCGATGTCCATCGCCCTCGCCAGGCGCTACCGTCCCCGCCGCTTCGCCGACCTGCTGGTGCAGGAGCACGTGGCGCAGGCGCTGCGCGGCGCGGTGGCGCGCGAGCGGGTCGGGCACGGCTACCTGCTGACGGGTCCGCGCGGGGTGGGCAAGACCACCGCGGCGCGGATCCTCGCGATGGCGCTCAACTGCGCCAACCGGGGCACCGACGGCGAACCGTGCGGCGACTGCGAGTCCTGCCGCCGGATCTGGAACGGCCAGGCGTCGCTCGACGTGGTGGAGATCGACGCGGCCAGCAACCGCGGCGTGGACGATGCGCGCGAGCTGCGCGAACGCGCGATGTACGCCGCCTCCGAGGCCGAGCACCACAAGGTGTACATCATCGACGAGGCGCACATGCTCACGCGCGAGGCGTGGAATGCGCTCCTCAAGATCCTCGAGGAACCGCCGCCGCGGGTGGTGTTCATCTTCGCCACCACCGAGCCGCAGAAGATCGCCAACACCGCCGCCCCGGTGATGTCCCGGCTGCAGCGCTTCGACTTCCGCCGGATCGGCCCCGCGGCGATCCGTGACCGGCTGCGGCAGGTGCTCGAGGCCGAGGGTGTGACCGCCGAGGACGACGCGCTGCTCCTGATCGCGCGCCACGCCGACGGCGGCATGCGCGACGCGCTCTCCGTGCTCGACCAGTGCCTCTCGTTCGGCGAGGGGCCGCTCACCGCCGCGCGGGTGCGCGAGGTGCTCGGCCTGGTGAACGACGAGGCGTTCGGGGCGATCCTCGACCTGGTGGCCGAGCGGCGGGCCGGCGACGTGTTCGCCGCCGTGGACGGGCTCGCCGATGCGGGCGCCGACCTGGTGGAGATCGCCGGGGGACTGGGCGAGCTGCTGCGAGCCGTGCTGATGGCCCACTACGGCGCCCCGCTCCCGACGCTGCCGGAGTCCACCGTGGCCCTGGTGGAACGGACCGCCTCGCGCGTGGCCGCCGAGGACGTGGTGCGGATGCTCAAGCTGCTGGGGGAGGCGGAACAGCCGCTGCGAAGGAGCGCCAACCCGCGGCTGGTGTTCGAGACCCTGCTGCTGCGATGGGCGCTGATGGACCGGGCGGCCGACCTCAAGGCGCTGCTTGAGGGTCGGGCGCCGGCGGAGGCGGATGCCCCGGCGCCCTACACCCCTCCTCCACCGCCGACGATAACTCCATCGCAAGGTCGTCCCGCGCCGGCGGCGAAGCCGGTCTTTGCCATTCCCTGGACCGACGAGGCGGTGGCAGCGATCTGGCCCGACGTGGTGGACACCGCCCGGCGGCAGTCGCCATTCCTGGCGCAGGCCCTGGAGCAGGGGGTCCCGAGGACCGCCGGAGCCGGGGTCCTCGAGCTGGGGTTCGGCCCCGACCAGGGGGTGGCCCGGGAAGGGGTGGAGCGCCAGCTCGCCGCGGTGGCCACGATCACCTCGGCGCGGGCCGGGCTCGAGGTGGTGGTCCGACTGGCCCAGCCGGCCGCTTCGGGGAGCGGCGCACGGGGCGGGCGGCTCTCGGTGGAACAGCTCCGGCACGAGCGGCTGGCCCAGTTGCGGCGCCACGATCCGGCGCTCGATGCCGCGGCGGACGCATTAGATTTGGAGCTGATCGACGACGGGTGATCCGACGTCGCATCCACGACTTGAGCAAGGTGGTTGCGTTGGCCGATGGCAAGCAGCAGTTGCCGCTTCCGGGGCAGTCGCCCGATCGCGGCAGGACCGATCGAGAGACCGATGGCGCCGAGCACCGCATGGTGGAGGTGTCCGCCGGGGCGGGGGCCGTGCGCGTGCGCGTGGATGGACGGGGGAGGATCCGGCACCTGGCGATCGACCCGGTGGCGTTCGAGGGGCGCGATGCCGAGCTGCTGGCCGACCTGATCCTCGGCGCGGTGGCCGAGGCGGAGCGCCGGGCGCTGGAGGGGCCACCCGGCGGACCGAGCGGGACGCGCTGAGGGGTGGATGCCCTCGAGCGGCTGATCACCGAGTTCGCCAAGCTGCCCGGCATCGGTCGCAAGACGGCGGGGCGGCTGGCGTACCATCTCCTGCAGCAGCCGCGCGAGCGCATGGACGCCCTGGCCCGGGCGGTGGACGACGTGGCGGCCAAGGTGCATCCCTGCGCGGGATGCGGGGCACCGACCGAGGACGAGGAATGTGCCGTGTGTCGCGATCCACGTCGCGACGCGACGCTCCTCTGCGTGGTGGAGGAGCCCTCGGCGATGGCGGTGCTGGAGCGATCCGGAGCGTATCGCGGACGCTACGTGGTGCTGGGGGGCCGGCTGTCGCCGCTGGAGGGCGTGGGGCCGGAGGCGCTCCGGATCGGGCTGCTGGAGCGGCGCCTCGCGAGTGGGGAGGTGCGCGAGGTGATCCTCGCCACCAACTCGTCGCTGGAGGGCGAGGCCACCGCCACCTGGTTGCAGCAGGTGCTGGCGCCGCACGCCGGCGTGGTGGTGTCGCGCCTCGCGCGCGGCCTGCCGATGGGTGGGGACCTGGAATACGTTGACGGAGTGACCTTGACGCACGCGCTGGTGGCCCGCGAGGCCCTCAAGTGAGGCGAGAGAACCAGGCGCTCCTGTGGAGCGTGATGGTGGGCGCGGCAGCCGGGCTCTGGCTGGTGCGCACGCGGCAGCGCAGCCACCGGCGCGACCTCTTCGACCCCAGCGCCTGGCGTCGGCTCGGCGCGCTGGGGTGGCTGGAACGCACCGGCGACCCCGGCGCGCTGCCGCTGCTGCGCGACTACCTCGCC
>CAZNOJ010000016.1:0-33927 GCA_964574665.1 uncultured Gemmatimonadaceae bacterium
GCGTTGTAGTGCCAGTCGCGGTCGCGGCCGGCGTACCAGATGTAGCGGCCGTCGGGGGTGGGTGCGGCCCCCACGGTCTTCAGGTTGCCCGCGGTGGGCACCAGCGGCAGCGACGACGAGCGATCCACCCGGTACATCGCCAGCTTGGCTGCGCCCCCCAGCCCGCCGGAGCGCGAAGCCACCACGTGCTGGCCATCGGGCATCCACTCCGGCGACAGGTAGAGGGCATTGTTCCCCTGCGTCACCTGCGAGGTGTCGGTGCCGTCGAGGCGCTGGATCCAGAGGTTGTCGCCTCCGCTCCGGTCCGACACGAACACGACCGATGCGCCGTCGGGCGAGAACCGCGGCTGGGCGTCGAAGGCGATGCCCTCCGTGAGGCGCGTCGCCTTGCCGCCGCCGATCGGCACGGTGTACAGGTCGCCCAGCAGGTCGAACACGATCGTCTTGCCGTCGGGGGCCACGTCGAGCGAGATCCACGTCCCCTCGGTGGCCGTGAACGTCGCCGTGCGCGGCGTGGCCAGCGGCAGCGGCCGCGGCGGTGTCCGGCCGGCCTGGGCGGCGAGGACCCCGGGAAACAAGGCGAGCAGCGAACAGCGAACGGCGAACAGTGACAGGGCTCGGCGGTTCACTGGGCACCTCCCCGGATCCCGGCGGCGGTGGACGGCGGGGCCTCGCGCCACGGTTCCGGCGGCGCCGGCCTCGCCGTGGGCCAGATCTCGTCGAGCGTGTTCCCGTCGTAGAGGCGTCCGTTCATCATCACCTGCCGCACGCTGTTGGTGTGCCGGATGTTCTCCAGCGGATTGCGATCGAGGATCACCAGGTCGGCGAGCTTCCCCACCTCGATCGAGCCGATGTCGCGACCCAGGCCGATCGCCTCGGCGCCCATCAGCGTGGCCACGCGGAGCGCATCGTGGGTGCGCATCCCGCCGCTCTGGAGCGCCCAGAGCTCCCAGTGGTAGCCGAGTCCCTGGAGCTGGCCGTGCGACCCGACGCCGGTGCGCCCGCCCGCCTCCACCAGGTCCTTGAGCCAGGCCGAATGCCGGTCGAAGACGAACTCCTGCTCGTGGATCCACCCGGCGTAGCCCGGCCCCGGGTTGCGGCGCCGGATCTTGGAGTCCAGTTCGCCCTTGGGGGTGAAGTACGCCAGCTTGGCGTCGCCGATCACGTTCTCGCGGGTGTAGTACCAGTTCTCGGCCCAGGGACCGCCGTAGGTCACCAGCAGGGTCGGGGTGTTGGTGGTCTGCGAGGTGCGGAACAGCTCCACCACGTCCCGATACGCGGGGATGATCGGCATGTTGTGCTCGATCCCCGGATAGCCGTCCATCGCGTGTGTCATGTCGAGCCGGTACTCCAGGCCGCCCTCGGTCGTGGGCATCAGGCCCAGCTCGCGCGCCGCCATGATCAGCCACTGCCGCTGCCGGCGGTTGCCC
Source organism: uncultured Gemmatimonadaceae bacterium (assembly GCA_964574665.1). Lineage (GTDB taxonomy): Bacteria > Gemmatimonadota > Gemmatimonadetes > Gemmatimonadales > GWC2-71-9 > Palsa-1233. The sequence goes on from CAZNOJ010000016.1 coordinate 1,431, forward strand.
GACATGTACATCTTGAACGTCTTGGTGTCCCAGTAGTCGCTGTAGCGGCGCAGCACCTCGCGGGCGTGGTCGAGCGACGTCAGGCCCTCGCTGCTGAACACCCCGGGACCGGTGTGATAGACGCGCGGCCCCGGCATTTGGCCGGCGCGCACCCGGTCCTCGTAGGCCAGCACGTCGGTGGTCGCGGTCTGCGGGTCGCGGGTGGTGGTGACGCCATAGGCCAGGTTGGCCTGGTAGATCCACGGCCGCTCCCAGTGCATCCCCCACAGGTTCCACATGTGGGAGTGGGTGTCCACGAACCCCGGCAGCACGGTCGTGCCGCTGATGTCGATCACCCGGGCGCCCGCGGGGGCCGTGCCGCGGGGGCCGACCGACTGGATCCGGTTGTTGGTCACCACGATGTCGGCGTTCTCGATCACCTCGTCGCCGCGCATGGTGATGGCGCGCCCGCCGCGCAGCACCACGGTGCCCTGCGGAATGTCGCGCGTCGCCGTCACCGCCACGCGCCGTTCGACCGGCCGGTAGCGGTTGGCCGCCATGGCGGCCGAGTCGGCCCCGGCGGCGCGAAGCGAATCGTCCACGGCCTGCCCGCGTGCCAGGTCGTAGCTCACGAAGGCGTTGCCGATCGACCAGTGCACCGTGCCGGAGTTGCCGGCCCAGACGGGAAACTCGCCGCCGATGTCGGAGAGGCGCCGCACCGGGAGCGACGCCGAGTCCGGCTTGCTCACCTGGACCACGGCGAGGGCGCCGCCGTAGCGCGGCACCGGAATGGTGTAGAAGTCGCGCCCGAACTGGGCCAGCGCGGTGCGGCCGTCCGGCGAGACCATCACCAGCGACGCAGACCCTTCCGGGACGCTGGGCTCCGCGGGCTCCTTGGTGTAGTCGCGCGGCAGCACGATGTCGCTGTGCTCGTCAACCTGGTACGGCCCGGCAAACACCGGCACCCGTCGCGTCACGCGCAGGTGACTCTTCGGATCGGTGTCGTCCCAGCGGGCCGACACCAGCGCGGTGGTCGCGGGCTGGGTGGCGGTGGGCTCCGAGCGACCGTAGTAGAAGATCCGCGTCGTGTCGGAGGTGAAGTGCGGCCGTGAGCGGCCGTTCATCGGCCCGATCACCGTGACGCTGCCGCCGGCCGCCGGCACCCAGACGAACTCCGCGCCCAGGCCGGTGCCGATCGGCTCGAAGGCCTCGCGGACGCCCCGCGCCGCGCCGCCCACCGCCACGATGCGCGTCCCGCTGCTCGACCACGCCAGCTGCTGGTAGTAGCCGGGCTCCGGCGAGATCCGCCGCGGGGCGCCACCGGCCACCGCCACGCGCATCAGGTAGCCTGCGGTGCCGTCCCACGCCGTGTAGGCGAGCGAGGTGCCGTCCGGCGACCAGGTCGGGAAGTACTCGCCCACCTCCTGCGTGGTGACCCGGCGCGGCGTGCCGCCGGGCAGGTCCATCACGTAGAGCCGATCGAGGGCCGTGAACGCCAGCTTGCTGCCGTCGGGCGACGGCACCGCATCACGGATCTGCTTGACGGTGAAGGTGGGGGTGTCCTCGATCCGGTACTCGAACTTCACCTCGGGCCCCACCGCCACCTCGGCGTTCACCGTGAAGGGCACCGCGATCGGCGCGCTGCCGTCCACCGGCACTCGCCAGATCCTGCCGCCATAGGTGAGCACCACCTCGCGCGAGTCGGGCGTGAAGGCATAGCCCGGCATCGGCTCCATGTCCGCAGCCGACTCCTGGTCGTCGCGCTGGATCGGGTACGCCAGCCAACGCTCCTCGCCCGTGGCAAGCTCCCGCAGCCGGAGCCCCGTCTGGGCGTCGTGGCGCGAGCCGTAGGCGAGCCACTTGCCGTCGGCGGAGAGCGCCGGCCGCATGGCGGAGCCGTAGGCGTTGGACATCGTGGTCAGCGTGCCGGTCTCGCGATCGTAGACGCCCACCTGGTACTGCGGGAAGATCGCGTTGTAGTCCCAGGTATTCTGCCGGCCGGCATACCAGATGTAGCGGGGATCGCGCCCGAAGGCAGGGCCCGTCATCCGGAGCGCCGGCGGGGCGCTCACCAGCGGCACGCCGGTGCCGCCCCGCACGTGGTACGACCACAGCTTCTCGAGGCCGATCAGTCCCCCGCCCCGCGCCACCACGATCTGGTCCCCCGCCGGATCCCACTCTGGCGCCTGGTAGGTGTAGCCCACCCCCTTGCTCACCTGGGTGAGCGCGCCGTTGCCCAGGGCGAGCGTCCAGATGTTGTTGTCGCCGCTGCGGTCGGAGACGAACACGATCCGCGAGCCGTCGGGCGAGAAGCGCGGCTGCATGTCGTGGGCGATCCCGTGCGTGAGCCGCGTGGCGGTGCCGCCAGCGAGCGGCACGGTGTACAGGTCGCCGAGGAGGTCGAACACGACCGTCCGGCCATCGGGGCTCACGTCGAGCGAGATCCAGGTTCCCTCGCTGGTGGTGAATCGCGCCCAGCGGGCCGGTTCGAGCGGCAGGCCACCGTCGGGATCGGTTGCCTGCTGTGCGTTCAGCGGCGCGGCAAGGGCGAGGGCGATGGCAGGAATCGCGAAACGTCGACGCACGTGGGAACTCCAGACGAATCGTGGGTGGGGATCGGACCGGATGAGTATAACGCGGGAAGGCGACCTCGTCCCGAGCGTAGCGAGGGACCTGTTCCCGCGCCCGTGCAAGGGGTCCCTCACTGCGTTCGGGACGAGGCAGCCATTGACCATCGACCATCCACCGTCGACCCTTCCCCGATGACCATCTCCTGGGACGACTTCGAGCGCGTGGACATCCGCGTCGGCCGCATCCTCACCGCCGCACCCAACCCCAAGGCCCAGAAGCCCGCCTACGTGCTCACGGTGGACTTCGGTTCCGACCTCGGCGTGAAGACCTCTTCCGCCCAGCTAACGGTGCATTATGAACCGGAGCAGCTGGTCGGCATGCAGGTGGTCGCGGTGGTGAACTTCGAACCCAAGCGCATCGCCGGCGTGAAGAGCGAGGTCCTCGTGCTCGGCCTGCCGGACGAGCAGGGCGCGGTGGTGTTGCTCACGCCCACCCGGGAGGTGCCGCTGGGGGGGAGACTGTACTGAACGGAGGGCGGAGGACGGAGGATCCCTCTGTCCTCCGTCCTCCGCCCTCTGTCCTCCTGCTACTGCAGCCTGCCTCGCAGCATCTCGAGTTGATGCTGGGCCATCAACCGGAAGCCGCCCGCCACCATCCGGGACGAGGCGTTCATCATCCGTCGGCCGAGACCGCCCATCGAGTCGCTGAGCGAGTCGAAGGAGGGGGTGCTCGCCACCGAGACGATGCGCACGGAATCACCCAATGCGATCACCGAATCGGTCCGGCGCAGCAAGGCCGTGCCGGGCCCCATCGAGTCCGCCACCATCCGCCACACCAGCAGGGCCGGCGCCTCCGCGCGCTCGAGCACCAGCATCATCCCCTCGCGTGCGGAGTCCGCGGCCGCCTGCGACCGCAGGGTGATGGTGTCGCCGGGCACCAGGGTCGAGTCGGTGCTGAAGGTCACCCGCGCCGTGCTGTCGAACCAGGTGCGGATCGAGTCGGGCTCGGTGAGCATCTGCCACACCCGCTCCGGGGTGGCGGCCACGGTCACGGTGGCCACGTTCCCCTCGCCGGTGAGCTTGCGGTAGGCGTACCAGCAGCTGCCGCCGACCAGCAGCACCAGGGCCAGCAGGATCCCGCCGATCCACTTGAGCATGCGGTTCACTCCCCTGCGGCGGAGGCCGCGGGCCGCGAACCGAAGTGCTGGTCGAGCATCAGGATCGCCGACGGATCCTTGCCGGCCATCCGGAGCTGGTCGATCGCCTGCTGCGCCGTCTTCTCCTCCTCCACCTGCTCGGTGATGAACCACTGCAGCAGCACCTGCGACGGATAGTCGCTCTCCTGCTGCGCCAGGGCGTAGAGGGAGTTGATCGCCTGGGTCACCTTGCGCTCGTTGGCGAGCGCCGCCTCGAACACCGAGAGCGGCGCGTCGAAGTCGCGCCGCGGCTGCTCGATCGGCTGCAGCACGACCGTGCCGCCCCGGTCGCACATGTGATCGAAGAGCTTCATCGCGTGGATCCGCTCCTCCTCGCTCTGGACCCGCATCCAGGTGGACATGCCCGGCAGGGAGACCGCCTCGAAGTGCGCCGCCATGGCGAGGTAGTGGTAGGACGAGGACAGCTCGAGGTTGATCTGGGCGTTGAGGGCGTCCTGGATCTTCTGGGAGAGCACGGTCGTAACTCCAAGTGAAGGGCTGGCGGAATCTAAGAGGAGAAAAGAGGGTGGAGGGTGGAGGATGGAGAGTGGAGGGCCCGAGGATCTGCATCTCCGGCCTCCACCCTCTACCCTCCGGTCTCCAGGAGGCCTGCGACGCTCCCCCCTCCCCCTGCATCTTTACGACGTGATGACACGAGCCCTGACCATGGACGCGATGTCCCTCCCCAATGCCGAAGCCGTCGTGGCCCAGGCCCGCCGCGGCGACCCGGTCGCCCTGGAGGCGCTGTACCGCGCCTATGCCTCCCCGGTCTACAACCTGGCTCGACGGATCTGCCGAACCACGGAGGACGCCGAAGACGTCCTGCAGGAGACCTTCTACGAGGTGTGTCGTAGTATTCGCAACTACCGTGGCGACGGCTCCATCTGGGGGTGGATCCGGACCGTGGCCTCCTCCAAGGCGCTGATGCGGCTCCGGCGGAACAAGTACCGTGACACCGAACTGCTCCACGACGAGCTGGCCCCCGCCCGGTCGGCCTCACCCGCCCTGCGGATGGACCTCGAGTCGGCCCTCGACCGGTTGAGCGATACCGCCCGGGCCGTGGTCTGGCTCCACGACGTGGAGGGGTACACCCACGAGGAGATCGCGACCCAGATGGGCCGCACCGTCTCCTTCTCCAAGTCCCAGTTGGCCCGGGCCCACGCACGGCTGCGGGGCTGGCTCGACGCGGGGGTGACTGCGTGAGCCCCGACCACCTCTCGATGGAGCTGCTCATCGCGGTCCGCGACGGCGACCGCAGCGAACCTGGCTATGCGGCCGCGCGCCAGCACGCCGATGGCTGCGCGGCCTGCCGCGCCGAGCTGGATCGGCTGCATCAGCGCACGGCACAGCTTCGCGCCCTGGCCACCCTGGAGCCCGCGCACTCGGCGTTTCCCGCCGTGCGGCAGCGCCTCGAGGCCGATCGCCGGCACCGCTGGCAGCGGCGACTGTCGTGGGCGGGCCTGGCCGCGGCGGCTTCGCTGGTGCTGACGGTGGTGGGATTCGACTTGCTGCGCCCCGCGCGGCTCGACGCCTCGGCGCAGCTCGACAGTGCCATGTCGCGCTCGCAGCTGCTCGAGCAGGCGCTGGAGGCCTACCGGCCCGACCAGCGGGTGCTCGACTCCCGCACCGCCGAGCTGGTGATCACGATCGAGGATCGGATCGCCGACGTGGATGCCCGCCTCGCCCGGGTGGCGTCGCGCGACCCGCGCGCGCGCCTCACCGAGCAGGTGGAGTTGTGGCAGGAGAGGGTGGGCCTGATGAGTGCACTGGTGGACGTGCACCTCAGCAAGGCCACCAACGTGGGCCTCTGACGGCCCGAAACACCAAGGAGCAGGACCCGATGCGCACCACCGTTCTTGTTGCATGCTCGCTGGCACTCGCCGCCCCGCTGACGGCCCAGAACCGTCACCAGGTGATGATGCTCAGCAACGACACCCTCATCACGATGGAGTTCGGCGACACCGAATCGTGCACCGTCAAGGTGGCCGGCCGGACGCTGAGCGAGGCGCAGGCGCGGGAGATCTGCGCCGCGAAGCGTCGCACGGTGTCCGTGGCCACCGACGGCAGCGACGCCCGCCTCCGCCTCGATCACCTGCGCTCGCAGCTCCGGTCGCTCGGCAGCACGATGCTCGACTCGACGCGCCTCGCCACGCTGCGCGAGCAGGAATCGCTGCTGGCCCGTGAGCTCGCCACCCGTTCCCTCGCCCTGACGGAGGGCTCCCGACGGGCGCTCGAGGTGGCGCCGCGGGCCGGCGGGGCAGGCGGCTTTCTCGGCAGCACGATGCGGGTGGGCGAACAGGGCTCGATCATCGGTGTGTCCATCGACCCCCGGCCGCGCGACACCGATCGCTGGGGCGCCTACGTGGCGGGCGTGACACCGGGGTACCCGGCCGACCGGGCCGGCATCCGCGCCGGCGACATCATCACCCGGATTGACGGTCAGTCGCTCACCTCGGGTCGCACCGAGCGGGCGGCGAGCGAGACCGAGTCGCTGGTCTGGCTCCGGCTCTCGGAGATCGTGCGCAAGCTCGAGCCCGGCAAGGCGGTGGAACTGCAGTACCGGCGCGACGAGCGCAACCACACCACGCGGGTCACCCCGATCGAGGATTCGCGCTGGCTGGCCGTGGCCCCGCCAACGGGCACCTGGAGCTTCGGGCGGAACGAGGCCCCACCCTCCGGCCAACTCGCCGAGCTGCTCGCCGAACAGGGCAACCGGGCCTACACGTTGTCCACCGCGCCGGTCCCGTCGGGCTTCGAAGCCTTCTACGCCTTCGGGTCGCCGATCGCCAACCTCGAGCTGGCCCCGATGAACGAGAAGCTGGGTGCCTATTTCGGCACCACTCGCGGGGTCCTGGTGATCTCGGCCCCCGAGGAGCGCAATCTCTCCCTCGAGGCCGGCGACGTGGTGACGGCCATTGACGGTCGCACCGTGGACACCCCGGCCGAGTTCATCCGGGCGCTCCGCTCCTACGATCGGGGCAAGTCGTTCACCCTGCAGGTCACCAGGCAGAAGCAGCGGCAGACCATCACGACCACCCTTCCCAACCCCCCGGGACGGTGACACCAGGCTTGCCCTGAACCCTCTCCTCAGGGCGGAACGGAAGGGTCGTCGGCGTGGTGCCGGCGGCCCTTTCGTGTGAGCGGCAGTGAGCAGTGAGTCCTGAGTCTTGAGTCCTGAGTCCTGAGGAATCCACCTCACCCCTTAGGACTCACTCCCAACAGAAATGAATGCTACTTTACTTCCATGCCCAAGTTCTCCCGTCGGCCTGACGACCGCCCAGGCGAGATCCTCGCCGCGGCGCTCAAGTGCTTTCTGGAGCGCGGGTTCGCCACGACCCGCATGGAGGAGATCGGCGCCGCCGCTGGCATCACGGCCGGCACGATCTACCGCTACTTCCCGTCCAAGGAGGCGCTGGTCACCGCGCTCGTGGACCGCCATGCCGATCTCGAGTGGTCGCGCGGCCGCGAGGTCGCCACGGCCTATCAGGGGAGCACCGCCCGCCAGCTCCTGCTCCTGCTCCTTAACCGCTGGGCCGATCACCTCGAGCGGGGACCATCGGCAGGCCTGCTGACCGTGCTGGTCCGGGAGGCGGCGATGTTCCCGTCCGTCATCGAGAAGTACGTATCGCAACTACTAGAACCAGGCACGCTGGCCATCGAGCGGGTCCTGCGTCACGGCATCGAGCGGGGCGAGTTTGCCCTCCTCGAGATCGAGGCCACCGCTCGGGCGCTGGCCAGTACGGTCCTCGGCGGAGTGATCTGGCGGGAGACCTTTGCGGTGCACCTCGCCCCGCTGCCGCCGGGGGTCGAGGCGCCGAGGCTGGCGTTGGCAGCGGCAGTGCGGGGGTTGCCTGCTCCGACGCAGGAACCGCTCACCGTGCCGCCGCGTTCGACCACCACCGAAGACCAGCTGGTGAGCCGACCCCAGGCCGCCCCCGGCCTGCGGATCGTCACCCTTCGCCCACCGGAGCCGTCCCATTGACCACTCGCCCGGCGCTCTTCCGGCGCGCCCTCTCGCTCGCCTGCCCCCGCTGCGGCGCGCACGGTGTGGTGCGCCACTGGCTCGTCGTGACCGACGACTGCCCCAGGTGCGGGATCTCGCTGGTGGGTGGCGGCAACCGGGTCGGCGCCTACGTGTACAACCTGGTGGTCGCCGAGCTCTGCACGGTGGCCCTGGTGGTGGGCGTGGTGTGGGCCCGCTGGCCCGAGGTGCCGTGGGACCTGCTGGGCTGGATGGCGCCGCTCCTCGCCGTGACGCTGCCGCTGCTCTTCTATCCGTTCTCGCGCCTGCTGTTCGTGGCCACCGACCTGGCGATGCATCCGCAGATGCGGAGGGATGAGGACACCCAGGACGTGAAGGGTGATGGGTGATGGGTGATGGGTGAAGCGAGTGGGCGTCCCGCTCCACTCTTCACCCTTCACTCTTCACTCTTCACGCTTCACCCTTCGCCAGACCAGTTCCGTCACCATCCACCCCGCCACGCCCGCCACCACCACGTCGCTCAGGAAGTGGGCCTGCGCCTGCATCCGCGTGAGGGCGCACCCTGCCCCCAGCGCCAGCCACACCGGCCAGGCGCGTGGATACAGCTTGCAGAGGATGAACGCCCCCGACATGGCCACCAGCGCGTGACTGCTCGGTAGCGCCAGGCCGCTGGTGGACCAGGGGCGCTCGGCGAAGGCACGGAACACGTACTCCCCATCGTGCGGTCCGGGGCGCTCGCGACGGAGCAGCAGCTTGAGGACCTCCGCGGCGAGGCCGCCCAGTCCGGGCACGAGGCCCAGGAGCAGGGCGCGGCGGCGGTCACGGGTCTGGAGCCACAGGGCGAGCCCGAGGGCGATCCACAGCGGATAGTAGCCCACCACGCGCAGCAGTCGCCCGCGGTCGTGTTCGTACACTTCGCCATCCACGATGTGCTGCCAGGCCCACGGGTCGAGCAGGTGGGCCGCGACGATCGCGGTGGTGGCGATGAGGAGGGTCCGCCAAGGATGACGCATCCCATACAATACTCGATCCCTCGCGGCCGGACGGCCGGGTAATCTTTGGGCATGCCCTCACGGCTCCCGACCCTCCTTCTGCTCGCGATCTGGTCCGGCCTTGGCACGGCCGGCGCACAACGACCCCTGAATCTCGACTTCGAGCAGGCCAGCGCGGGCTCCTCCGACCGCCCGTGGGGATGGACGCTCGGCTGGTCGGCCTTCGGCATGGACCCGGGCGAGGCGTTCGCCCTCGACACACTGGTGCGACGGAGCGGTGCGCGTGCCCTGCGGATCACGGCCTCGGATTCCGGGGCGGGCGCTCCCTCCCGAGACCTGATGCTGCAGGTGCCCGCGGCGTTCGCGCGCGGAGCCACACTCGAGCTGCGCGGCTGGATGCGCACCCGGGACCTCACGGGTCGTGCATTCGTTGCTCTCGAGGCCTGGGGAGACCGCGTCGTGCCCGCGGGCGATTCCGCCGTCACGAGGGCGATGCGCACTGCCTCGTCCGACTGGCACGAGTTCACGCTCCGCATCGACGTCCCCCGGGACGCCACGATTCACTCCATCGTGTTCCTGATCGGGGTCCAGGGTCGCGGCACGGCCTGGTTCGATGGACTCTCGCTGCGCATCAACGGGGCACCGACTGCCGCGGTGCCCGCCTCCGCACCGGAACCCACGGCCGCCCAGCTCGCCTGGCTTGCGACGCGGAGCACCCCCCTCAGGAGCGTGGCGGTCGCCGCGGGGGACAGCGACCTGGTGGCGTTCGACCGGATCATCGGCTCGGCCCGGATGGTGGCGCTCGGGGAATCGACGCACGGCACGCGCGAGTTCTTCCAGCTCAAGCACCGGCTGCTCGCGCACCTGGTGGAACGGCACGATTTCGACGTGTTCGCGATCGAGGCCAACCAGCGCGCCGTCGAGTCGCTGAATCGGTACGTGCAGCACGGCGACGGCACGGCGCGCCAGGCGATGCGCTCGCTGTTCGCGGTGTGGAACACCGAGGAAGTGCTCGCACTGGTCGAGTGGGTGCGCGCACACAACCTGGCCAATCCGGGGCGGAAGGTCCGGTTCATCGGCTACGACATGCAGGATCACCGGCTCCCGATCGATTCCCTGCTGGCCTATGTGCGGCGCCACGATCCCGGCCTGGTGGAGCGGATCACCGCCCTGACCGCCAGATACCGCGCCGAAGGCGGCTTCGCGACGCCGCATCTCCCGGAGGACGTGCGCACGGCGTGGGCCAGGCAGGCCGATTCCCTGGTGCGCGAGGTGACGGGGCGGCGCGAGGCATGGCTGGGCGAGGCACGCAGCAGGGCAGACACGATCGCCGCCGAGTGGGCGGCACACGATGCCGAGCTCTACCGCCAGGCGGCCCGCCTGAACGAGACGCTCAACTCGCCGGATCGCGACTCGCTGATGGCCGCCAACCTGGATTGGGCGGCGCGCACCCTGTACCCCGGGTCGCGGATCGTGGTCTGGGCCCACGACGTCCATGTGAGTCGCGGCGGCGACCGACAGCGCTCCTTCAACGCCGGTGCACAGATGGGCGCCCACCTGGAGCACAGTTTTCACCACGACTACCGGGCATTCTCCCTGCTCACCACCCGGGGCGCCTACCGGGCCACCCGCAGCTTCACCGATCATGCGATAATCGCGGCACCCGCCTTCGAGGCACCGGCATCGAGCGTCGAATCCGTGCTTGCTCGCCTCCCGCGTCCGCAAGACGCCCTCGGCATCCTCATCGACCTCCGCGTCGACGAGCACGATCCGGACGGTGCATGGCTCTGGGCGCCGCGTCCCATCCGGCACATCGGGTACGCTGCATACGACTATGGCTTCGACCTCACCGCCGTGATGCCGCTGGAGTTCCACGGCGTGTTCCTGATTGACGTCACCTCACCGTCGCGCCCCGTGCCCTGACCGCAGGCCCTGACAGGCCGAGCATCCAGCCCACTACCTTTGGCCGATGCTCCCCCTCCGTGCACTCCTCGGCCTGCTCTGCCCCCTCGCCCTCGCCGCCCAGTCCGTCCCCCACCACGCCGCCATCAATCCCGTCCTCGCCGCCCGGAGCGCCCTGTACCACCAGCCGCACCTGCCCTCCCAGCCCGGCTGGCGGCACTCGGTGATCGTGGATTACTCCAACGCGATCGAGACCGGCATCACCCGCGACCGCCGGCAGTACCTCTTCGACGCCGAGCTGCTGCAGGTGGACCTCTGGTTGACGCGCGAGCTGTCGCCGCGGTGGTTCGTGACTGGCAACGTGGCACTCCGGAGCGCGCACGATGGCATGCTCGACGCCTTCCTCAACTGGTACCACGAGGTGATCGGGCTCCCCGTGCCGGCGCGCAACCGGCGACCGAACGACACCTACGGCTGGACAATCGAGCTGCCCGGCGGAACGCTCGACATCCCGCGCGCCAGGCCGTTCCTGGGCGACCTGCGTCTCGGGATCGGGCATCGCGTGGGGCGCGCCCAAGTGGTCGCCAGCGTCACGCTGCCGACCGCCACCACCAGCGTGGCCGAGTGGAAGCGCGGCACGGTGGGCACCGCGCTGTCGGCGTCGTACCGGGCGCTGGAGCGGTCACGGCTCTCGCTCGACGTGGGCGCGGCGGCGGGTTGGACTCCCCGTCACGGCGTGCTGGCGGAGTACCAGCGCACCACGTTCCTGGCGGGGAGCGCCGCCTTTCGGTGGCGGGTGATCCGCCGGCAGGAAGTCTTTGCCACGCTCTTCACCCAGACGGCGGGGCACACGGGTACCGGCTTCGCCGCGGTGGACGATCCGGAGGTCACCCTCGACTTCGGCGGGCTGCTCTTCCTTGGCGACGGGTGGCCGCGGCTGCAATTGGGGATGACCGAGGACCTGCTGCCGCGCGGCCCGTCGGTGGACGCCGGGTTCCGCATCGGACTTCACTGGTAGCGGCGGGACTACTCCCTGGCCGCCTCCGGCGCGCCGAGCGGGGTGTGCAGCGCCGCCTCGCGCAGCCGCGGATGGGTGCGCCAGGCGTACCATGCCATGGCCAGGGCCGCGAGTGCGTTGGCGGTGAGCACGCTGCCCACCGGCAGCACGCCGCGGGTGGTGGCCGAGCCCACGGCCAGCACTCCCAGAAAGAAGACCTCGAACGCCAGGAAGAGCGGGAAGACCGCGTAGCGCGCCACGCTCGAGGTCTCCCCGCGGCGCGCCAGCGCCGCCACGAGCAGCCCGAAGGCGACGAACGCGATGACGTGCACGAAGGTGTACACCGCCGCCGCGGAGAGGTTGACGCCGGCACCGGCTGATTCGGGTTGGCGCAGCACGTACGTCTCGCCCAGCACGCTGGGCGTGAGCAGCGGCAGGCCGCGGATCAGGTCCACGCCGAGATAGAAGAGGGCCACCACCGAGGCGCCGATCAGCCCGATGACGATCCCTTCGCGGACGGCTGCTCCATCGTCGGTGACGCGCGGAGCGGACACAGGCACCTCCCGTCAGGCAGTACGTCGGGGGAGACGACTGAACCTACCCCCTGGGCGACATCCCGCCAGCAGGAGGCTACGCGATCCGATCCGGGGCGCCCTCCCCGAAGCAGAAGGCCTCGAGGTTCTTGAGCAGGAAGGCCCGCGCCTCGGGCTGGTGGGGCACCAGGCCGTAGTGGTTGATCAACTGCTGCTGGGCCTTGAGCCACTCGGCCCAACAGTCCCGGCAGATCGTGTCGTGGATCCGCTGCCCCAGCTCGGTGGGGAAGGGCTTGAAGCCCTGGCGTTCTGCCTCGTTGCCGCAGCGACTGCAGGTGATGAGGGACATCCCCGCAATCTAAGCCGCTACTCGCCCCGCCCGATCGCCTTGACACCGCTGGCGGTGCCCATGCCGGTGGCCAGGCCGGCCACGGCCGCGGTCATGATCGTCACCAGCGGCAGGATCGCCGCGATCGGCGCCGCCAGAAGGACCACCACCCCACCCACCAGCCAGGGGACGGCGGGATGACGGACCGCGTCCACGAAGCGGAGGCGGCGGCGCACGAACTCCCGGGTGATCGAAAAGGCGGCCACCCCGGTCACCAGGGCGACCCCAAGCTGCAGCAGGCTCCAGATTCCTTCGAACATGGTGACTCCCGGATAATGGCTGTGTTTCAGTACGGAACGCCGAAGCAGGAAGTTTCGGAGCGGTGGGTCCTGAGTCCTGAGCGGTGAGGGATTGGGCGGTCGGGACCTCTCACGTCTCAGGACTCAGGACTCCCTGCTTTCACCACCGCAACACCGCACTCCCCCACAGGAAGCCGCTTCCGAATGCCGTGACCGCGAGCAGGTCCCCCCGCTTGAGGCGGCCGGCGCGCACGCATTCGTCGAGGGCGATCGGAATGGTGGCTGCCGTCGTGTTGCCGAAGCGCTCGATGTTGTTGTACACCTGGTCGTCGCGGAGCCCGAGCTGCTTCTGGACCATCTCGCTGATGCGCAGGTTGGCCTGATGCGGGATGAGCAGGGTGAGCTCCTCGGCGCGCACCCCTGCCTGTGCGAGCGCCGCGTGCACCGATTCCGGCATCCGGGTGGTGGCGTGGCGGAACACCTCGCGGCCGTCCATCTCGAGGAAGCACTTGTTGTCGAGGAACGCCGCCTGGTTGCGGGGGTGGTACACCGCCCCGGGCGCGTCCACCCACAACTTGGTGGCGTAGGCGCCGTCGCCGTGCAGGTCCCAGCCGAGAATCCGTGAGCCGTCGGGATCCTCGTGCGCCTGCACGACTGCGGCGCCGGCACCGTCGGCAAAGATCACCGCGGTGTTGCGCCCCCGGTCGCTCACGTCCATCCCGGTGCTCTGCACCTCGGCCCCCACCACCAGCACCGTGCGATAGAGCCCCGCGCGGATGTAGGCGTCGGCAACATGGAGGCCGTATACGAACCCCGAGCATTGGGTCCGGATGTCCAGCGAGGGGACCGTGCCGAGTCCCATCGCGTGCTGCAGGAAGACCCCGTTGCCCGGCGCCATGTGATCGGGTGACGAGGTGGCGTAGACGATCATCTCGAGGTCCCCGGGGGCGATGCCGGCCGCCGCGATCGCGCGCTCGGACGCCTGCTTCGCGAGGCCGGTCCCCGATTCCCCCTCGACGATCCAGTGGCGCTGGCGGATCCCGGTGCGCTGGGTGATCCACTCGTCGGAGGTGTCCATCATCTTGGCGAGGTCGTCGTTCGTCACGACGCGCGAGGGCACGGCGTGGCCGGTGCCGAGAATGCGGGTGTTGGGCATACGGAAAGGTACAGCGGAGACAGGCGACGGGTGACGGGTACAACCCGTTACCCTTACTCTCGAACCCGTTGCCCGTCACCCGTTCATTGCGAGGCCCCGTGGCCCCATCGCCGTCCGTGCCCTCCTACGCCCGCGCCCACTGGTGGTTCACGGCCGCGCTCGCCGCGATTGTGGCCGGTTTCTGGCCCTCGTTCTTCCGGCCGATGGGGACGGGAGAGTGGTGGCACACGCTGCACGGGATCACCGCCACCGGCTGGGTGGTGACCCTGATCGTGCAGTCGGGGCTGATGTCGCGCGGGTTGGTGCGCTGGCACCGCGGCGTGGCGATGGTGGCGCTCTTCGTGCTGCTGCCGCTCCTCGTGGTGAGCGCGCTCTACATGATTGCGGCGATGGCGGTGAACCCCGGGATGCCGCCCTTCCTCCCGCCGCTGCTCGCCTACATCGACTTCCCGTCGCTGGCCTTCCTGCTGGTGCTGGTCGGCCTCGCGCTCCGCAACATCCGCACGCCCGAAGCGCACAAGCGCTTCATGTCGGCCACGGTGCTGCTGGCCTTTCCCCCTGCACTCACGCGACTGTACGCCCGGCTCGGCGAGGGGGTGATCAGCTTCCCCCAGGCGCTCCACCTCTCGTTCGCGACCGTGTACCTGGTGCTCCTCGCACTGATGCTGCATGATCGGCGCGTCGGACAGAAGCGGCTCGCCTATCCACTGTCGCTGGCCTTCTTCGTGCTGGTGCAGGCGACGATGGGACCGGTCGCCGCGACCGGCGGGTGGCAGGACTTCCTCGGCTGGTTCGCCGCGCTGCCTCCCTTCTCGCCCTGATCCACGAGCCCTGCGCGACTGCGTGCCGCGCGCCACCGGCCGGCCCCACGGCGGGGCCACCGCTCGTTGAACGCCGCATCCCAATCGCCCGCGGGCGGGCCTACTATTCCCCGATGCACCCGCGAATCCTCATGCCCCTTGCCGCACTCCTCCTCACCGCCTGCGCCCCGCGAGTCGAGCGCTGCGAGACCGAGCCGTGGCAGACCCTCCTCCTCGATCACTACCTCCGCTATCCGTCCCTGCAGCTCGACGACGCGCTCAAGCTCCTGCAACAGGCCACCACGGGCTCGGAGCACGCGGTGACCGATGTGGCCGCCGCCAGGCGGTGGATGCGCGAAGAGCTGATGGCGATGGGCGCCGGCCCGGTGGAGCAGGTGGCGGACACGCTGGGACCAGGTGGCCGTTTCGCCCGGGTCAATCTGCGCGCCTGGCGCGCCCGCGGCGGCGACCCGGACCTGCTGGCGGACGCCTTCGTCGCCACGAGCACCACCCCCCCCGATACGGCCGCGCTCGACTGCGCGCTGGGCGTCCTCCAGTCGCTGGCCGATGCGTACCGCCTGCCTTGGGGACCCGATGAAGTCCGCGCTGCCGTGACGCGCTGGACCGGCGAAGGTCACCCGGCGATCCACCACTCCGATGCCTTCGTGGAACACTACCAGCCGGCGTATCGTGTCGTGGCCGTCTCCCGCCTGACGCAACTCCTGGCAACCCTGCCGGCGGAGCCGTCGCCATGACCGTGATCCTGCGTGCCGCCACCCCGGCGGACGCCCCCCTGTTGCGTCATTGGGACGAGCAGCCGCACGTGGTGGCCTCGGACCCCAACGACGAGTGGGAGTGGGACCAGGAACTGCCCCGCACGCCATCCTGGCGCGAGATGCTGATCGCCGAGGTGGACGGCGTCCCGATCGGTTTCGTGCAGGTCATTGATCCGGCATTGGAGGAGACGCACTACTGGGGCGACGTGCCGCCCCACCTGCGCGCCATTGACATCTGGATCGGGGAAGGCGCCTACCTCAACCGGGGCTTCGGGACGGAGATCATGCGACAGGTGATCGCGCGTTGCTTTGCCGACCCGCAGGTGAGCGCCATCCTCATCGACCCGCTGGCCAGCAACCACGCTGCGCGACGCTTCTACGAGCGCCTCGGCTTCTACCCGGTGGGGCCGCGCCGATTCGGCGACGACGACTGCGTGGTGTACCGCCTGGATGCGCCCGCGCCTCATCACGAATCCAGCGAGAAGATCTCCTCGATTCGACGGTCGAAGACGGCGGCGATCCGGAACGCCAGCGGCAGCGACGGATCGTAACGCCCTCGCTCGAGGGCATTGACCGTCTGCCGCGACACCCCGAGGCGATCAGCGAGGTCGCCCTGCGACCAGCCCCGTTCGGCACGCAGCGCCGGCAGCGAATTGGTCACTGGAACCGCCGGGCGGCCAGGGCGACGCCCACGGCCACCAGGAGCGCGGGCGTGAGCAGCAGGTCGGGTGGGTCGAGCCGGGGAACCCACGCACCTGCCGTGCGGAGGTTGACGTAGAGCGCAGCAAGGGGGATGTACACCACCAGGGCGAAGGCCATCCCCTCGAGCACCACCCGCTGCAACATCTCATCCAGGTCGCGCCGCAGCAGGCGCCAGAAGGCGAACGCCGCCCAGAGCAACGGCATCACGGCCAGCACACCGATCACGACCCGCGTCCGCCCGCCGAACCACCCTGCCTCCGCCCCGACTCGGGTCAGCAGATTGCCGAGGAGGGCGGAGAGCAGGCCACCCAGGTACAGCCTGTAAAGTGAAGTACCAGAAGGTTTTGCGGTGCCGGTGTCCATCGTTCCTCCAGGAATGGGCCTGGGGGAACTGTAAAGCCAACTTTCCAAATTGTCAAGCTGGCTTTACAGGGGGATACTCGATCACCGAGAACATCACGCCCTGGGGGGAGGCCAGCCCGCCGAACTTGCCCACCGTGTCGATCTCCATCACCGGGTAGGTCACCGACCCGCCGAGTTCGAGCGCCAGGGCGACGGTCGCGTGCACGTTGCGCACCGTGAAGTACACGCCCCAGTGTGGCGGCATCGGTCCCATCTCCGGCGAGATCTGCATCATCCCACCCACGGGGACGTCGTCGCGAAGCCAGAACGTGGTGTAGTCGAGCCCGGCGTAGCCCGGCTTCTTCGCCGTCCATCCGAAGAGCGCCGAATAGAAGCTCACGGCCTTGTTGACGTCGGTGGTGAAGCACTCGAACCAGCTCGGCACGCCGTGCTCCGCGCCATCCGCGGTCATGCCCGGTGACGCCATCCCTTGCCACACGTCAAGGTTGGCACCATTCGGATCGTACAGCTCTGCCATCCGTCCCTGCGGGGGGATATCGAAGGCCGGCTTGGCCGTGCCGCCGAGGGCGGCGGCCTTCGCCGCGGTGTCGTCCGCGCTCGCCACCCGCACCATCAGGCCGATGCCGGGAGGCACGCCGGCGGGCGTGTTCGGCGAGGCATGGTCGAACATGCCGCCCACGTCGTGTCCACCCACCTGCACCCGATGGCCCATCCCGGGGATCTCCACGTAGCCCCAGCCCAGGAGGCGCTCGAAGAACTGCTGCGCCCCGGCCGGGTCGGGGGTGAGGATGTTGATCCAGCAGAACTCGCCGACGAATCGCTCGCGACCGGCCATGATGCACTCCAGAGGTGGGAAGGGAAGTGGGTCAGCAACGATACCGGTCCCGGAGCAGGGGGCAAGCCGCCTTACACACCTGTGACGTGGCCCGTCCGGGTGCGCGAGGCCAGACGGCGCGGTAGCTTTGGGATGCCCTCACCCGCGGCTCAACCCGGAGGCAAACATGGCCAAGAAGGGGAAGCGCACCACGCACCGCAGCGCCAGCGGCAAGAAGCTCTATGCCGTCCGCGACGCCAAGGGTCGGTTCACGGACATCCAGACGTACGAGCGCGCCCACCGCGCCGATCTCGCGAAGAAGAGCAAGGCCGAGAAGAAGCGGTGAGGCGGCGGAGAGGCGGAGCCCCGCCGAGTGAGTGACGTCGGCAGCGGGATGCCGGAGGGACGTGACGCCGAGCTCTTGCGACACTGCCTCGCCACCCTGGCGTACCGGGTGCAGAAGGCCCTGCGCGGCGCCCCGGACGGATTCGGCGAGTTCTCCGCCGGGCAGGGCGTGCGCACGCCGCGGGAGCTGGTGCGCCATATCACCAGCGTGCTGGGGTATGCGCGCACCTTCCTGGTGGGCGGCGTGTACTTCCTCGAGCCGTTGCCCACGCTGCGCGACGAAGTGGAACGCTTCCACGGCATCACCGCCGACCTGGCGTCCCACCTGAGGGCGGGCACGCCGCTGCGGGGGATCAGCACCGAGCAGCTGCTGCAGGGCCCGCTGGCCGATGCCCTGACGCATGCCGGTCAGCTCGCGATGCTGCGCCGGTTGTCAGGCGAACCGGTGGCCTCGGAGAACTTCCTGATGGCCGAGATCTCCGGCGACCGACTCGGCAGTCAGCAACCGATGCCGGCCGCGCCGACGCCCCGCTGGATGGGCGCGTTGATCCAGGCCGTGTATCGGATGTCCCGCTGGACCCGGCGTCGCCGGTAGCCGGGCGCGGCTAGGCCACCGCCGGCCGGCGACGACCCTCCAGCCACCCCGCGATGAGGTAGGCCGCGAGGGCCGCGGCGAGCGATCCGAGGAACGGCTGGCCCCATCCCAGCACGGTCCCGGCGAGGTAGCTGCCCAGCCCGCCGACGAGCCCCGAGACGGCCGCGCGCGGTCCCCCGAACCGGCTGAACAGGGCAAACGACGCCACCACCAGCGTCCCCGCACTGCCGAATGCCGAGGCCTCTTCGACCAGTGCCGCCACGTCGGTGGCGATCAGCGCGAGCCAGAGGGCGACGCCTCCGAAGCACGCCACGCCGATTCGCGCGAGGCGGAGTCGCGTGCGGTCGTCGCGGATTCCCAGCGCCGGTGCGGCGAGGTTGTGCACCACCAGGCCACTGGCCACGAGGAGAATGGTGTCCACGGTGGACAGGATCGCCGAGACGAGCGCGCCGGCAAACACCACGTAGAGCGCCGTGGGGAGCACCTCGCGCGCCAGCGTGGGGAGAAACTGCTCGGCGTCGTCGAGTCCCGGCACCAGCGAGCCGGCCACCAGCCCGAGGAAGAGGGGCAGCAGCCCCACCAGCATGTAGAGACCACCCGCCAGCAAGGCCCCGTTGCGGGCCACCTGCGGCGAGCGCGCCGCAATCACCCGGGACACCAGTTCCACGGCGACCACCGACCCCGCGATCGGGATCAGCCACTCCTCCAGCATGCCGAGGACGGTCGGCGTGACGTCGGCGCCCACCACGGTCAGTCGCGAACGGTCAATCGCAGCGAGCGCGGCGGGGATCCCGCCGAGGTCCACGGTGACCGCCACCACGAGCAGCAGCAGCCCGAGGACGATCATCACCCCCTGCACCAGGTCGGTGATGGCGTCGGCCAGCAAGCCGCCCAGCATGGTGTAGCAGACGCAGAAGCCCGTGGCAGCGATGATCGCCACGTTGATGTCGAGCGACGTGACCGTGGTCAGGACGTGCCCGAAGCCCCGCAGCTGCGCGGCAGCCCACAGCACGCCACCCGGCACCAGCATCAGCGCGGCGAGCTTCTCCACCCCGGATCCGAACCGGTCCCGGAACAGGTCGGCGAAGGTGGTGAGCTGCCGGCGCCAGAGCGGCACCGCGAAGAACAGCCCCATCGCGATGAGGGTGAGGCCGTAGGCGAACGGCTCCGCCGTGGTGAGCGAGAACCCCTCGCGATAGGCGCGACCCGCCGACGCGATGCACGATTCCGCCCCGAACCAGGTGGCGAAGATCGAGAAGATGGTGAGCGGGTAGCCGAGGCGACGGCCCCCGAGCAGGTAGTCGCTCTCCGAGCGGATCCGGGGGGCCACCCAGACCCCGATCGCCAGCTGCGCGAGCAGGTACCCGAGCAGCGCCACCAGGATCCAGTTCACGACCGGTCAGCCCCCGTCACATGGGCTTGAGGAGTGCCGTGGCCCCGGCGAGGGCGGCCAGCACCGGCATCGCCACCAGCAGCGCGCGGGCCCAACCCCGCGAGAGGTAGGGCAGGGTGATCGCCGCGCCGAAGGCCACCCAGATGGCCAGCTTGAGGTAAACCCACATCGGCAGGGCGCCGTGCATCGCGCCCAGGCGTGCCAGCATGCCGAACCCGCCTGTGAGCACCAGCAGCAGCGCGATGCCGTGCACGGCGCCGAGCAGCTTGCGCATCGGGTTGTCGGCGCGCCGGCCGCCGAGGGCGGCGTGGCCACAGGACACGGCGAGGGCCACCAGCATCGCGAAGATGCCGAACAGGTGCATGATCTTGTAGAACTGGTAGGACACGGCGAGCGCTCCGGACGGTTGAGGGGCAGGCGAACGGGGTGGATTCTAGCACCACCCCGTCGCGCGTTCATCTCCCGTCCGTGCTGCCCCGCCTCACTGCGGCTGCGAGACCACGCGCAGGTACGGCTTCAGGGTCTGGTATCCCTGCGGGTACTTGGTGCGGGCGTCGTCATCGGACACCGAGGTCGGGATGATCACGTCGTCGCCCGGCTGCCAGTTGACCGGCGTCGCCACGTTGTGGCGGGCGTTGAGTTGCAGCGCATCCAGCAGCCGGAGCACCTCGTGGAAGTTGCGCCCGGCGACCATCGGGTACGAGATCAGCGCCTTCACCTTCCTGTCGGGGCCGATCACGATCACCGTGCGGACGGTGGCGTTGTCCATCGCCGTGCGCGTGCCGGGCGCGGCGTCGGCCGGCAGCATGCCGAGCGCCTTGGCCACCGTCAGGTCGGCATCGCCGATCATCGGATAGTGCACGGCGTGGCCCTGGGTCTCCTCGATGTCCGCTTTCCAGCGCTGGTGGCTCTCCACCGGGTCCACCGACAGCCCGATGATCTTGCAGCCGCGGCGCTGGAACTCGGGCTCGAGCCCCGCCATGAAACCCAGCTCCGTGGTGCACACCGGAGTGAAGTCCTTGGGATGCGAGAAGAGGATGGCCCACTTCCCATCGAGCCACTGGTGGAAATCCACCGGTCCCTCGGTGGTGTCGGCGTGGAAGTCGGGTACGGTGTCACCGATCCGCAACATCGTCACTGCTCCTGTCTGCTGGGGTGGGGCACTGTCGGTGTCCAAAGTGTAACGCCGGGTCGCGTTTCGTGGCGTTATCATCCGCGGTGGCCCGGGGCCGCGTCGCGGGGGTGGTGCACCGCTGCTGCGGTGGGGAGCGGTCGGGCGCGGGGTATCTTGCGGCAGGACTGGGCCGTTCACGTGACATTGCGAGGGAGAGACCGCATGGGTTCCCGGATTCGTCGTGCCTTGGGCGTCGTGGCGCTGCTCGCACCGCTGGGCGCCGGGGCGGCCCAGGAGTCGAACTTCGGCCGGGCGATGGCCGGCAACGCCACCGAGCTGCTGGTGGGCCAGCCCGTCAACTGGTACGGCCCCGGCACGGTCTACGCGTACCGACTCGATGGCAGTGGCCGGCTGCGCGAGCAGGCCAGGATCACTGCGCCCGACACCGCACGGATGGACGACTTCGGTCGTGCCATCGCCCTGGACGGCAACACGCTCGCCGTCGGGGCACCGCGCAAGCGCAATGGCACCGGCGTCACGTACGTCCTGACGCGGGCGAGCGCCCGCGCGGCCTGGCGGCACGCAGCCGTGCTCGAGGCGCCCTCACCCGGGCAGTTCGGCAATGCCCTCGCCCTGCAGGGCGACGACCTGCTGATCGGCGCGCCGGGCGACTCCGCGGGCGGTGCGGTGCACCACTACCGCCGCCAGGGCGACGCCTGGCGGCTCGCCAACACCATTCGACCGGGCGATGCCGCGGGGCTCGCCGGCTTCGGTGGGGCGCTCTCGCTCGGTGCCGAGTGGCTGCTGGTCGGCGCGGCCCCCGCAGACAGCGGCGCCGGGCGCGCGTACCTGGTGCGTCGGCTCCCCGACGGCACGTGGGGGACGCCGACCAGGGTCCTGGTGCCGCGCACCCAGGCCCCGGGCGGGATGCGGCTTGGCACCTCGGTGCTGCTCGCGGGTGGGCACGCCTACCTCGGCGCCACGGGTGCGGCAGCGGTGTATGTCGTCTCGCGCGACAGTGCCGACCGCTGGACGCCGTCCGTCGAGTTGCGCCCCTTCGACGCCCCGCGCGGATCCCAGTTCGGCTTCGCGGTGGCCGAGGTGGGTGACGAGATCTGGGTGGGAGCACCCGGTGCGGGCGGCGGCAACGGTGCGGTGTACCGCTTCCTCGCCACCCCCGATCGCGTCTGGCTCGGCGCCATGAAGCTGGTGGCGGATTCGGCCGACGGGACCCATTGGCCATTCGCCTTCGGCCACACCATCACCGCCGCCGCCGGACGGGCAGCGGTGGCCATGCCGCAGCGCGACTTCGGCGAGGGCCGCGTGATGGTCGCCTCGGAAGGGGCGGCAGGGTGGCAGGTGCGCCAGCTCCTGGAAGGCACCATCCACGCGATCGGCGGAGGCACCACGCCGGCGGCCCAGTGCCAGGATGGGAACATTGCCGCCTACACCTGCAGCAACATCGAGCTGGTGGGCCACCTGCCCACCAGTGCGCTGGGCGGCGAACGTGGGGCCTGGGTCAACGACGTCTGGGGATGGACCGACCCGGTCACCAACCGCGACATCGCCCTGGTGGCGCGGCGCGACGGCACCTCGTTCGTGGATGTCACCAACCCTGCTGCCCCGAGGCTGCTCGGCAACCTGCCGCGCACGGCGGGCTCGCCACCGTCGGTCTGGCGCGACATCAAGGTGCTGGCCCACCACGCCTACATCGTGGCCGACGGCGCCGGCCAGCACGGGATGCAGGTCTTCGACCTGACCCGCCTGCGCACCGCCCGCGGCACGCCCACCTTTGCACCGGACACCACCTACCCCGGGGTCGCCTCGGCGCACAACGTGGTGGCCGACACGGCGTCGGGATTCGTGTACATCGTCGGCGCCAACGGCGGCGGCGAAACCTGCGGTGGCGGGCTGCACATGGTGAACGTGCGGAACCCGAAGCAGCCGGTGTTTGCCGGGTGCTTCCACTCGCCCGGGGCGAATGGCTCGCGCGGGTACACCCACGATGCCCAGTGCGTGGTCTACCGCGGCCCCGACACCCGCTATCACGGCCGCCAGGTCTGCGTGGGCTCCAACGAGCGCGAGATCAACATCGCCGACGTCTCCGACAAGGATGCCCCGCGGGTGATCGGCCGCAACGCCTACCCCAACGTCTCGTATGCGCACCAGGGATGGTTCGACGACGAGCAGCGCTACTTCTACATGAACGACGAGGGCGACGAACTCGACGGCGTGGTGGCGGGCACGCGGACCATCGTCTGGGACCTGACCCGGCTCGACGATCCCGTGGTGGCCCACCAGTACATCGGCCCGGTGATGTCTTCCGACCACAACCTCTTCGTGGTCGGCAACCGCGTCTACGAGTCCAACTACGGATCCGGGCTTCGGGTGCTCGACATCTCCGAGCGCACCCGCCCCCGCGAGGTCGCCTACTTCGACTCCGCGCCCTTCAACGACAATGGCCCCGGACACTCTGCCGCGCAGAGCGGCGCCTGGAGCAACTACCCCTTCTTCAAGAGCGGCGTGGTGGTGTTTACCTCGGTGCGCGAGGGGCTCTTCCTGGTGCGGGTGCGCGAGCCGGTGCCCTGAGCCGCCGATGCCGACCGACGACGCCTTTGCGCCCGCCATCACGCCACCGTACTACGCGGTGATCTTCGCCTCGCGGCGGGTCGGCGACGCCGTGAGCTACGCCGCCATGGCCGAGCGGATGCACCAGCTGGCGGTCACCCAGCCCGGCTACCTCGGCATCGAGTCCACCCGGGACACCACCGGCTTCGGCATCACCGTCTCGTATTGGAGCTCACCCGAGGCGATCCGTGCCTGGAAGGACGTCGCCGAGCACCGGGTGGCGCAGGAGGCCGGGATCCGCGAGTGGTACTCGCACTACGAACTCCGTGTGGCGCGGGTGGAGCGCGCCTACTCCGGGCCCGACGGGGGGCTCCACCCCACGGCGTGGGCCGCCGGGGAGGGATCATGAGCGAGCAGGAACTGTTCACCGGTTTCTGGACCCGGGAATCCGCCACCACGCTCAAGGTGATCGAGCGGATTCCGGAGGGCTCCACCTATCGCCCCGATCCCGCCTCGCGCACCGCCCAGGAGATCGCCTGGCAGATCGTCTGCGAGGAGCGGATGATCATTGACGCGATGGAGCAGGGTGAGGCGGCATGGGCTCCGCCCCCCATGCCGGCGTCCATGCGCGACGTGGCGGCCGAGTACGCCCGGCAATCCGGCGAAATCACGCGGCGCTGGAACTCCCTTCCTGCCGCGCGCTGGAACGGGGTGATCGCCTTCTTCGGGTCGCAGCGACCGGCCAGCGAGATGGCCTGGAGCTTCCTGTTCGACATCGTGCACCACCGCGGCCAGATCTCCACCTACCTCCGGCCCATGGGCGCCAAGGTGCCGCAGATCTACGGGCCGAGCGGCGACGAGCCCTGAATGGCGGCGGGGGCCCGGCGCTGGGGGGTGGGCATCCTGCTCGCGCTGCCGCTGCTGCCGGTGGCCGCCCAGCGGCTGTCGCTGCCTGACCGACCGGCTGACGCACCGACGGGATCCGCCTTCGCGTCCACGATACGCGACCTCCCGCTCGACGCCCGCGAGGACCAGGTGCGCCGCGAACTGGAGCGCGGCAACGTGCCGTCCTGGCTCCGGGTCCTGGTGCCGGTCACGATGCTCCGCACCCACCGAGGCGTCGAGTCCCGAGTCACCTTCTGGGCCATGCCGGACTACCTCGCCATCGGCAGCGACGACGACTTCTTCCTGATGCCCGTCCGCCCGCAGCTCGCGCAGTGGCTCGCCGATCGCACCGGAATGTCGCTCCCGACGCCGGCCATGGTGGACGCCATCTGGCGCGCCGCTCCCGTCAAGCTGGGTCCCGATTCGATCGCGCCCAGTGCGGCGATGATCACCGTCCCCGTGTTCGCGGAGCATAACCGCCTGGTCGCCGCCCGACGTCGTGCCGATCCGCATCCGATGGGCACGCTCACCGCGGGGCACAAGAAGGACGTGGTGCTCACCCCGCGGCTCGACACCCTCCGCAACCGCGTGGCGATCTACGGCTGGCACAAGCCGGATGGCTCGCCGATCCAGCCGCTCAACACCTGGCATACCACCGGGCACGTGGACTACTCGCACGGCGTCCGGCTCGTGGCCCGCCCGATGGTGGTGGATGGCGAGGAGCACGACCTCCTCGCCCTGCTCCGCGATTCGGCCCGCGTGGGCCTGGTGAGTGACGAGGGGGCGATGCGCACCGGGCGCTTCCCCATCCCGGAATGACCCTGTTCCTGCTCGCGGTGCTGGCCGTGGCCGTGCTCTCCGCGGCCACCGCCTCCGTTGTCGGCTTCGGCATCGGATCGCTCCTCACCCCGCTCCTGGCCGTGCGCTACGGCACCGATGTCGCCGTGGCCGCGGTCACGCTTCCGCATGCCATCGCGACCGCGCTCAGGTGCTGGCGCCTGCGCCAGAGCATCGATCGTGAGGTGCTGCTCCGGTTCGGCCTGCTGAGCGCGGCCGGTGCACTGGCCGGCGCCCTGGTGTTCGCGCGACTCGGCCCTACCATCCTCACCGCGGTGCTCGGGGGGCTGCTGCTGCTCACCGCCGCAGCCCAGCTCACGGGTTGGTCATCCCGCTGGCATCCACAGGGTGGCATGGTGGCGCTCTTCGGGTTGCTCTCGGGATTCTTCGGCGGGGTCGCGGGGAATCAGGGCGGCCTCCGGGCGGCGGCGCTGGGCGCGTTCGCGCTCGCACCGGCCGCGTTCGTGGCCACGGCCACCGCCACGGGGCTGCTCGTGGACCTGGCACGCACACCCGTCTACCTCCTCACCATCGGTGGCGCCGTGCAGCCGGCCACAACCGCCATCGCCGTGGCCATCGTGGGCGTGGTGGCAGGAACCCTGCTCGGTGAGCGGGTGCTCCTGGGCCTCACGCCGCAGCGCTTCGGGCGCGTCGTCGCGCTGGCCATCGCCGCACTCGGCGCCTGGCTCCTGCTGCGGGCGATCACGACCGGCTAGTGCCGGTCTTCGAGTCCCTCGACCCCCATCATCCGGGAGCAGTGGGCGCAGCAGAAGATCTTCCCCTCCGCCTCCACGCCGTGGCCGACAATCCGGCAACTGCAGTGCGCGCAGATCGGCGCGGTGATCTGGATGGCGCACTCGAAGGAATCGAAGGTGTGGATGGTGCCGTCGGCCAGCGTGACGCGAAAGGCCTTGTCGTAGGTGTTGCCGCAGCATTCACACGGAGTCATGGTCGCCTCCTGCAGGTGGTGTTCGGGGTCCCTGTTCCCTTCTGACCCCGTTCGGCCGGCCCTGTTGCACAGATCGCGATGGCCGGGATACCATCCAGTGGGCGGCAGGGCCGCCTCCGGTCCGCGGAAAGGGCAGAGCCCACCCGAGTCGTTGCGGTCACAATCCGGTTCCCACGAACCTCCTTTCGCCCGATGCCAGCGGACCCCGGGCAGCATCCAAGGAGGCTCGTCATGCCCGTGCGTCACCTGCCGGTCCGTCCCGACCTCGAACAGCTCCGCCACCAGGCCAAGGACCTCCTCCGCGGTTACCGAGCGGCCGACCCCGACGCGGTGGCCGACTTCGCCGCCTTCCACCCCGAGTCGGTTGCGCCGGAATCCGCCCAGCTGGCGGATGCCCAACTCGTGCTGGCGCGCTCCTACCAGGCCCCGAGCTGGACCCGCCTCAAGCAGGCGTGCGACCTGATTGACGCCATCTGGCGTGACGACGTGGATGGTGTCCGCGCCCTGGTCACGGCGCATCCGCACCTGCTCCACGAGCACGCCACCATCCGCGACAGCAACTGGGGTCCCCCGCTCTCCTACGCGGCGAACCTCGGGCGCGACCGGATCATCACCATGCTCCACGGCCTGGGCGCCACCGACCTGCAGCACGCGATCGACCGCGCCGTGCTGCAGGGCCAGGAATCCACGGTGCGGCTGATTCACCGGTTGCTCGGTTCCCCGCCGGTGCCCGACGACGTCCTGGGGGGCGCCGCCTACACCCTGAGCGTCACCGGGACCCGGCTGGGGCTCGAGCTTGGTGCCCGCGCCGTGGATGCCGCAGGGCGACGGCTGGCGCCGGTGGACGTGGTGCTCGAAACCGACTCGCGCAAGCCAGAGGCGAAGCACCAGATCCTCGCCCTGTACGAACGGCACGGCGTGCGCTACCCCGACACGCCAACGATGGCGCTGCATCGCGGCCGGATCGACCTGCTCGAGGCGCACCTGGTGCGGGATCCATCGGTGCTGCATCGTCGGTTCCGCCACGAGGAGATCTACCCGCCGGAGCTCGGCTGCCACGACGAACTCAACGCCACGCACGGCACGCCCCTGGACGGCACCACGCTGTTGCACATGTGCGCCGACTACGACGAGCTCGCCATCGCCGAGTGGCTGCTGGGTCGCGGTGCCGACGTCAACGCCAGGGCCCTGGTCTCCGCCGAGGACTGGGGCGGCCACACGCCGCTGTTCTCCACGGTGGTGTCGCAGGCCAACTTCTGGCCCAACTACCAGCGCCGCCCGGAGTCGGCGCCGTTCACCGCGCTCTTCCTCCGGCACGGTGCCGATCCGCGGGTGCGGGCCTCACTCCGCAAGCAACTCCACCCCGGCTATGACGACCACCGGCTCGTGGAGTACCGCGACGTGACCGCGCGCGAGTGGGGCGAGCAGTTCCATCAACAGGTGTTCGTGAGCAAGGCAGCGCTGGCCATGCTGGCCGCGGCAGGAGGGTGACCTCGACCTCCCCGGTCCCGGGATATCTTCGAGGCGGTCAGACCCGGGATGGGGAGGTCGTGCCGTGAGCCATCGTTCCACCGCGCGCCGCCGTGAACGGATGGCCGCCTCCCCGCAATGGACCGGCAGCGCGTTCCGGAACACCCAGCCGGTCTCCGCGGGCTTCAAGCCGGGCGTGGAGCGGCCATCCATGCGCGACTTCCTCTGTGGTGGCGAACGGCGAGTGCCGAGCGGCGCGCTGCCGATCGCGTCGCCAATGGGCGCGTGGCAGCGCGCGCCGGCATCGGGACTCCGGCTCACCTGGCTCGGCCACAGCACCGTGCTGTTCGAGCTCGACGGCGTGCGCCTCCTGGCCGACCCGGTGTGGGGCGAACGCGTCTCCCCGTTGCCGTTCGCCGGACCACGTCGCTTTCACCCGCCGCCGGCTCCGATCGACGCCCTCCCACCCCTCGACGCGGTGTTGCTGTCCCACGACCACTACGACCACCTCGACCGGCCCACGATTCGCGAGCTGGCGCGCCGGGGCACGCCATTCATCACCTCGCTGGGAGTGGGCCTGCACCTCGAGAAGTGGGACATCCCGCCGGAGCGGATCGTGGAGCTCGACTGGTGGGAGCACACCATGGTGAGGGGTGTCCAGGTCACCGCCACGCCGGCGCAGCACTTCTCGGGTCGTGGCGTCCGCGACCGCAATGCGACACTCTGGTCGTCGTTCCACCTCCGGGGGCCCCGGCACTCGGTCTTTCACGGCGCCGACTCGGGTCTCACCCCGGAATTCGAGGCGATCGGGAGTCGCCAGGGGCCCTTCGATGTCGTGACCCTCGAGGTGGGTGCGCATCATCCGGCGTGGGGGGACATCCACCTCGGGCCGGAGAACGCCGTGCTGGCGCACCGGATGCTGGGCAGCGGGGTGCTGCTGCCCATCCATTGGGGGACCTTCAACCTGGCGATGCACCCGTGGGATGAACCGGCCGAGGTGCTGGTCAGGCGTGCCGAGGTGGACGGGACGCCGCTGCTGATGCCGCGCATCGGCGCACCGGTGGAGCCGGCGGAGGGTCCCTCCATCGATCCTTGGTGGCGGAGCGTGGCCGCAGGCGCCGTCACGAGCGACACCGAGCTCCCCGAACCGGTTGGCGACGATTGGCTCCCGGACTGACTCACCCTTCCCGCAGGGACCCGACCCGATGATCACCGTGTCTCCCGTGACGCTGGACGGCCGCGGCATCCGCCTCGAGCCGATGACCGCGGAGCACCACGACGACCTGATCGCGGCCGCATCCGATGGCGAGCTCTGGTCGCTCTGGTACACCTCGGTGCCCCGGCCGGAGGAGGTGGCGGGGTACATCGAGCAGGCGCTGCTCGGCCAGCGCGCCGGCCACCAGCTGCCGTGGGTGGTGCGGGAACTCGATGGCGGTCGCGTGGTGGGCACCACCCGCTATCACGATATCGTGCCCGAGGTTGACCGAGTGGAGATCGGCTGGACCTGGTACGCCGCGTCGCGCCAGCGGACCGGGGTCAACACCACCTGCAAGCTGCTCCTGCTGGAGCACGCGTTCGATACCCTCGGCTGCGCCGTGGTGGGCCTCCGCACCGACAACTTCAACCTTGCCTCCCAGCGCGCGATCGCCGCGTTGGGCGCAAAGCTCGATGGTGTGCTGCGCCATCACATGGCGCGGCGCGACGGCACCGCGCGCGACACCTGGCAGTACTCCATCCTCCGGAGCGAGTGGCACGACGTGCGGCGCCACCTGGAGCTCCGGCTGGCGCGGCACGGGAGGCGCTAGCCCAGCGGAACCGCTGGCGGCCCTCCGCCGATCCCTGACCGATCGCGAACCCGTGCGGGCTCGCCCCGCCGTATCCTCCTGCCACCGAGCATCACCAGCCCCCGCAGGAGGCACCTCTCGATGGACCCCGTTGCTGCCCAGCTGCGTGCCGCGCGCGCCCTTGGCGCCCTCCGTCTCCTGGTCGCCGCCCTGATGGTGACCCACGGCGCCTATCGCGCCCTCACGCCCGGCTTCGTGGGCGGATTCGGCGGCTTCCTCACCGAGCAGGGACTCCCCGCCGGCACCGCGCTCGCCACCGCGATCACCGCGTGGGAGATCCTCGGCGGCATCACCCTCGCTGCCGGGCGCCTGGTCCGTCCCGTGGCCCTCGGCTTCGCGCTGGAACTCGCCGCCGGTATCGCCCTCGTCCACGTGCACGACGGATGGTTCGTGGTGGGCGGCGGGCGCAATGGCATGGAGTTCAGCGTGTTGCTGATCGGCTACTTCCTCGCCATCGCGTGGGCAGGGGTGGGTGCCGCTACGGCGTCACCTCGGCGGGAAGCAGCGTCACCCTGACGTAGTTGTCGCCCGCGAGGTAGCGCCGCGCCGCGTCGCGCACCCGCTCGGCGGTGAGGCCGTCCACCAGCTCCCGGAAGCGGAGGATGTCCGCCGGGTCCTCGCCGTACCGCCATGCCTGGGAGAGCCGGGTCGCCCAGAACGCGTTGGTCCGGATCGCCGTCTCGCGCGAGCGAATCTGCGCCTCGCGCACCTTCTCCAGCTCCGCCGCACTCGGCCCGCTGTCGGCCAGTGCCCGGATCTCGGCGTGCACCGCCGCCACCAGCTCCTCCACCCGGTCTGGAGCGCTGCCGAACTGCACCATCCCGAGCGCCACGTGCGGGTGGTCGCGGTTGCCCTGCACCGAGGCGGAGGCGCCGTAGGTGCCGCCCAGCCGTTCACGCAGGTTGTCGAGCAGGCGGTTGCTGAGGATCGCGCCGAGGGACGCCAGCAGGTGGTTTTCTCGCGCATCCCAGGTGAACGGCTGCGAGAACACCATCATCGTCTGGCTCTGCGGCTCGCTTCCCTTGCGCACGATCCGCTCGATCCTGCCGGTGGGCGGGGTGGGTCCCACGTCGCGGGCGGCCTCCTGCCGACCGGTGGACGGCAGGTTGCCGAGGTAGCGCTGCACCAGCGGCCGCACCGAGTCGAGCGCGAACGACCCCACGAGGAAGAAGGTGAAGTCCGAGGCGTCGGCGAACCGGTCGCGGTAGATCGCCAGGGCGCGGTCGAGGTCGATCTCGTCGAACAGCGCGGCCGACATCGGGCGCACCCGCGGCGAGTGCCCGGTGAGCACCGCCGTCACCGTGTCGCTGAACGCCTTCATCGGACTGGCGTCGACATTGGCCAGCGCCGTCCGCATGGTCTGGCGGAAGGCCTCGAACGCGCTGCTGTCGCGCCGCGGTGCGGTGAAGCGCAGGTAGGTGAGCTGCAGCATCGTCTCCACGTCGCGCGCGTTCGAGCGTCCGCTGATCCCTTCCGTCCGCTCGCCGATGCTGGCCCCCGCGGAGACCACCTTGCCGCTCAGTGCCTTGCGCAGGTCGGCTGCGCTGAACGACCCCACGCCGCCGAGTTCCGCCACCGCGTCGGCGAACATCGCACTGGCCACCAGCGAATCCGGATAGAGCGACACGCCGCCGGGACTGGTCGCACTCAGCACCACCTCGTCATTGCGGAAGTCGGTGGGCTTGAGCACCACCCGCACCCCGTTGGCGAGCGTCCACTCGGTGAGTCCCAGCTCGGGCATCGCGCGCTCGGCCGTGATGGCCACGGGCTCCGGGATCGTCGCCAGCAGCTGGCTGCTCACCGTCGAGTCGCGGTAGGGCTCGATGGTGCGGGAACCCACGGCCTGATAGGCGGCCAGCAGCGCCGCCTCGGTGGGCAGACGGGCCCCGTCCCCAGCCGGGGCGTTGACCAGGATCACCGGGTTCGAGGCCGCGAGGAGCGCCCGCGTGGCGGCATTCACCTCCTCGAGCGTGACCGTGGGATTGATCCGCCGGTAGGCCTCCACTTCCGCCTCGGTGCCGAGGACGTCCTCGCCCTGCAGGAAGTGGCGCACCAGCTCGTCGGCGCGCGCCGCCGAGGGTTGCTTGTCGCGCTCCTGATAGAGCCGTTCCTGCGCGGCCGACTGGCTCGCAAGGGTGCGGGCCAGCTCGCCGGCGGTGAAGCCATGACGGCGCGCCCGCTCCAGTTCCACCAGCGCGGCCTCGAACCCGCGCACCATCGAGTCGGGCTCGACCCCGGCGTAGAGCGATACCGCATCGGCGGTGGCCACCAGGGTGAAGCGACCAGCACCCGCGAAGGCGAACGGCTTGTCCGGCCGCTCGATGATCTCGGCGAAGCGGTCACCGAGCATGTCGAGCGCCAGCCCCTCGACGTACCGCCGTCGGAAGTCGTCCATCGTGGCCACCACCTGGCGCGGCCGCAGGTGATAGAGCTGGACCACGGACGCCGTGGCCTCGGGGTCGGTGGCGATCAACACGTACACGCTGTCGTGCGCGGGCACCGCGAAGTCCGGCCGCGCCGTGCCGTTCCCCGCCGGAATCGCCGCGAAATGGCGGCGGATCAGCGACTCAACCGAGTCGGCGTCGAAATCGCCCACGGCCACCACGGCCATCATCTCCGGCCGGTACCAGCGGCGGTAGAAGCGGACCAGGGCCTCGCGGCTGAATCCCGCCAGCGCCTCCTGGGAGCCGATCACCAGGCGCTCGGCGTACCGGGACCCGCGGAGCAGCACCGGGAGCTGCTGGTCGAACATCCGGGCGTCCGCCCCACGCCCCAGCCGCCATTCCTCGATCACCACCCCGCGCTCGGCCTCCACCTCCGCCGAGTCGAACGTGACGCCGTGGGCCCACTCGCCGAGGATCTGGATCCCCGTCTCGAGGAACTTGCTCGTGTCGGTCGGCACGTGCAGTTGGTACACCGTCTCGTCGAACGAGGTGTAGGCGTTCACGTCGGCGCCGAACTCCGAGCCGATCGACTGGAGGTAGTGGATGAGGTCGTTCTTGGGGAACGACGTGGTGCCGTTGAACGCCATGTGCTCGGCGAAGTGGGCCAGTCCGCGCTGGTCGTCGTCCTCCACCACCGAGCCCACGCGCACCGCGAGCCGGAGCT
>CAZNOJ010000017.1:0-8458 GCA_964574665.1 uncultured Gemmatimonadaceae bacterium
ACCTGCGGCATGGGCGGCGGCACCGGCACCGGGGCCGCGCCGATCATCGCCCAGATCGCCAAGGACATCGGCGCGCTCACCGTCGGGATCGTGACCAAGCCGTTCCTGTTCGAGGGCCGCAAGCGGATGAAGCAGGCCGAGATGGGGATCACCGAGCTGCGGCGAAACGTGGACACGATGATCGTCGTACCAAACGAGAGGCTGCTCGCCGTGGTGGGGAAGGGGATCCCGTTCCAGGATGCCCTCAAGAAGGCCGACGAGGTGTTGCTCAATGCGACGCGCGGCATCGCCTCGCTGATCACCACGTCGGGGATCATCAACGTGGACTTCGCCGACGTCCGCACCGTGATGCAGAACGGCGGCGCGGCGCTCATGGGGACCGGCATCGGCAAGGGCGAGAACCGGGCCCTCGAGGCGGCGCAGCAGGCGATTTCTTCGCCCCTGCTCGACAACGTGTCGATCAATGGGGCGAGCGGCGTGCTGATCAACATCCTGGGGGGCGACGACCTCACCCTGGGCGAGGCCACCCAGATCAGCGAGATCATTCACGATGCGGTGGGCGACGATGCACAGATCATCTTCGGCGCGGGCGGCGATTCCCGACTCACCGGCGAGGTGCGGGTGACGGTGATCGCGACCGGGTTCGACCGGGCGGTGACCGGGGAACCGGTGGTGGACCGCGGCACGGCCGGCCAGGTGCTGCCGTTCCGGCGCGGGGGGCAGCAGGCCCCCGCGACTGCGACCCCGCCCGCGGCCCAGGCATCCCCGCAGCAGCCGTTCGTGCGTCCCGCCAATCCGGCGCCGGCCAAGCCGGCGGCGTCGTCCGACGTGAGCGACCTGGAGATCCCGACCTTTATCCGGCGGCAAATGGACTGATGGGTTTTCGACGCTACTCCCGCCAGCTGCGGTTCCCGTCCGCGGCGGCCGTGATCGGCCTGGCCACGCTGTTCGCCGCCAGGGGCCAGTGGCCCTGGCAGCGGCTCTCCGACATCCCGACGGCGCTGCCGATCGTGGTGTCCGATCCGTTCCGGGTGGTCCACGACACGCTGCAGCGCGGCGAGACGGTGTCCACCCTGCTGGCGCGCCAGGGCGTCACCGGATTCGACGTCGGCAAGCTCGCCGACCTGCTCCGCTTCGATCCGCGGCGGCTCCGGGCCGGCCTCGAGTTCTCGCTGCACCGCAACGCGGTCTCCGACGAGCCCACCCGCATCGAGCTCCGGCCCGATGATTCCCAGCGCCTCCGCTTCACGCGCACCTCGGCCGGGGAGTGGCAGGGCGAGTCGCTGCCGATCCGCTGGGTCACCGACACGATCCGCATCGCCGGGGTGATCCAGACCACGCTCACCGCGGCGGCAGACCTCGCGATTTCCGAGGCGACCCTCGACCGCGAGGCGCGGCTCCACTTCGTCAACGACCTGGCCAACGTCAACGCGTGGTCGGTCGACTTCTCCCGCGACCCGCAGCCCGGCGACCCGTTCGTGGCCGTGGTCGAGCGGCTGGTGAGCGAGGAGGGGGCGGTGCGCTTCGGCCGGGTGCTGGCCAGCGACCTCACCATCAACAACCATCGCCTCACCGCGTTCTCCTACGTCCCCGCCTCGGGCAAGCCGGGGTACTACGACGCCGAAGGCCAGGCGCTCAAGCGGGAGTTCCTCGCCGCGCCGCTGGAGTTCCGCTACATCACCAGCGGCGTCACCGGCCGCCGCTTCCATCCGGTGCTCAAGATCTACCGGGCCCACCAGGGGATCGACTACTCCGCCAACAGCGGCACCCCGGTCCGCGCCGCGGCCAACGGGGTGGTGGTGCGCGCCGGCTGGGCCGGCGGCTACGGCAACATGGTCGAGCTGCGGCACCGCAACGGCATCACCACGCGCTACGCCCACCTGCGCGAGATCGCCGCGGGCGTGCGCGCCGGACGGAGCGTGATGCAGAGCGACCTGATCGGCAAGGTGGGCACCACCGGCACCTCCACGGCGCCGCACCTGCACTACGAATTCCGGGTCAACGGCGTGCCGCGCGATCCGCGCACCATGAAGTTCGACGCCGGCGAGCCGCTCGGCGCCCGCGACCGCCCGGGCTTCGAGGCCGATCGCAAGGTGCTCGCGGAGCTGCTCGCCCGCGGCACCGGCGACGCGGTCGCCACGATGATCACCGACTGACCAGCCCGCTTCGGGCCCGTCGGACGTCGTGAACCTCCCCGCTTCGGTCGGCTACGCCGCCGCGATCCTGGTCGCGGCGGCGTTGGCAT
This sequence comes from uncultured Gemmatimonadaceae bacterium, assembly GCA_964574665.1. Classification (GTDB taxonomy): domain Bacteria; phylum Gemmatimonadota; class Gemmatimonadetes; order Gemmatimonadales; family GWC2-71-9; genus Palsa-1233. Next base: position 2,246 of record CAZNOJ010000017.1, read on the forward strand.
GGTGGCCCTGGCGGGGCGCTCCCGGCACCTGGCTCGGTCATGCCGGCCGCGCCGCCCGCTTCGTGGCGATCGCGGCCCTCCTGCTCCTCGTGCTCGACCCCGGCATTCGCGCCACCCTCCGGCACGACCGCCCGCTGGTCCTCCTCGACAATTCCGTCTCGATGCACGCCACCGGTGGCCAGGCCGACTCCGCCGCCGCGCTCGCCTCGGGGCTCGGCGAGGTGCTGCCCTTCGGCGAGGTGGCGGCGGGCGAACCGGGCGCCCAGTCCGCCCTCGCCGAGGCACTCTCCCGGGCCACCGGCGCGGGTCGGCCCATCGTGGTGGTGTCCGATGGCGAGATCCCCGACGCCGCCACGATCCCGCCGGACCTCCTGGCGCAGGCCTCCCTCCGCATTCTCCCGCGCCGGACCGGGCCGAACGTGGCGCTGGTGGACGTGCGCGTGCCGCTGCGGCTCACCGTGGGGGACACCATGTCCGTCGAGGTGGTGCTGCAGGCGACCACCCCCTGGACGGACTCGGTGCACATCGAAGTGCGCGACAGCGGCCACGTGCTGATGCGCGGCAGCGCCGTCCCGGGTCCGGATGGGCGCGCGAGGATGGCACTCCGCGCTCCGCTGCCGTCCGATCGCACCGGTGCACGGCGGCTCGAGGTGATCCGGGTCGGTGCCCCGGATGCAGAGCCACTCGACGACCTCCGGATCCGCTGGATTACCGTCACCCCGACGCCAGGCGTGGTGGTGGTGGCCGCCGTGCCCGATTGGGACGCGCGGGCGCTCCATGCCACGCTGGCCGACCTGATCGAGGCCCCGGTGCGCGGCTACATCCAGCTGGCGAGCGGGGCCTGGCGACGCATGGACGACCTCCGTCCGGTCGCCGAGGCCGAAGTGGTGCTCGCCGCTCGCAACGCCGACCTGCTCGCGGTGCGCGGCGACACCACCGCCTGGCGGCAGCATGGGCGCGCCCGGCTCCTCTGGCCCGCCGGCGGCATTGACGGCGATTGGTACTCGGCACCGGTGCCGAGCCCCTCGCCGCTCATGGCCTCCTTTGCCGGCGTGGAACCCGACTCGCTCCCGCCGCTCCCCGCGGTGGCCGCGGTGCCCGAGGGCGAGTGGGTGGCCCTCTCCGCCCGGCAGGCCCGACGCGGCAACCCGGTGCCGATCCTCGCCGGCCATCAGGCGGGAGGTCGCACCGTGGTGATGGGTGGCAGCGGATTCCATCGCTGGTCGTTCCAGGGGGGGGTCGCCGAGCAGGCGTGGCGCGCGATGATTGGCCAGGCAGCCGCGTGGTTGCTGGATGCGCCCGTCACCGCAGGGACTTCATTGCGTGCCGAGGAGGCGGTGGTGGAACGCGGCCGCGCCGTGCGATTCCGCGCCCCTGCGGGCGCACCACCGATGGCGATCGAGCTGGCGGCCAGCGGGGTCGTGCGAACCGACACCCTGCGGTTCGACGCCGACGGGGTGGGCCGGCTCGCCTTGTCGCCCGGATTGTGGACGTGGCAGGGCGCCGATGGCAGCGCCGGTCGGATCGAGGTGGAGTCCTATGCGCGCGAGCTGGTCCCGATCGCACCCACCCTGGCCTCCGCGGACGCGGCGGTCACCGCAGTGCCCGTGCGCCGTTCGCTCCGCGAGCTGCTGCCGTTCTTTGCACTCGCCGTGGCCGGATTCGTGACGGAATGGGTGATTCGCCGACGGATGGGACTGCGATGACGCTCCGCACCAAGTCCTCCCTCTGGTCCCGCATCAAGCGGCTGGCCCTCACCGACGTGGGCGCGCTGGTGCGCGGGCTCAAGGGCACCGAACTCGAGGAGATCGAACGGATCCTGATCGAGTCGGACTTCGGCGTGCCCGCCACGCTCGATCTCGTGGAGCACCTCGAGGCGGCGATCCGCAAGGGCACCGTCAAGACCGAAGCCGACCTGCGCACCGCCTTCGGCGCGCGGATCACGGAACTGCTGGCCGGGCCGGCCGAGCCGGGACGCATCGTGCAGGCCGCGACGCCACCCACCGTGGTCCTGGTGATGGGCGTCAACGGTGCCGGCAAGACCACCTCCATCGCCAAGCTGGCGCACCGGCTCGTGCGCGAGGGGCGCAGCGTGCTGCTGGGTGCCGCCGACACCTGGCGGGCCGGGGCGGTGCAGCAGCTGGACACCTGGGCGGAGCGCATCGGGGTGCCCTGCGTGCGGGGCGCGCAGGGCGGCGATCCCGCGGCCGTGGCGTTCGAGGCCGTGGACGCGGCGATCACCCGCGGCGTGGACACGGTGATCATCGACACCGCGGGTCGGCTGCACACCCAGGACGACCTCATGGTCGAACTCGGCAAGGTGGTGCGCGTGATCGGGCGCAAGGTCGCCGGCGCGCCGCACGAGGTGCTGCTGGTGCTCGACGGCACCGTGGGCCAGAACGCGGTGCAGCAGGGCCGGCAGTTCGCCCGCGTGGTGCCACCCACGGGATTGATCGTCACCAAGCTCGACGGCAGCGCACGGGGAGGGGCCGTGGTGGCCCTCCGTCGCGAGCTCGAGATCCCGATCCGGTTCCTCGGCACCGGTGAGGGGCTCGACGACCTGCAACCGTTCGACCCGGCCCGCTGGGCGGAGTCGCTCCTCGCCTGACCGGCGCACCGCGGAGGTGCTACCTTCCCGGTGCCCTCCCTCCTGGTGAAAGGTGGTGCACCGTGGCCAAGGCCACTCGTTCCCGATCCGCCCGCAGCCGGCGCGCTGCGCCGACCCCGACCGACCTCCCGGCCACCGCGGCCACCGCGGTCGCCGACGGCCTCAACGCGGCGCTGGCCGACACCTTTGCCCTCTATCTCAAGACCAAGAACTTCCACTGGCACGTCAGCGGTCCGCACTTCCGCGACTACCACCGCCTGCTCGACGAGCAGGCCGCCGAACTGCTCGCCGCCACCGATCCGATGGCCGAGCGGGTGCGCAAGCTCGGTGGCACCACCATCCGCTCGGTGGGCCACGTGGCGCGGCTGCAGCGGGTGCGCGACAACGAGGCGGCGGCAGTGACCGCCGCCGCGATGCTCGCCGAACTGCGCGAGGACAACACCCGCATGGCCGCGCGGCTGCGCGAGCTGCATGGGCAGTGCGACGACCGGAAGGACGTGGCCACTGCCTCGCTACTCGAGAACTGGATTGACGAGGCCGAGGGGCGCGCCTGGTTCCTGCTCGAGGCCAGCCGGCGGCGGTAGGTGGCAGGTCGGATCGGCTGGTTCGCGCTGGTGAGCGGGCTGGCGGCGCAGGCCGCCTGCTACCTGGTGGCGTGGCGTGCCTCGGCCGGGACCACGGCCAGCGTGCTGGCGATCTATGGCACCAGTGCGTCGCTCGCCGGCGTGCTGGTGCTCGGCGCACTCCGCCGGGGCCGCCTCTCCACGCCGGCCCGGATCGCGGCGCTGGCCGTCTTCGTCATCCCGGTCGTCGGCTTCGGCGCCGCGTTCCTGCTTCCCCCCGACTCCGCGGCGGCTCCCCTCTGGCTCGGCCTGCCGCGCCGCGCGGCGATCGTGCTGCTCGGCGTCGGGATCCTCCCCGTCCTGCTCCTGCCCGTTGCGTATCTCCGCGACCATGACGCCCCGCTCGACGACGCCACGCTGGCGGCGCTGGTCGCCGAGGGGCAGCGCCTTCGCCAGCCGTCGCGCCCCTGACCTTGGCCACCACCGCCATCGTTGCCGTGGCCAGCGGCTACTTCGCCGCCTGCGCGGCCATTGCCGTCTGGGCCGCGAGACGCACGCGCACCAGCGCGGACTTCTTCGTGGCGGGGCGCGGGGTCGGCATCTGGACCCTGGCGATCGCCTCGATGGCCGCCACGCTCTCGGGCTTCGCGTTCGTGGGGGGGCCGGGGCTCGTCTATGCGCGGGGGATCGGCGCGGTGTTCATCGTGCTGCCCGCGGCCATCACGGGGGCCCTCACGGCATGGGTGCTGGCCCGCCGCCTGCGCCTCCTCCGCGAGATCCGCGGCGTGCTCACGATTCCCGAGGCGGTCGGGGTACGGTATCGCTCGGCCGCGGCCCGCCGGATCGCCGCGGGGGCGATGCTGGTGGCCACCGTGGGGTACATCGCCGCCAACTTCCTCGCCCTCGGCCTCATCCTCCAGGCCGTGTTCGGTCTCGAGCGCAGCACCGCGATCTGGCTCGGCGCCGCGGTGGTCATCGCCTATTCGGCCACCGGGGGGATGCTCGCCGGGATGTACACCGACCTGTTCCAGGGCGCCGTGATGGCGGTGGCATCGGTGCTGGTGTTTGCCAGGGTGCTGGAGGTGGGGGAGGGGATGGCCACCATCTCGCGCGACATCCTGGCTGCCGATCCCGGCTGGTTCGCCCCGTGGGGCCACCTCACGCCGGTGGCGGCGCTGTCGTTCTTCTTCGTCTTCTCGCTGGGCACCCTGGGCCAGCCGCACGTGGTGCACAAGTTCTACATGCTGCGCGACCCGCGGCAGCTGCGGTGGTATCCGCTGCTGATGACCGGGGCGATGCTGGTGACCCTGCTGCTCTACGTGGGCATCGGCATGGTGGTGAAGGCCGAGGTGAGCCGGGGCGCGATTCCCGCGTTGGGCTCGCCCGACGAAGCAACGCCGGGATTCGTGCTCCGCCACGCGCCGGCGCTGCTGGCCGGCCTGGTGATGAGCGGCGTGGCCGCCGCGATCATGAGCACGGTCAATTCGTTCCTCAACCTCGCCGCGGCCGCCGTGGCGCGCGACCTGCCGCGCCGCCCGCTCGGCGAGGCCCGCGAGCTGGTGATCGGCCGCCTCGCCACGCTGGGCGTCGGTGTGCTCGGGGCGGGGTTGGCCGCGGGAAGCGCCACGCTGGTGGCCCTCCTTGGCGTCTTCGGCTTCGGGCTCTTCGCGACGACGCTCGTGCCGGCGCTCGCGCTCGGGATGCTCTGGCCCGGCGCCACGCGCCCCGGGGCGCTCGCGTCCATGGGCACCGGACTCGTGGCGACGCTCGGGCTGGGGAGCTGGCCCCGGCTCAGCGGGGCCTCGCTCCCAGCCGGGGTGGATGCCTCGGGGGTGGCCCTGGTGCTGTCGCTGCTGGTGTTCCTCGCCGTGTCGCGGCTCACCGCCTCACGGGCGGCCGATGACCTCGACCCCGACGTGCGCCTCGCTATGGAGCGCTGACATGGAACGTCGGCGAGCGAACCACCAGGGGCAGTCCCGCGACCGGGGGATCGCGGTCCTCGTCACTCGCGTTGAACTCCAGGCGATAGGTGCCGGGAACGTCCGGTGCCACGAAGGTGAAGGCCGAAGTCCCACCCGGCCGCAGCAGGATCAAGGGCTGGATGCACGCCTGAGGCGGCGACACCCGCTCCCCGGTCGCGGCGTCCACGATCCTCGCCGTGCACGGGAGCACCCCGTGCCCGATCGTGTGATCCGAGTCATTGATCACCACCGCCTGGACGGACCCGCCGGTGATCACCTTCGCCTCGGCGAGGGCCACGACGACCGAGTGCTCGTCGGGAAGCGTGGTTCCGCACCCGGCCACGAGTGCGACGGCCACCGCGAGCGCCGCCCTCACGGCGCCACCGTGAACGCCGCGCTCCGGACCGGCCGGTTCGTCCCCTCCTGGCCACCCACGGTCTCGATCACCAGCCGCCACGTGCCGGCCTGCTCCGGTGCCGGCGTGGTGTAGCTGTTCGACTCGCCCGGCGCGTGCAGCTGGGCCATCGCGATGCACATCCGGAGCGGATGCACCGGCACCCAGGTGGTGCCCTCCTGCCGCTCGTAGTAGTTCACGCAGTCGAGCACCCCGGTGGTCACGGTGTCGTCACTGCCGTTGGTGAACCGGAACGCCACCTCGCCACCTGCCTTCACGTCGGTGGAAGTGACGGCGAGCGACAGGTCGCCGTGCTCGCGCAGGTCGGGGGCGCCGGTGCCGGGCGAGCCGGCGGTGCAGGCGGCCAGGATCGCGAGCGTCGCAGCGTAGGGAATGCGGGAAGCCATGGGATCACTCCACGGTGAACGTGCTGGATCGAACCTCGAACTCTCCATGCGCATTTGCGCCGTACACCACGACACGGAAGCGTCCGCCGCGGCCCGGCGGCGTCGGTGTGGAGAACGGGTGCGCCTCGCCCGGGGCGAGCACCGGGCTCAGGGCCACGCACGGCACCGGCTCCTCGGCCCGCCGCCACTGCGCCCCCACCAGTTCCACCACATGCGCGGTGCAGGCCGGCTCGTGCAGGGTGACGTCGGAGTCGGTGGTGTTCACCACGCGCACCAGCGC
>CAZNOJ010000017.1:8558-33277 GCA_964574665.1 uncultured Gemmatimonadaceae bacterium
CCCGGTATCGTTCCCCGATGCCCGCGCTCCGCCTCGACACGCCGGTGCAGTACCTCAAGGGGATCGGCGAGAAGCGCGCCGAGGCGCTGGCGCGCCTGGGGATCGAACGGGCCCAGGACCTGCTCCTTCACCTGCCGCACCGCTACATCGACGCCTCGTCGGTCACCCCCCTGGCGCAGGCCCGGGTGGGCGACGACGTGGCCTGCGTCGGGCGGGTGACCTCCAAGGGTGTCCTCCCCACCCGCAAGGGCCTCCGAATCTTCCACGCCGTGCTCCGCGACGCCAGCGGGGTGCTCGAGTGCGCCTGGCCGGGCCAGGCCTTCCTCGACCGCACCATCGAGGTGGGCCAGCTGCTGCTGGTGGCCGGCCCGATCCGGTTCTACCACGGCCGCCAGATGGCACCCCGGGAGCTCATCATCCTCGGGGATGCCGACGACCCGTCGGCTGCGGGACGCATCCTCCCCGTCTATCCCGCCACCGAAGGACTCTCCCACAAGCAGATTCGTCACCTGATTGACACCCACCTCGATCCGCTGGTGGCGCTGGCTCCGGACCTCCTCCCCGACGACCTGCGTGCCCGCTTCGAGCTGCCGACCGTGGCCGAGGCGTTGCGATGGGTCCACCGGCCCGCCACCCTGGCCGAGGCCGAGCGCGGGCGGCGCCGGCTGGCGATCGACGAACTGCTCGACCTGCAGCTGATGCTGGGCCGGGCTCGCGAGGTGGCCCGCCACGGGCAGCGGGGAACCCGCTTCGTGGTCCACAAGACGCACACGTCCGCCCTGCGTGACGCGCTGCCCTGGGAGCTCACCGCCGACCAGCGGCAGGCGATCCGCGAGATCTTCGACGAGATGACCGCCGAGACGCGGATGCACCGGCTCCTGATGGGCGACGTCGGTACCGGAAAGACCGTGGTGGCGCTCTTCGCGATGCTGCTTGCCATGGAGAACGGCTACCAGGCCGCCCTGATGGCACCCACGGAATTGCTGGTGGAGCAGCACCACGCCACCTTGGTGCGCCTGCTGGCACCACTCGGCATCGTCCCCGAGCTGCTGGTGGGGCGCCTCACGGCCGCCGAAAAGAAGGCGGTGCGGCAGCGGCTCACCAGCGGCGAGGCGGCCCTCGTGGTCGGCACCCACGCCCTGGTGCAGGAGCAGGTGGCCTTCGCGCACCTCGGGTTGGTGGTGATTGACGAGCAGCATCGTTTCGGAGTGGAGCAGCGAGCGGCGCTCATGGACAAGGGCGAGGCCCCCGATGTATTGCTGCTCACCGCCACCCCGATCCCGCGGTCGCTGGCGCTCACCCGCTACGGCGACCTCGACATCTCCGTGCTCCGCGAGCGGCCACCGGGACGCGGCACGATCCGCACCGCGGTGCGCACGCCGCGCGGCCGCGATCGCGTCTTCCAGTTCGTGCGGCAGACGGCGCTGGCCGGGGGCCAGTGCTACGTCGTGCTGCCGGTGATCGAGGAGAGCGAGCGCGCCGACCTGCGGGCCGCCGAGACCATGGCCGCCACCCTGCAGGCGCGCTGGGACGACGTGGCCGTGGGGCTGGTGCACGGCAGGATCAAGGCGCCAGAGCGCGACCGGGTGATGCGCGCGTTCCGTGATGGCGAGATCGGCGTGCTGGTGGCCACCACCGTGATCGAGGTGGGGATTGACGTGCCGAACGCCACCGTGATGGTCATCGAGCACCCGGAGCGCTTCGGCCTGGCGCAACTCCACCAGCTTCGGGGCCGTATTGGCCGGGGAGCGGGGGAGTCCCACTGCATCCTGCTGGCGGCCGGCGAGACCGTGCCGGAGCGGCTCCGGCGCTTCGCCGCCACCACCGACGGCTTCGCGATCGCCGAGCTCGACCTCGAGGAGCGCCGCCAGGGCGACCTCCTCGGGGCGCGCCAGTCGGGCGGGGTGGACTTCAAGGTGGCCCGCTTCCCCGACGACACCGACCTGCTCGCCGAGGCGCGGGGCATGGCGCGGACGATCCTCGAGGCCGATCCGCGCCTCGATCGCCGCGAACATCAGGCGCTGCGGGAGCGGGTGCTGGCCCGGTATCCCAAGGGGGAGGCGTTGTTCCGGGTGGGCTAGGGAGTGAGTCCTGAGTCACTGAGTCCGCCCTGGTCGTCCCTGATACGTTCCTCACCACCCAGGACTCACCACTCACTTCTCGCCCATGTACTCCACCTGCCTCCACTGCAACGGTGCCCTGGGTGCCAACGAGGCGCTCGAGACGCTCCCCATCGGGCGCCGGGTGGCGTTCGACGCCGCGCAGGGGCGCCTCTGGGTGGTCTGTCGCGGCTGCGGCAAGTGGAACCTGGTGCCGTTCGATGCCCGGCTGGAGACGATTGACGCCTGCGAGCGCCTGTACCGCGACACGGCGACCCGCTACTCCACCGGCACGATCGGGCTGGCGCGACTCCGCGACGGGCTCGAGCTGGTGCGGATCGGGCCGGCGCTCCGCCCGGAGTTCGCCGCGTGGCGCTATGGCGAGAGCTATCGTCGCCGACGCAAGCGGTCACTGATCATCGGGGGGACGGTCGCCGCGGCGGGCCTGGGCGCCTTCCTGGGCATGGGGGCGGCAGGCGTGGCGGTGGGCGGCATGACCTACGTGGGGTGGACCGGCGTCCGCCGACTGGTGGGCGCGGCCATCCATCGGCGCGCGAAGTTCACCGTGCAGGATCCCGTGGTGCCGCACGCCCGACTCACGGTGAAGCACACCCAACTGGGCAACGCGGTGCTGCATTGGGAAGCCGACGAGCTGGGCCTCGTGGTGCCGCGGCCCTGGGAGTGGACGAAGTATCCGGGGCCGGCACGGTGGCAGGGTCCGGAGGTGCGCTCGGTGGGACGCCGCGTCGTCGGTGGTCTCAACCTCCTGGCCGGCCGCCGCGACGAACTCGACCGCGCCACCGCGCTGCTCGCGGAGGAACGTGGCGACCTCGAGGGCTGGCTGCGCCAGGCCGCCGAACTCCGGGCGCCCCACGGGCTCCGGGCCAACATGAAGGAGGGGACGGGTGCGTTCGAGTGGCACGAGATCAAGGGCCCGGGGGTGGTCCTCAAGGCGCTGCCGGCGAGTCAGCGTCTCGCCGTCGAGATGTGGCTCAACGAGGACATCGAGCGCCTCTGGCTCGAGGGGGAGCTGAAGATGCTCGAACGCGAGTGGCGCGAGGCCGAGCGGATCGCCAAGATTGCCGACGACCTGGTGCTGGAGCCCCTCGCATGATCACGCGCGCCACCCTGAGCCACCTCCTCCCGGTCGTCCCGCTCCTGCTGCTCACCTGGCTGGCCGCCACGTGGCGACGGGACACCTCGCTGATCGACAGGGTCTGGGGACTCGGCTTCGTGCTGGTGGCGTGGAGCACCGCGGCCGCGACGTGGCGCGCGCGCGGCACCGTGGATCTCCTCCTGGTGGGGCTGGTCACCATTTGGGGGCTGCGCCTCTCGCTCCATCTCACCGTGCGCAACTGGGGACACGGGGAGGACCGTCGCTACGCTGCCATGCGCGCCCAGCATCCTGACACCTGGTGGTGGCGCTCGCTGGTCACGGTGTTCGTGCTGCAGGGCGTGCTGATGGCGATCATCGCGCTGCCGATCCTGGCCGCGGTGCCCGTACCGGGTCGCGGATGGCTCCGGATTGTGTCGGCGGTCGTTGCCGCGATCGGTATCGGCTACGAGGCGGTCGCGGACTGGCAGCTGCTCCGGTTCCGGCGCGACCCAGCCAGCAAGGGCCGGGTGCTCGACCGCGGCTTGTGGCGATGGTCGCGCCACCCCAACTACTTCGGCGAGATCCTGGTCTGGTGGGGATTCGGTGGGATGGCTGTGGCGGCGGGCGCCTGGTGGGCGCTCGCCTCGCCACTCCTCATCACGGTGCTCCTGCTCAGGGTCTCCGGCGTGCCGCTGCTCGAGGCCGACCTCGTGGCGCGGAGGCCCGATTACGCGCGGTACCTGGCCACCACGCCGGCCGTGGTGCCTTCACGCCGCCGCAGCCCAGGCGCGATTCCAGGCGGCGAGTCCCGGGGGTAGGGCATCTGCTGTCGTGGCCCACCCCGTGACCGCCTCGAGCACCATCGGCAGCCACGCCGTCACGTGCTGGTTGTCGCGGCAGAGCGATCGGGCCACCGAGGCGGTGAGCCAGTGCCATTCTGCCACTTCGTCGGGGCTCGGCTCGGGTGCACCGCTGTACTCACCGACGAAGACCTGGTTGAGTTCGTGCTCGTGGAGTCCATCGCCCACGTCGAGGCGGTAGGCCAGTTGGCCTGCGGGCTCCAGCGGGGCGACGATGCCCATTTCGGCCTGCAGGCGACGCGCCGCGGCGCGGCGTGCCGACTCGCCGGGGAGCGGGTGGCCGCAGCAGGTGTTCGACCACCGCAGCGCGGAGTGGTACTTGTGGGCCGCGCGGCGCTGCATCAGCAACGCCCCGGCCGGGTGGAAGAGCAGCACGGACACGGCGCGGTGCAGCACCGGCTGGCGGTGCGCACGCAGCTTCTCCACGGCACCCAGGGCGTGATTGGCGTGGTCCACCACGACGACATACTCTCGCACGGTTCCCTCCGGTCGGTCGCGGGCCAGGGCGTCCTGGGCGCGGGTGACCTCCCCCCACACCGCAGGGGGCAAGGCGCGTGCCCTGTCGGGAACCCCGGGTTGGCCCGAGATTTCGGCGGTTTGCCGCCCAACGAACGGGTCGGTCCTGCCGCTCCGGTCCCCCATCTGCGGCGCGGGCGCCACATTGTGGGGCGTGTCCGGGGGGAGCTTCCTGGGCCGATGGGAGCGTCACGCGAACGGCGATCCAATCCGGTTTCCTCGCGAGTGGCCGCGGCGCGGCACGGCGTGGCACGCGACTGGCGACCCCTGTCCCGATCTGCCGCGTGGTACCTGCACGCTGCGGAGGGAAGCGCGGAGCTTCGGAATGGAGGCTTGATGACCGCCACACCGGCTGGGGATCCCAACAGGGCGGTGGCTCGAACGCCGCGGGAGGTTGCCGCCCTCGGGCTTGCCGCCTACCTCGCCCTGGGTGCCTCCCTCCTGCTCCTGCTCTTCCGGCTCGACGGCAGTGCCGGCGTGCCGGCCGCGCTGTCGGCCGGGGTGCCCGTGGCGGCGCTGGCGGTGGCGCTGGCGGTGTTGCAGGGTTGGCTCCTGCGGGGGCGCACGCTGCTCCTCGCCGGATTCCTCGCCGCCTGCGCGGTGCTGCTGGCTTGGCACGTGCGCACCGCAGCGCTGCCGTTTGAGCATCGGCTCCTCCTCGTGGCGGCGTTGCTGGTGTGCGCTGCGGCGGTGCTTCACCTGCTCCTCCTGCCTTTGAAGTGGCCGCGTGTCCCCGAGCGACTCCTCATGCTGACCACCGTGAGCGTCGTCCTGCTCGGCGTCGAGGTGGCGCTCGGATTCGTCGAGCGCGACGCGGATGACGCCGAGGTCGGGCCCATGCCGGGGATCCGCTGGGAGGGCCAGCTCCTGCCCGACTCTGTCCTGGGCGAGCGCTACGCGCCGCACTCGACCGTGGCCACCTACTACCCCGACAACCCGCGCGGCTACTTCGAAGTGGTGGACCCCCGCGCGGCGATGTGGCACCTCGCCCTTCATCGTGGCGCCGGATCCCTCGACGTGATCGCAACGGATACCCTCCTCTTCCGGCTCACGGTGCAGTCCGACACGCCCGACGATGCCGGTGCCGTGCAGGTGAACCAGCCCGGGGTGGCCATCACGGCGGGACGGGCCTATCGGTTGCGTTTTCGCGCGCGCGCCGAACCGGCGCGCGCGGTGAGCTTCGCGGTGAGCCGCGCCGAGCCGCCGTGGGACGGCTTGGGTCTCTACCGATCGGTCGATCTCACCCCGGCGTGGCAGGTGGTAGAATCGGAGTTCGTCGCGGAGCAGGGGAGCGGCAACGCCCGGGTGCACTTCGACGCGGGGGGCGCGCCCGCCACGATCGAGGTTGCGGATCTCACCCTGGTTGACGTGGCCACGGGGGCGCGCCTCGAGCCCGCCGCCGACACGGCGTATCGCGTGGTCTACCAGTTCAATGCCGAGGGGTGTCGGGGCCCGGAGCGGACGATCCCGGCAGCCGCCGGCACGTTCCGGATCCTGGCCTTGGGCGATTCCTATGTGCTCGGCATCGGGGTCCACGAGGCGGACGCGCTCCCGGCGCAGCTCGAGCGTCAACTCAACGCCCGTGCGAGGGAACGCGGCGACTCGGTGCGCTACGAAGTGATCAACTGCGGCGTGAGCGGGTACAGCACGCGGGAGGAGCGGCTCTTCTACGAACGGGTCGCCCGGGCCTACCAGCCCGACCTGGTGCTGCTGGGCATCGTGCTCAACGACGATGTCTCGTGGGTCGAGGAGGTGCGGCGCGGTTGGTTTCGCATCCCGACGCGCCTGGACCGTGTGTCCCGGCTCTGGGACCAGCTGTCGCAGCGGCTCCGCCAGCGTCCGGAGCGCGACTACTCGCGGATCCCGGTGGAGCTCCTCAGGCTCGACGCCTCGGTCCGGGCCGACGGGGCGTGGGTCTTCCCCTTCCTGTTCCGGAACATCGCAGGTCCTCACAGCACCCCGGTGTGGGAGGCCGTCCGTGGGGCGGCCGAGCCGGCCGTCCGGCAGATGGGGCTGCCGTTTGTGGACCTGGGGAAGGTGCTGCTCGACGGGGAGACGGAGGAGGACCTGTTCGTGCACCAGCTCGACCTTCACCCCAACGAGCTCGCCCACCGGCGGGCGGCCGCGGAGCTCGTGCGTGTGCTCGATTCGCTCGCCTTCGCATCGCGGCCCCCTGGTCCGTGACCGTTCCCGAACCCGAACCGGCACCTCGCGATGCGGGACGCATCCGGGAGCTCGACGGGCTGCGGGCGCTCGTGCTCCTCGTGCCGATTTTCCATTTCAGCATCGAGGCCGCACGGAGCTGGAGTCCGATGGCCGCGTTGCCGGTGTACCTCGTTGGCATCGCCGGCATCGTGGGCCTCGACGTGTTCTTCGTCCTTTCCGGGTTCCTGATCACCGGGATCCTCCTCGACTCGAAGGGGGCGACGGGCTACTTCCGATCGTTCTACATCCGACGGGCCGTCCGCATCCTCCCCCTCTACTACGGCTTCCTCTTCCTCTACCTGGTGGCGATCCCACTGGTGGCGCCGTGGGGAGCTGCCATGCAGCTCGGGGCCACGGAGCAGCTGCCCTACTGGGCCTACTTCGTGAATGTGCCGTATGCGCTGGACGGCACGTTGGCCGCCTACACCGGGCACCTCTGGTCGCTCTCCGTGGAGGAACAGTTCTACCTGGCATGGCCGCTCGCGGTGTTCTGGCTCCGGGCAGGCGCGCTCCGGCGCGCGGTCCTGGGGTGCCTGGTCCTCACCGTCGTGATCCGGTACTGGGCAGCGGCGGCATGGCCGGAGACCCAGGCCTTCTATGCGCTGACGCCCGCTCGACTGGACGGCCTGATGCTCGGGGCACTCCTGGCCGTCGCCAGGCGCGATCCGGGAATGTGGCCTCCGGTCTCGCGACGGCTCCGTCGTGCCGGGCCGCCCGCCCTCGCCGTGGTGGTGTTGTCCATCGTGGTGTTCTCCCGGCAGGCCGGCGGATTCGAACAGCCGTCTGCGCTCCTCGCCACGCTCTTCCTCACCGGTTCCGCGTATCTCGCCGCAGCAGTCGTCGTCGGGGTCCTCGAACACCGCGGCGGCCTGGGGCTGCGCCTGGTGGCGAGCTGGCCAGCGCGGCAAGTCGGGATCTACTCGTACGGGATCTACCTGCTGCACAATCCCCTGGGCCACGTCATGAGCCAGGCCGGCCTGTGGCCGAGACCGCTCGCGGGTGCGGGCGTCGGCGAGACGGTGATCTACACGGTCGGCATGACGGCACTGTCGGTGCTGGTGGCGGCGATGAGCTGGCACCTGATGGAGAAGCCACTGCTGCGCATCCGTCCCCCGGCGGCGGAGCCCGGGGTCACCCGCACCCCGTGAGGGGCCCTCAACGCGTCGCGGCCCGCGACGCGGGAACTGCCGCCTCACGCCGAGGAGGGTGCCTCCAACCGGACAGTCGACAGCTCGACCCTGCCGGTGTCCTCGCCAAGGTCGAAGTGGATTCGAGCGCGCGACTCGGTGGCGGTCGCGGTGAACTCCGCGGCGTACGTGCCCCACTCCTGGTCGATCAGGATCTGTTGATACAGTCCGAGAGTCCTCCAGGGCGGCGCGGCCTCGCCAACCCCGACCTGGATCGGTCGCGCGCGGTCGGCCCGGGCCCGGAACGTCAGGCGGTACGTCGTGCCGGCGGATACGGAGTACCCGCTCTTGCTCGCCTGCACCTGCCACGGTGCGTTCCCGCTGGCGGCCTGGATCTCGATGGCGACCGTGGCCAGGTCGGTGAAGACCGGGTAGTGCAACCCTGCCAACGCCGTCCCATTCACGCCCAGCTGCCACTCGAGCACACCCGGTTGCGGCCCGTCCCCTGCGGCGTGGAGCTCGCCGGTCAAGGCGCGCTGGCGCTTGCCGCGTGCGACCAGGACATCCTGGCAGCGCCAGCCCTCACCGACCTGCTCCAGGTCGGCTTCCACGATGGCGACGTCCTCGAAGTGCTGCAGGAACATTGCGTGGAGGTGCGCGACCTGGGGAGCAATGAGGTCGTGGTGCCGGGCGCCGTCCTCCTGGATCCACGCCCAGATCACGCCGGTCAACATGCACCGTCCCGGCACCTTGGGGTCGATGTACGGGACCTTGATGTTGTGGGTGTCCAGCTTGTTGACGTTGAGGAGCGGGAGGAGGACGGTGCCATCGGGCGACGTCCACGCGGCCAGCTGGGCGACAAGGCCTTGCACCTCAGTCATCGTATCCAGGTAGCAGTATGCCCACCACATCGAGGTGACGAGATCGTACCGGCCTTCCCAGGCCGGAACGGGTTCGCGGAAATCCCGCTGCACGAAGGTGGCATCCGGGTTGCGCTCGCGCGCAACCGCCAGCATGGATGGTGAGATGTCGAGGCCAGTGCGCCGGATGCCGGGAAACTGGCTCAGGACGAAACCCGTGCCGCAGGCGACATCCAGCCATTCACCCGTCGCGGGCAGGTGTTGGCGAATCAGGTCGAGCTGGAAGGCCAGGGACGGCCGGTTCCAGTCCGAGTGCAGGAACGTGTCGTCGTAGACGGCCGCGTATGCAGTGCCGTAGGTGGTCTGGATGTCGTCGGGCTTCACGCACGGTCCTTTCTTCCGAGCTGCTCCCCAGCGGCCCGCCATCCGGGCGGCGTCACGAGGCGCGGGACTCGTCGCGCTGGGTCCAGATCCGGGCAAACGTCTCCGCGCTCCAGGGGTCGGGGAAGGAACCCCAGGCGGTGGTGGCGGAGAGCTCCATGCCCCAGATCCGCTCGCCAGCCACCTCGGCCGGCGGCGGCGCGAGGCGCCCGTCGCGCGGCCGCCGAGGTTGGCCCAGGGCCCATGCGATGCGATCAACGAAGGCATCCACCATCTGGTCGGCGGAGTAGTGGCGCCCCACCACTGCCTCACGCGCACGGGCCGACATCTCCTGCACACGCGTGGCGTCGTCGAGCAGCGCCCCCAGGGCGGATCGTTCCAGGGGCCCGCCGCCGCCCAGTCCGAGTCCGGAGTGGCCCGGACGGAAGGGCGCGTCTGGTGGTGCGATGTCCCAGGTGACCGGCACGATCCCGTGGCCCATCGCCTCGACCAGGTGGCGGCGGCGGTCGTCGTTCCAGTCGAGCGCGATCACGGCGTGATGCGTGTGATACAAGGTGCTCCATTCCTGGCGGTTCGGCATCCGGGTCACGCGCACCGCCCGCATCTGGCAGAGGGATGCCAATTCGTCGGCGGGATCCACCACCGTGAGGCGCCAGGGGAGTCCGCGGTGCTCGGCATCGGCCACCATCCGCTGCAGTGCGACGGCGGCGCCGGGTTGGGGATCGCCGATCACCAGCAGTCGGGGCATCCGGTCGCGGAGCGGCTCCTTGCCCGCCTGCTCACTGGCGAGGCTCACCCCGTGGGGAATCGTCACGATGCGGCCGTCAAGCTCCGGGGCGATGGCGTGCAGGTGTGCGCTCACCTCGGGCGTGCCGCCCACCAGCAGGTCCCAGCTCGTCGCCAGGCGCTGCACCTGCTCGTCGTACAGCGGATCCACGCCATGCACCACGCCGACCACGCGAACCCGCGCGCTCAGCAGCGGCACGATCGCGGAGCTTCGCCAGTCGTTGGTGAGGATGAGGACCGCCGGTGCGGCCTGTTCCACCAGCCGTCCCAGCGCCGCCCAGCGCGCGCCCCAGTTGTCGGCCTGCTCCACCGGCAGCTCGACGACGGGAATGTCGCTTGGGCGTGTCATCCGCGGCTCCGCAATGGTGACCAGCGGTGTGGACTCCTCGGTGAGCACCACGGTGGCGTCCACCCCCGCACGTCGCAGCCCGCGCACCAGGTCACCCGTCCAGTAGTTGAGGCCGTTCGCCGTCCACACCGGCGCCGTGACGAACACCCGCACCCCCTTCAGCGCGCGGGCGTCCACGGCGCCGCGCGGCAGGTACGTCTCGAACCCGCTGCCGCGAGTCGCCGGGGGAAAGAGCGGGGCCTGGAGGATCGGCAGCAGCGCCCGGGTGCGGGCGGCCAGGTTGCCGCGGAACAGGAGCAGGTGCGCCCCCACCACGCCCCACGCCCAGGGGTGGTGCCACGCCAGTTGCAGCGCCAGCCCGAGGGGCATCCAGAGTTCGTACCACGCGTTGTTCACCAGCGGGCGGTAGGGCTCGGATGACCGTCCCGGCGGGTCGAACAGCGGCATCGTCCATCCCAGCTGGAGCTGCCGGGCCTCCACCAGGGCGAACAGCAGCAGCGTCACCAGCAGCACCGGCGCCATCGGCAGCACGATCACCAGGAAGATCGAGAGGGCCAGCACCTCCGCGGGCACGATCCCGCGCCACACGAGGCGCCGGGCGCCCTCCTTGCCGATCGCCGCCGCAAAGGTGTGCACCTGCGCGGCCCGGTCGCCGGCGAGACCCTGCGCCTGGTGCACCACGATCCCGCGGAGGCCAAGGCACAGGGTCCACGCGATCGCGGAGGCGAGGAAGGGTCCTGCCTGGTCGGCGTGCGTCTCGGGATGCCGCGTGACGGCCCACGTCACCAGCGCCATCGGCACCGCGTGTACCCCGGCTGCATCGGCGAGCGCCCCGAGGACACCCCGGCCCTTGAGCCGCACCGGTGGCACGGAGTAGAGCGTGGGGAGCGCCAGGTTGAGGGCGGTGAGCGCCGCCAGCACCCGATCCCCCGCCCAGGCGGCCATGCCGACGGCGATCGCGAGCGGCGCCCCCAGCGCCGCCAGGCGCCATGCCGGCGGCAGTCCCGCCATCCGGTTCGGCTGGCCGCTCAGTCGGTCGGCCTCGATGTCGGTGAGGTCGTTGAGGACGAACCCGTATGCCGCCACGGCCAGCACGATGACCAGCGCCTCGCCGACCCCGGCGATCCGGCCCCGGGACGCGCCGAACACCACCAGGCCGCCGTACGCCACGGCAAGCAACGGAGGGATCTTGTATCCCCACCAGTGGCCGGCACGAATGGTCGCGAGTGCGGGGGCGAGCGGCAGGAGGTCTCCGGGGCTGGTGGCCCGCCATGCGGCGGGCCGGGGGCTGGAGCGGTGGCACCGGCATCGGTGCTCCCGGCAATTATAGGCGCCGGATTCGGCATGGGCCCGACACCGGTGGACGGCCTCGCCGACCGGCGCGGCCTTTGCCGCGTCGCGGCGTCGTTTTAGACTGCCGCCATGCCGAACGTCGCCATTTCAGCGCTCCGCCATCACGCCGGTCAGTCGGTGACGCTGCACGGTTGGGTGGTCACCACACGCTCGTCGGGCAAGATCGCCTTCCTGGTGATGCGCGACGGCACCGGGTACCTGCAGGCCGTCTTCCCGCGCCTCGAGGTGAGTGACGAGACCTGGGAGCGTTTCGCGCGCCTCACGCAGGAGACCTCGCTGGCCGTGACCGGCGTGGTGCGCGAGGATGCCCGCTCCCCCGGCGGCTTCGAGCTGACCGCCACCGACCTGCAGATCCTCGCGCCGAGCGTGGACTATCCGATCACCCCCAAGGAGCACGGCACCTCCTTCCTCTTCGAGCATCGGCACCTCTGGCTGCGTTCACGACGGCAGGTGGCCATCGCCCGGATCCGCCACGAGGTGGAGCAGGCGATCCACGACTTCTTCTACGACCGCGGCTTCATCCGCACCGACGCCCCGATCCTCACCGGCGCGGTCGGCGAGCAGGCCGGCGAGCTGTTCGCCACCGACTACTTCGACCTCGGCCAGGCCTACCTCGCGCAGACCGGCCAGCTCTACATCGAGGCCACCGCCGCGGCCCACGGCAAGGTGTACTGCTTCGGCCCCACCTTCCGCGCCGAGAAGAGCAAGACACGCCGTCACCTGACCGAGTTCTGGATGTGCGAGCCGGAAATGGCCTTCGTGGATTCGGACGGCTCGATGGCACTCCAGGAGGAATTCGTCTCCTACCTGGTGTCGCGCGCCCTCGAGCGCCGCGCCGCGGAGCTCAAGGAGCTGGAGCGCGACACCGCCCCCCTGGAGCGGGTGATCGGGCCCTTTCCCCGGATCACCTACACCGACGCGATCGCCCGGCTCCAGGCGGAGGGCAGCGACATCCAGTGGGGCGCCGACCTGGGGGCCGACGACGAGACCGCCCTCGCGCGGGCCTACGACCGACCGCTCTTCGTGATGAACTATCCGAAGGAGGTCAAGGCGTTCTACATGAAGGAGAACCCGGCCGACCCGCGCACGGTGCTGAACAACGACTGCCTCGCCCCCGAGGGTTACGGCGAGATCATCGGCGGGTCACAGCGCGAGGACGACCACGACCGCCTCCTCGCCCGCATCGTGGCGCAGGGGCTCGATCCCGCGGCCTACGGCTGGTACCTCGACCTCCGCAAGTACGGTGGCTTCGTGCACAGCGGCTTCGGGCTCGGCCTGGAGCGCACCGTGGCGTGGATCTGCGGCATCCCCCACATCCGCGAGGCGATCGCGTTCCCGAGGCAGATTCACCGACTGTACCCGTAACGCGAGAACCGAGGGCGGAGGACGGAGAGTGGAGGGCTCCTCCGTCTCCCGTCCTCCGTTCTCCGTCCTCAGCCCTCCGTCCTCTTCACTTCGTCCCACACCCCATCCAGCTCCTCCAGCGTCGCCTCGCCGAGCACCAGCCCGCGTCGGGCGGCCGCGGCCTCGAGCGCGGCGAAGCGACGGCGGAACTTGGCGTTGCTCCGGTCGAGGGCGAGGCCCGGCTGCACGCCCGCCTTGCGGGCCAGGTTGACGACCGCGAAGAGCAGGTCGCCGATCTCCTCCTCCAGGCGCTCGGGGTGGCCCGACGCCAGCTCCCCCTCGGTCTCCGCCAACTCCTCGTGCACCTTGGCCAGCGGGCCGGCCGTGTCGGGCCAGTCGAATCCCACGCCGGCCGCCCGTTCCTGGAGGCGGTAGGCCATCAGCAGGTCGGGGAGGCCGGCGGGAAGTCCGTCCAGCACCCCATGCCCCTGTCGCCGCTCCCGCCGCTTGAGCACCTCCCACCGCTCCTGCTCGCCCAGGTCGAAGAGATGCGGGTGGCGCCGGCGCATCTTGGCGACGAGCAGGTCGGCCACCTCGTCCGCGGTGAACTCGCCCTGCTCCCGCCCGAGCACCAGCTGCCAGGCCAGGTGCAGCATCAGGTCCGCCACCTCTTCCCGGATCGCCTCGGCATCGGCGCCGTCGAGGGCGGCGGCCAGCTCGTGGGCCTCCTCGATCAGGTAGGGTCGCAGGGTCCGGCGGGTCTGCACCCGGTCCCAGGCGCAGCGGGCCCGGAGATCCGCCACCATGGCCACCGCGCGATCCAGCGCCGATTCGTCTTGCATCCGCCCTCCCGGGCTCCTAGTCTCCGCACGTGCACACGCCGATCACCCCCGACACCCAGCGCGCCTGGGTGGATGTGGATCTCGACGCCATCGTTCGCAACGCCCGAAGCTATCAGCACCGGGTCGGCGTGCCGATCCTGGCGATGGTCAAGGCCGACGGGTACGGACTGGGTGCCGTCGCCGTGGCGCGCGCCCTCGCCGGCACCGGCGTGTGGGGCTTCGGCGTGGCCACCATCGAGGAGGCCCGGGCGCTGCACCTGTCCGGCATCGTCTCGCCGATCGTGGTGGTGACCCCGCTGCATCCCGCGCAGGCCTCCGGCTTCCGGGAAATCGCCGCCCGCCCCAGCATCGGCGACCTGGCTGCCCTCCAGGCGTGGCTCACCAGCGGAGGCGGGCCGTTCCACGTCGAGGTGGACACCGGAATGCACCGCACCGGCTTTCCCAGCCACGACGACGAGCTGTTGCGCCGCGTGGGACACCTGCTGGCCGGCCGCGACGATTGGGAGGGGGTCTTCACCCACTTCCACTCCGCCGGCCACGATCACGCGGCCTGCACCGAACAGTGGCAGCGCCTGCACCGGGCGGTGCAGGTGATCGGGCACCGGCCGCCGTTGCTCCACGCGGCCAACAGCGCCGCCGGCGCCTGGGGCACCGCCTTCGCCGGCGACCTGGCGCGGCCGGGGATCCACCTCTTCGGCGGCGCCGTCCCCGGACTCGACACGGTGCCGGTGGCCGCGTTGCGGGCCCGGGTGGTCGCGGTACGGCGTGCCGCGGCCGGGGCAGGGGTCGGCTACGACGCCACCTGGCGCGCACCGCACCCCACCACGATCGCCACGCTTGCCGCGGGGTACGCCGACGGCGTCCCCCGCCACCTCTCCAACGTGGGCGCGGTCGAGTTGCTCGGTCAACGGCTCCGCATCGTCGGACGCGTCAGCATGGATTCGTGCACGGTGGACGCCGGCGACCTCCCCGTGGCCATCGGCGATGTCGCCACCATCTTTGGGGAGTTGGTGTCGCTCGATGAGCAGGCCGCGCTGGCCGGCACCATCTCCTATCACCTCCTCACCGGACTCGGGCCCCGCGTGCCGCGTCGCTGCCACCGGCCACGATGAATCCTCACTTTGCCTCGCTCGTGATGGGACTCGCCGCCCAGGCCAACGCGGCACTTGACGGGCAGCTCCCTCCAGGGGCCGACCAGGTCGGCGCCACGGATCCTCGCCAACTCGCGCAGGCACTGATCGAGACCCTCGCCGCGCTGGAGGAGAAGACCCGGGGCAACCTGGTGGATGCCGAGCGACAGCTCCTCGACCAGGCACTCACGGCGCTGCGCTTCCGCTTCGCGACCGGGAAGCTCCATTGACGCGACGCGCCGCCCTGATCGTCCTCGACGGTCTCGGCGTCGGGACTGCGCACGACACCGTGGCCTGGGGTGACGCCGGGAGCGCCACCCTGGGCAACGTGATGCGGGCGCAGCCCGGCCTCGTGCTGCCGCACCTGGCGGCACTCGGCCTGGGGCATTGCGGCGACAGCGGGATTGCCCCGGTGGAGCACCCCACCGCCGCCTACGGCACCGCCGAGCCGGCGTCGCCCGGCAAGGACTCCACCACGGGCCACTGGGAGCTCTGCGGCGTGGTGCTCGACACGCCGTTCCCCACCTGGCCCGACGGTTTCCCCGAGCCCCTCCTCCGCGCCTTCATGGCCGCGACCGGCCGGGGCGTCCTGGGCAACAAGGCGGCCTCCGGCACCGCGATCCTCGACGAACTGGGGCAGCGCCACGTCGAAACGGGGGACTGGATCATCTATACCTCGGCCGACTCCGTGTTCCAGGTGGCCGCGCACGAGCAGGTGGTCCCCCTCGAGGAGCTGTATGCCGCGTGCCGCACGGCGCGTGAGCTGCTCACCGGGGAGTGGGGGGCATCCCGGGTGATCGCGCGCCCGTTCGAGGGGACGCCGGGAGCGTGGCAACGGACCCGGCACCGGAAGGACTACTCGCTGCCGCCGCCGCAGGGAACGTTGCTCGATCGGCTGGCGGCGGCGCACCTCCCGGTGGTGGGCATCGGCAAGGTGGATGACCTCTTCGCAGGCCGCGGGGTGCGCGCCGTCCACGCACCCACCAATGCGGAGGCCTTCGACCTGATCCTGGGTGGCCTGCGGACCATGCGGCGCGGCCTGCTGTTCGCCAACGTGATCGAGTTCGACCAGAGCTGGGGGCATCGCAACGACGTGGCGGGATTCGGGGCCGGACTCGCGGCGCTCGACCGCTGGATTCCCAAGCTCCAGGCCGCGATCGGTGGGGAGGACCTGATTATCTTGACCGCCGACCACGGCAACGATCCCACCACGCCCTCGACGGACCATTCCCGGGAGCGGGTCCCGATCCTGGTGCTGGGGGGCAGGGTGCGGCCGGTGGCGCTGGGCAACCGCCCCACCTTCGCGGATGTGGGGCAGACGCTGGCCGAGTTCCTGGGCGTGCCCGCCCTCGGGGCCGGAACGTCCTTCTTGGCGGAGGTGTGGGCCGGATGAACCCGCTGCGCGCGGCCGCCGAGGCCGCACGGCACCACGCCCACGCACCCTACTCCCGCTTCCGGGTAGGGGCCGCCCTCGAAACCGCCGCGGGAACCATTGTGACGGGATGCAACGTGGAGAATGCCTCGTACGGTCTGACGATCTGTGCCGAACGCAACGCCGTTGCGGCGGCGGTGGCGAGCGGCGAGCGTCGCTTCACGCGACTCGCCCTCGTGAGCGATGCCCCCGAGCCGATCACCCCCTGCGGCGCCTGCCGCCAGGTGCTGCAGGAGTTCGCGCCCGACCTGCGGATCGAGAGCTGGGGAGGCGACCAGCACCGGACCTGGACCCTCGCCGAGCTGCTGCCCGCCCCATTCGACCGCGACCGACTGGCGTGATGCGCCCGGCCGTCTTCCTCGTCGCCACCCTCGCCCTGGTGGGGTGCACCGAACGCCTGGTCACGCCGGGTGACTGTCCCGCGCTCTGCCCCGGTGGTCCGGTGGTGGTGCGTGACACGATCCTGACCGCGCTGCCGGGCCTCGACAGCGCCTTCACCGGCTATTCCCCGGCGCCCAGTGCCGCCTCCCTGCTGCTGGCCAACGGTGGCCCGCTCGGCGAGACCCGCGGGCTGGTGCGCTTCATCCCGCGGGGCGACTCGGTGTTCGCCGGCGACTCGCTCAAGCCGTTCACCACCGATTCGGTGGTGCTGTCGCTCTTCCTGCAGGCGCGCGACACCACGGTGAGCGGCCTCAAGGTCGACTTGTACCGGCTGCCGAGCGAGTTCGATTCGCTCACGTCGTTCGCCGAGATTGACGCGGCGATGACCGCCGAGGCGTTCCTCAAGACCATTGATGTCCCCGACGCGGCCCGCAACGGCCGGATCACGGCCGTGTTCGCCGGCGCGGAGCTGTCCCGCTTCACCTACGCGCCGTCCGATTCCACCCGCCTGGTCATCGGCCTCCGCCTGCGCGGCAACGCCGCGGCCGGCATGTACCTCGGCGGCATCTCGTCGGGCGACGCGACGCCGCTCTACCTGACGTACACCAACGTGGAGATCGCCGACACCACCAAGCGGAAGCCGATCCTGCAGCGCGGCGTCGACCAGAACCTGACCCGCTTCGAGTCGGTGCCGCCGACTGATGCCAACCTGCTGCAGGTGGGCGGGTTTCCGGCGCACCGGGCGCTGATCCGCTTCGAGTTGCCCCGCTACCTGCGCGACTCCGCCACGATCATCCGCGCGACGCTCGAGCTCACGCCCGATGCCCCGCTCGGTGGCATCCCCGGTGACTCGGCCCGGGTGGATGCCCGCACCCTGCTTGCCGATTTCGGGGCGAAGTCGGTGGTCAACTCGCTCCGCACCCCGTCGGCCTGGATCACCCGGGACACCGACACGCTGCGACTCGACATCGCCTCGCTGGTGGAACTGTGGCAGGGTGACGATCCGCTCCCCTCCGCGGTCCGGCTGGCCCTCGGGCAGGAACACTCCTCGTTCCTGATGCCCCGGTTCCGCTCCACGCGCAGCGCCGGAGGCACGCCCCCGCGGCTCCGCATCACCTATCGCCTGCCGTATGGCGTGAAGGGGTTCTGATGCGTCCCCTCGCGATCGCGTTCCTGATCCTCGCCGGTGCCGCCCCGGTCGGCGCCCAGTCATCGCTCTTCGGCGTGCGCGGCCTGGGTCACCCCGGTCGCGCCCAGTCGGCGGCGACCCTTGGCACCGCGGGTGCGCTCGAGGCGTTCGACGGCCGCTCGGCCGGCAATCCGGCGGCCCTCGGCCTGCTCGGCTCCACCGCGCTCGCCTTCACTTCGAGCGCGGCGTGGCGGAGCACCAGCACCGCCGCGGGTGACGGTTCCACGCGCGAGCAGCGGTTTCCGCATTTCCTGATCGGCGGCCCCATTCCCGGCACCCGCCTGGCCGGCTCCGTGTCGTTCTCCTCCCTGGCCGTGCGCGACTACACGCTGGTCACCGAGGGCGTCGCCTCGCCGCGCGGCGTGCCGGTGGCCGTCACCGACACCGTGGGGTCCACCGGCGGTGTCAACGACCTGCGCGTGGCGCTGGCGTGGAACGTCTCGCCGGAGCTCACGGTGGGCGCGGGGGCCCACCTGCTCACCGGATCCAACCGCGTCTTCTCCGTGCGCGCGTGGGAGGATCCCGCCTACCTCCCCGTGCGCCAGACGGCCGAGCTCGCCTACGCCGGCTTCGGGCTGTCGGCAGGCGCGGTGCTCCGGGCCGGCTCGCGGCTGCACCTGGCCGCCATGGTGCGCCGCGACGGGGCCCTCGACGTGGAGCGGGATTCCGCGGCGGTGGGGTCGCTCGACCTGCCGCTCACCCTGCAGGGCGCGGCCCGCTTCCGGCTCAACGATCGGGTCGCGCTTTCGGCCTCCGCCACGTCGCGCAGCTGGTCGCGCGCCGATGAGGCCGTGGTCGCGCTCGGCGGCGTGGGTGCGCGCAACACGGTCGAATTCGCCGCGGGAGTCGAGATGCTTCGCAACCTCCGCGCGCCGGAGCACCTGCCGATCCGCCTGGGGATCCGCCGCGCCGACCTGCCCTTTCTCCTCCTCGCGGAGGGGCAGCCCAGCGAGACCACCATCGCGGTCGGGACGGGCGTGCGCTTCGCAGGGGGCACCGGCGGCGTGGACTTCGCCCTCGAGCGGATCTCGCGCGCGCAGGGTGATGCGGTGCGCGAGACGGCCTGGCAGCTTTCCGTGGGCGTGTCGTTGCGCGGTCTCGCCGCGCTGCGCTGAACGCCACCAGGACGGGGACCGTGGCCAAGTCGGTCTGGATCGAAACCTACGGCTGCCAGATGAACGTGGCCGACACCGAGCTGATGCTCGGCGTCCTCGCCCGCGAGGGCTACGCCGTCGCGCCCCTTCCCGATGATGCCGACGTGATGCTGGTCAACACCTGCGCCGTGCGCGACAACGCCGAGCAGCGGGTGATCGGCCGGGTCGGCGAGCTGCAGCGGCACAAGCGCCCCGGCGACGTCCTCGGGGTGGTCGGGTGCATGGCCCAGCGGCTGGGGCCGATACTGCTGGAACGGGTCCCCAAGGTGGACCTGGTGGTGGGTCCCGACGGCTACCGCAACCTGCCGGAACTGATCGGCCACGCCGCCCAGGGCGGCCGGCTGGCCGACGTGGCGTATCGCGGGTGGGAGCACTACGAGGATATCCCCCAGGTGCGTGAACCGGGACCCACCGCGTTCGTGACGGTGCAGCGCGGCTGTGACTATCGCTGCACCTTCTGCATCGTGCCCACGACGCGCGGGCCGGAGCGGTCGCGGCAACTGGCCGAGGTGGTGCGCGAGGTGCGCGACGTGGTGGGGCAGGGCGTGACCGAGGTCACCCTGCTGGGGCAGACGGTGAACTCGTGGCACGATGGTGTGCACGACTTCGCCGACCTGCTCCGCGCCGTGGCCGCGGTGGACGGCGTGCGACGGGTGCGGTTCACGTCGCCGTACCCCACCGAGTTCACCCCGCGGGTGATCGCGGCGATGGCGGAGACCCCGGCGGTGTGCCCGCACGTGCACCTGCCGGTGCAGAGCGGGTCGGATACGGTGCTCAAGCGGATGTTGCGGCGGTATCGCCGCGCCGACTACCTCGCGGTTGTGGCAGCACTGCGGGAGGCGGTCGAGGGGATCACCCTGTCCACCGACATCATCGTCGGGTTTCCGGGCGAGACCGAGGCCGAGTTCGGGGAGACGCTGTCGCTGGTGGAGGAGGCCGGGTTCGATGACGCCTACACCTTCAAGTACTCGCCCCGCGAGGGCACGCCGGCGGTGCGGATTCCCGGGCACGTGGCCGACGACGTGGCCTCGGCACGGCTCGAACGGCTCATCGAGGTGGTGCGGGGACAGGCACGGCGTCGCAACATGGCGCGGGTCGGGCAGGTGCACGAGATCCTCGTGGAACGCCCGGCGCGCCGCGGCGACCTGATGCTGGGGCGCACCAGCCAGAACTTCCTGGTGCTGGTGGCCCTGCCCCCGGCCAGCATCGGGGAGTATCATCGGGTGCGGCTGACCGGCACCACGGGATCCACCTTTACCGGGTCGCTCGAGCGACCCGCGCTGGCGGTGCTATGATCCTCAACGTGATGGAGCACCACGTCATCCAGGCCTACGACCGCCTCAAGCAGTCGGTGCCCAACTTCGTGGACACGCCCGAGCATCGCGAGGACGTGATCGTGTACACCCTCAACCGACTCCCCTCCCGGTACGTGGTGACGCACGAGGGGAAGGCGGTCACCGAAGCGCTGCTCGATTCGCTCCAGCAGCGCGCCGCGATCGACATCCAGGTCCTCGAGGCGCTCCGCCAGGTGGCCAAGGTGCCGCGCACCGCGCGGAAGAGCGGTTCCGGCGGGGGATGATCCCGCGCGCCGGCGCGCTGCTGCTTGCCACCTCCCTCGGGGCCGGTCTCGCGACCGGCCTCGCGCGTTTTCCGGACCCCGTCGCCGTGCGGATCGCCCTGGTGGGTGCCGCGCTGGTGGACCGCCGCCCCGGCACCGTCGCCCTCGCGGCAGCGGGGATCGGTGGCCACCTCATCGGCTCCCACGCGGCGCAAGCCGACCGCACGGCGTGCGCCCGGATGCTGCCGCTGGGTGAGGACACCCTGCGGCTCCGCACGGTGGATCCGGTCGCGCGCAGTGGCCGCGTGATCCCGCTGGGCCGCGGGTGCCACGGCGCCGTGCGGGCGTTCTGGCCGCGCGACGCCGAGCTCCCTGCTGGGGTGACAGCCACGGTTCGGGCGCGCTGGGTGCCACGACCCGGGCGGCTCGCGCGGGCCGATGGCATCCTGGTGATTCGTCGCGTGGTGGCGACATCCGGTGCGCCGGATCTCCTGGACCGCTCGCGGACGGCCGTGCATCGCCGGGTCGCCACCCTCTTCGGGCCGAGGGCGGGACTCGTGGACGCGCTGGTGACCGGCCGCAGCGGCGCCATCGAGGCCGACGTGCGGGAACGCTTCGCGGCGTCGGGGCTGGTCCACATCCTGTCCATCTCCGGGTTCCACATGTCGCTGCTCGGATTCTGGACGCTGCTGCTGCTCGGCCTCGTGGGCGTGCCGCCGCGCCACGCGCAGCACCTCGCCGCGCTGCTGGTGCTGGCCTACGCCGCCTGGCTGGGGTGGCCCCCACCGGCCACCCGCGCCGCCGCGCTGTTCGCCGTGGTGGCCGTCGGACGCCATCGCCAGCGCGCCCTCCGACCCGACGGGGTGCTCGGCGCCAGTGCGCTGGTGGTGCTGGCGCTCGACCCGCTCGCGGTCGTGGACCTCGGCGCGTGGCTGTCGTTTGCGGCGATGGCCGGCCTGCTCTGGGCCACGCGCTGGTACCGCCGCCAGGTGGCCGAACCCAACGTGGTGATCGAGGGACTCGCGGCGTCCGTCGGGGCGAGCCTGGTGACGGCTCCGATCGCGGCGCTCACGATCGGGCGCGTGGCGGCCGTCGGACCGCTGGTCAACCTGGTCGCCATCCCGATCGCGGCGGCCCTGATGCCGTGCCTGTTCGCGGCGCTGCTGCTGGCCCCCGTGGTCCCACCGGTCGGCGAGGCGTTCACGGCCATCACCACCGTGCTGCTGGCAGCGCTCGATCGCGTCGCGCTGTTCGGGGCCACCTTGCCCGGTGCTGCCGGCAGCGCATCACCGGGCTGGCGTGCGGCGTTGCCCTGGCTCGTCCTCCTCGGCCTCGCGTGGCAGGCCCTCGCGGGAAATGCCTCGCCTCGCGAGGCGATCCGCCGGATGGGATGGGGCGCGGTGATCTTCGCCTGGTGGCCGCTCGCCACTGGCATGGCCGTGAGGGTGCCCGGTCGCGACGAGCTGGCGGTGCACTTCCTCGACGTGGGGCAGGGCGACGCGGCCGTGATCCGCACCCCGGCCGGCCGCTGGTTGCTGGTGGATGCCGGTCCGGTGCTGGCCGGCCACGACGCGGGGGCGCGCGTCGTGGTGCCGTTCCTCCGCCGTCACGGTGCACGGAGCGTGGACCTGCTGGTGCTGTCGCACGGTCACCAGGACCACGTCGGTGGCGCCGCAGCGGTGCTGTCGGCCATCCCGGTCGGCCTGGTGCTCGAGCCGGGAGACCCGGTGGATGACGAGCGCTACCTCGCCCTGCTCGACACCCTGGCGTCACGCGGCATCCGCTGGAGGCCAGTGAGCGCCGGGTGGCGCGTGGTCGTGGATGGCGTCGCGATCACCGTGCTCGGTCCGCCACGCGCAGCGTCGCACCGCACCGGTGACCTCAACGAGGATTCCGTGGTGCTGCTGGTGGAGTACCGTGAGTTCTCGGTGCTGTTCACCGGCGATGCCGGCATGGTCACCGAACCCGCCTGGGGCGCGGAGCCGATCGCGGCGGACCTGCTCAAGGTGGGGCATCACGGCTCGGCCACTGCCACCTCGAGTGGCTTGCTCGCCGCCCTGGAAGCCCGGGCCGCGGTGATCTCGCTGGGTCGCAACCGTTATGGGCATCCCGCCCCGGCCACCCTCGCCCGCCTGCGGGCGGCCGGCGTGCCGGTCTGGCGCACCGATCGGGAGGGTACTGTGACCGTGACGAGCGATGGTCGTACCTTTCGGGTCCGCGGCGGACGCACCACC
Organism: uncultured Gemmatimonadaceae bacterium; assembly: GCA_964574665.1. Lineage (GTDB taxonomy): Bacteria > Gemmatimonadota > Gemmatimonadetes > Gemmatimonadales > GWC2-71-9 > Palsa-1233. The sequence continues at coordinate 31,455 of CAZNOJ010000017.1, forward strand.
GCGGAGCTCGATGCCCGTGACCCGACCCCGGAGAACGCCCCGTGCTGCACCCCACGCAGGTGACCACCCTCGAGCGGTTCATCCTCGACCAGGAGCGGGAGCACCCCGAGGCCACCGGGGAACTCACCAACCTGCTCTACGACGTGGCGCTCGCCGCCAAGCTGATCGCCGCGTCGATCCGCCGCGCGGGGCTGGTCAACGTGCTCGGCGCGGTGGGTCAGACCAACGTGCAGGGGGAGGAGCAGCAGAAGCTCGACGTCTTCGCGAACGACACGATGAAGAACGCCCTCAACCACACCGGACGGATCTGTGCGATGGCCTCCGAGGAGGACGAGGAGCTGATCCTGATTCCCGACGGGGTTCCGCCGGGCAAGTACGTGGTGCTCTTCGATCCGCTCGACGGCTCCAGCAACATTGACGTCAACGCCGCAGTCGGCACCATCTTCTCCATCTACCGGCGGGTCACTGCCGACGGGGTCGGCACCCTGACCGACGTGCTCCAGGCGGGACGCCACCAGGTCGCGGCCGGCTACGTCATCTACGGCTCCAGCGTGATGATGGTGTATTCCGCGGGGCATGGGGTGCACGGCTTCACGCTCGACCCCACCATCGGCGAGTTCCTGCTCTCGAATCCGCGGATGCAGATGCCCGCCACCGCCACCTACTACAGCGTCAACGAATCGAACTTCCCGCGCTGGTCGAAGGGGATCCAGGCCGCGGTGCGCGGCTTCAAGGGCGACGATCCCGACCGGGTGCAGCCGAAGAACTCCCGCTACATCGGCTCGCTGGTGGCCGACTTCCACCGCAACCTCGTCAAGGGGGGGATCTTCCTCTATCCCGGCGACCGCAAGAACCCGAAGGGCAAGCTGCGCCTGCTCTACGAGTGCGCCCCGATGGCGTTCCTGGCGGAGCAGGCGGGGGGTGCCGCCACCGACGGCCGGCGGCGCATCCTCGACCTGGTGCCCGAGGCGCTCCATGAGCGGGTGCCCCTGGTGATCGGCTGTCAGGCCGACGTGGAGTACGTGCGCACCGTGCTGGCCGAGGTGGAGGGCGCCGCATGAGCGACGGGGGGCTGCGGGTCCCGGTGCCCGCGGTGGCCGGGCCCGCCGACTGGCCGGCGGATCGGGCGGCCACCCTCGGCGAACCCGGCGAGTGGCCCTTCACCCGCGGTCCGTATCCGGGGATGTACACCCGCCGTCCCTGGACCATGCGGCAGTACGCCGGGTTCGGCACCGCGGCGGAGACCAACGCGCGGTTCCGGGCGTTGCTCGCCGCCGGGCAGACCGGCCTGTCCACCGCCTTCGACCTGCCCACCCAGATGGGCTATGACTCCGACCATGCCATGGCCGCCGGCGAGGTGGGACGCGTCGGCGTCGCGATCGACACGGTGGACGACCTGGCCCGGTTGTTCGAGGGGATCCCGTTGGACACCGTGACCACCTCGATGACGATCAACGCCACCGCGGCGATCCTGCTGGCGATGTACGTCGTGGTCGGCGAGGAGCAGGGCGTCCCCGCGGCGCGGCTGGGCGGCACGGTGCAGAACGACGTGCTCAAGGAATACGTCGCGCGGGGCACCTACATCTACCCGGCGGAACAGTCGCTCCGGCTGGTGACCGACATCTTCCGCTTCGTGGCCGAGGAGCGGATGAACGTCAACCCGATCTCCATTTCCGGCTACCACATCCGCGAGGCCGGCGCCACCGCGGTGCAGGAAGTCGCCTTCACCCTGGCCAACGCGATGGAGTACGTGGCGCGCGGGGTGGCCGCCGGCGTGCCGCTGGCCGAGTTCGGGCCGCGGTTGTCGTTCTTCTTCGCGGCGC
>CAZNOJ010000018.1:0-32420 GCA_964574665.1 uncultured Gemmatimonadaceae bacterium
AAGATCGACCGCGGCGATGCCGAGCCGCTCCGGGTGCACGACGAGGTGCTGTCGCTGTTCATGGACCTGGAGGCCACCGAGAAGCAGCTCGACTGCGCCTTCCTCTACACCTCGAGCCGGGCCGGCACCGCCACGCACGAGCTCGATCAGCCGGGCACCACGCTGGAGCCGCTCTTCGACGCGATCCTGGAGCACGTCCCGGCACCGAGCGGCGACCCCGAAGGTCCCTTCCAGATGCTGGTGTCCACCCTCGACTTCTCCACCTTCCTCGGGCGGATCGCCATCGGCAGGATCGAGCGGGGCCGGCTGGCGGTGGGCGACCAGGTCGCCCTGCTGCCGCTCGGCACGCCCGGGATGGCAGGTGACGAACCGGGGATCGAGCGGGGTCGGATCACGCGGCTGTACACCTTCGACGGCCTGCAGCGGGTCGAGGTGCAGCAGGCCGAGGCGGGGGACATCGTGGCCCTCGCCGGCTTCGAGGGGATCGAGATCGGCAAGACCTTCACCGCGGTGGACCACCCCGAGCGGCTGGAGGGGATCGCGGTCGAGGAGCCGACCATCTCGGTGGACGTGATCGTGAACAACTCGCCGTTCGCCGGCCGGGAAGGGAAGTTCGTGACCTCGCGGCAGCTGCGGGACCGCCTCTTCAAGGAGCTGGAGCGCAACGTGGCGCTCCGGGTGGAGCCCACCGACTCCCCGGACACCCACACCGTGAGCGGACGCGGCGAGCTGCACCTCGGCATCCTGATGGAGACGATGCGGCGGGAAGGGTACGAGTTCCAGGTGTCCCGCCCGCGGGTGATCCTCCACGAGGGCCCCGGCGGGGAGCGCCTGGAGCCGTACGAGGAGCTGATCATTGACGTGCCCGAGGAGCACATGGGCGTCGTGATGGAGAAACTGGGCCCTCGCCGCACCGAAATGACGGAGATGCGCAACCCCGGCCAGGGCACTGTGCGCCTGACCTTCCGGATTCCGTCTCGTGGGTTGTTCGGCTACCGGAGCGAGTTCCTCACCGACACCCGGGGAACCGGGGTGATGAACCACCGCTTCCTGGAGTACGGCCCGTGGGCAGGCCCGCTGGCCGGCCGCAAGCGCGGGGTGCTGGTGGCCGACCGGGAGACCCCGGTGGTGGGCTTCGCGCTCAACAACCTGCAGGAGCGGGCCCAGCTCTTCGTGGCCCCGGGGGAGATGGTCTACGAGGGGATGATCGTGGGCGAGAACTCCCGTCCCGGCGACATGGACGTCAACGTGGGCAAGGAGAAGAAGCTCACCAACATGCGCACCACGGCGAGCGACGAGAACATCCAGCTCGAGCCGCCCCGGGTGATCACCCTGGAGTACGCCCTCGAGTACATCGAGGAGGACGAGCTGATCGAGATCACGCCCGAGAACATCCGGCTCCGCAAGCGGATGCTGCAGGCCAACGACCGCAAGAAGGCGCAGCGCGCAGCCAACCGGGTGGCTGACGCGTCATGACCAGGACCCGGGAATCCGTGGAGGCAGCTATGCCGGCGTGGGAGGCGTCTGTCGGGGCGGCGCTCGTGGACGAGGAGGTCACCATGAAGCGACGGTTCGACGAGGACGGCGAGGAGACCGACGAGGACTTCGGCTTCGAGGAGGATGACGAAGACGAGGACTCGGAGGACGAGGACTTCGACGACGACGAGGACGAGTTCGAGGACGACGAGGACTACGACGACTTCTCGTTCGACGACGAAGACGAAGACGCCTGACCTGCGCCGCGCCCCGCCCCTCCCACCGAGTGGCGGGGCGCCGCACGTTCCCCCGACGATTATCCTTGGGCGCCCCCACCGTCCTCCGCCCGAGGTCGCCGATGCCCGCCGCTCCGCGCACGGTCCCGCTCATCGCCCTGCTGCTGCTCGCCGCCCCGCTCGCCGGCCAGGCGGCACCCGAGCCGACGCCCCTCCCCGGCTGGGACAAGCGGATCCCCCACCAGCCCGGCTATCGCGTCTACCTCCTGGTGGACATGGAGGGCATGGGCTCCGCGGTCAAGAACCAGGAGGTGATCGCCGGCAACGAGGGGCCGGCCTATCGCGACCGCACCGGGCCGGACTACTGGAACCACTACCGCGAGATGCTCACCGCAGAGACCAACGCGGCGATCCGGGGCGCCCGGGCCGCGGGGGCGCGCTCGTTCGCCGTCAACGAGGGCCACGGCGGCAACCGCTTCGCCAACCTGCTGCCCTGGGCGCTCGACCCCGAGGCGATCCTGATCCGCGGCTACCCGCGCCCCATGGTGATGAGCACCGGGATCGACTCCACCTTCGGCACCATGATGATGCTGGCGATGCACGCCTCCTCGGCGCGCCGCGGCGTGATGGCCCACAGCTACGCCTTCAGCGAGTTCACCGTCAACGGCAAGGCGCTCAACGAGACCGGCATCAATGCCCTGGTCGCCGGCGAGATGGGCGTGGGCGTCTCGCTGGTGAGCGGCGATGACGAGCTGGAGCACGAGGTGCGCGAGATCCTCGGGCCGCGCGTGGTGTACGTGACCGTCAAGGTGGCGCTGGGCGGGGCCGCCGCCATCACCCACTCGCCGGCGGCCGTGCAGCGGATGCTCGAGGAGGGCGCCCGCGAGGCGGTGCGGCGCGCCCAGGCCGGCGAGATCCGGCCGTTCACCCTCCAGCGTCCCTACCAGGTGGCGTTCACCCTGCGCCGCTCCTACGCCGACTCCCTGGTCACCGCCATTGACCGGCTGGCCGAACAGTGGGGCGTGGAGAAGACCGGGCCGCGGTCCTACCGCTGGACGGTGGACAGCGCCCGACGGCTGGCCTGGTTCATTGACCGGATCGAGGGGGTGGTCCTGCCGTGAGCCGCGACGCGCGGCGGCGCGGTGGGGCGAGAATCCCCGCGCCGCCTCGCGGCGTACAGAGGCCCATGGCAGCGCCCCACCCGGAACCGACCCCCTCCACCCACGTCCTGCCCACCCCGGCGTCCGCGTGAGACCATCCCTCCCCATGGTGGCGGAGCCCAACCACCCGGCGTGGCGCTGGGCGCAGTGGCTCGGGCTCCTGGCCACCGTGGCCCTGCTGGTCGGCCTGCTGCGCCGCCCGGAACCGACCCTCAACCTGCTGTGGAACGGGATCATCCCGGTGCTCCCGGCGGTGTTCCTCGTCAATCCGCTGCTGTGGCGCAATGTCTGCCCCCTGGCCACCCTGACCACGCTGAGCGGGGACCGCATGGGGACGCGGACCCTGGACGGCGGGCTGGTGCGGGCCACGCTGGTGCTCGGCGCGCTGCTGCTGGTGGTGCTGGTGAGCGGCCGGCGCGTGGTGTTCAACACCGACGGCCCGATGCTCGCCTCCGTCATCGTGCTGGTGGGCGGCCTGGCCGTGGCGGGCGGGACGCGGTACCAACGCAAGGCCGGCTTCTGCAACAGCATCTGCCCGGTGCTGCCGGTGGAACGCCTCTACGGCCAGGCCCCGCTCCTCCGGGTGGCCAATGCCCGATGCCCCACCTGCATCCGGTGCACCCTGCGCGGCTGCATTGATCGCTCCCCGGCCGATGCGACGCGCACGGCGATCGGCGCACGGGCGTCATCGCCCTCGTGGCTGCACTCGCCATACGGCTGGTTCGCTGCCGGATTCCCGGGATTCATCACCGGGTACTTCACGATCGGCAACAGTGGATGGTCGGGGGCACCGGCGCTGCTGCTCCACGTGGGGACGGCGATCGGCGTGAGCCTCGCCGTCACGATGCTGCTGGTGCACGGGCTGCGGCTCTCCGCCGCGGTGGCGCTGCCGATCCTGGCGTCGGCGGCCGTGGGGCTGTACTACTGGTTCGCCTCCGCCGCCATCGCCGAGGCCTGGGGCCTGGCCCCCGCGGCGACCTGGTCGTTGCGGGGCGCGGCCGCCGCCCTGATCGGGTGGTGGCTGGTGCACGCGCTTCGCCCCCGTGCCCGCCGGCGCACGGAGCCGCCGCGCGGGGCACCGGCATGATCGAGCTGGCGAGCTACCGCGCCGAGCACCACTCGCGCTTCGTGGAACTCAACCGGGCGTGGTTGCTGGAGCACGGGCTCCTCGAGCACGCCGACCAGGAACAACTCGACGACCCGATCGCCCACTTCATCGCCCCGGGCGGCGCCATCTTCGTGGCGCTGCACGGCGACCAGGTGGTGGGCACCGCGGCGGTGGTGCCGCACGGGCCGGGGGAGTGGGAGGTCGCCAAGCTGGCCGTGGATCCCGCGTACCGCGGCCACGGGATCGGCACCCGGCTGGTGGAACGGTGCATCGCCGCGGCCCGCGCGGGGGGCGCCAGGTGGCTCACCCTGGTGTCGAGCCACAAGCTCGGCGCGGCCGTGGCCCTGTATCGGCGGCTCGGCTTCGTGGATCGGCCCCGGCCCGCGAACACGTACGCCACGGCCGACGTCTACATGCAGCTGGCGCTCCACCCGTGATGCCGCAGCCCGGCCGCTCCGGCCGCGCTACCTTCCCGTCATGACCACGGTCCGCACCCCAGCGCAGATCGCCGCGTCCCTCGACGAACTCTGGTCGCCCCGGGTCATCGCCGAGGTGGACGAAGTCTTCGTCAAGGTGGCCCGCGTGCACGGCTCGCTCGGCTGGCACGCGCACCCCGACGAGGACGAACTCTTCCTGGTGCTCAAGGGCGTGCTGCGGCTGGAGATGGAGCGCGAGGCCGTGGAACTGCAGGCCGGCGACCTCTACGTGGTGCCCAAGGGAGTCCGCCACAATCCCGTCGCGGCCGATGAGTGCCACGTGCTGCTGGTGGAGCGCAAGGGCACCCGCCACACCGGCGACACCGTCACCGAGCTGACCCGGAGCATCGCCGAGCAGCTCCGGCCGATCTGACGTGTCGGCCCCGGTCCTTCGCGATGCCCTCGCCGCGGACGCCGGCGCCCTCGTCCCGCTGCTTGAGGAGCTGGGCTACCCGGCACCCCGCGAGGTGATCGCGGCGCGCCTCGAGGCGCTCGTGGCGGTGGGCGAGACCATCCTGATCGCCGAGGAGGGTGGCCAGGCGGTGGGATGCCTCACGCTGCACGTGACGCCGGTGCTGCACCGGCCGACCGGGGTCGGCCGGATCACGGCACTGGTCGTGAGCGCGCGCGCGCGCGGACACGGCGTGGGCAAGGCGCTGGTGGCGGAGGCGGAGCGCCGGGTGGCGGCGAACGGCTGTGCCCTGATCGAGGTGACGAGCAACCGGAAGCGCACGGACGCGCACGCGTTCTACGAGCGGCTGGGCTACGAGGCCACATCGCTGCGGTTCGCCAAGGGCCTCTGAGTCGAGGAGTCAGCGGCCCGTGCCGCGCGCGGCGTCAAGCAGCGCGAGGCGGTCGGCCACCCCGGGGTCCCGCATCACCTCATCGAGCAGTCGGTGCATCGGCCGCTGCCAGTTGGGCCGTGCCGCCGAGGTGGTGCCGGGGAGGTTGACCCCCACCGGCTCGAGCCAGAAGTCCTCCAGCCACGGGATCACCAGTGGCGCGGGCGAAGCGCCCAGCCAGCGCAACACCGCATCGAGCGCGCGCCCCGGATCGGCCGGATCGCCGCCCACCGCGTGCAGCAGGTGGCCGACGGCCCGCAGCCGTTCGGCGACGGTGTCGGCCACCTGGGCCGGCGCGAGCAGTCCGTGGGTCACGCGCTCCTCGATGTCGGCGCCCGCCAGCCACCCCGCGAAGGTCGGCGTGTCATGCGAGCCGACCATCGCCACGTCGGTGTCGCGGGGCGGTGGAACATCGGGGCCATCGTGGGCGGCGAACATCGCCACATAGATGCCGTGCACCCGGTGACGAGCCATCGCCGCGTTGACCGCCGGTGGCACGGTGCCGAGGTTCTCGCCCACGATGGCGGTACGGTGTCGGTGCGACTCGAGCGAGACGATGGCGAACAGCTCGTCCACGGGGTAGTCCACGTAGGTGCCCTGGTCGAGTCCCAGGCCGTGCGGAATCCAGTGCAGCCGCGCCAGCGACATCACGTGGTCGAGGCGGAGCACGCCGGCCACGCTGGCCTGGTGCGCGATCGCCTGGCGGAAATAGGCGTGTCCCTCGGCGCGCGACGCCACCGGGTGCAGTGGCGGGAACCCCCAGTCCTGCCCGCTCGGGAACCCCTCGTCGGGCGGCGCCCCCACCGACATCCCCGCCACCACCAGGTCGGGGCGCGACCACGGATCGTAGCCGTCGGGGTGACCGCCCACGGCAAAGTCGAGCCCGATGGCCACCCCGGCAGCGTCGAGGCGATCGCGCACGCCCGCGAGCTGTTGGCGCGCCATCAGCTGCGCCACGAGGTGGAACCGTTCCTCGTCGGGGTCCACGTGCTCGGGCGCGAGCTCGCCATCGCGCGCGCCCGCGGGCCAGTCGCGCCAGTTGCGGCCGAGTCGCGCCTGGGCGCCACGGAAGGCGGCGTAGCGTCGCAGCTCGGGATCGATCGCGGCACGGTCGGGAATCTGGTGGTCGCGGAGCGCCAGGCGGACCTCGTGCGCGGCGCGGGTGACATCGAGCCGGTCCACGCCGCCCACGGCGCGATGGCGGTCGCCGAGATCGAGCAGCAGCTCCGACCAGAACAGCCGCGACACCGCGGAATACGGCGACGGCTCGGCAGGGGGCTCATTGAAGGTGGGCAGCAGCGGCAGCACGGTCACGACGCGGCCGCCGTGGTTGCCGATCCAGCGTGCGGTCGCCTCGAAATCGGCGAGGTCCGCCACCGCGCGGCTGCGCGACGACCGCAGGGCGGCGAGGTGCGTGGCGACCCCCCACGCCGGCGCGCGGTCGGCCGATTGCCACGCCTGCGTCGGCGCCGAGAGCACCGTGGCGGTGCGCACCGCGCCGCGCACCTCGACCGCCAGGGTGTGGTATCCCCACGGCAGGACCGGGCGGGGGGACGCCGCGCCCACGTCGACTTCCATGTGCCCGCCATCCCCCAGCGTGATCGTGCCGTGGCCGCGCATTCCGCTGGTGCGCGGCAGCACGCCATCCCACGCCACGATCACCGGCGGCAATGGCCCGCGCCGATCGAACTCGGCGAGCGCCTCCGCGGCGTCGCGCACGGTCCGCACCGGCGCGCCGAGGGCGGCCGTGACCCGGAGCAGCGTCTCGGGGCCGACCACCACCTCGCGGCCGAGGCCGTCGGTGTACGAGGTGGCGACGCCGAGCTTGTGCGCGAGGGTGATCAGGTGCGGGTCGGGGTTCATTCCCGCAAGATAGGGTCGGGCGTCGTGAGAAGTCGAAGGCCGGCATCCATAGCGGGTGCCGGCCTTCGCACTCTCACGACTCAGGACTCACTTCTCACGACTACCGCGTCGACGCCCCCGTGTCCCGGTCGCCCGTCGGGCACGTCGGCCAGGGGCGCGGCGTGCCATCTGCCGCATTCGGCAGCGCGATCACGTCGCGCGCGATCAGGGTGGGATCCTGGTCGGCCATGTACACCAGCATCGCCACCAGCGTCGCGTTGTACTGCAGGTCCTCGGCGATCACCTTGTCGTAGGTGTCGCGGTTGGTGTGCCAGGTGGTGTTGCCGTAATCCCAGCCGAGCGCGCCCAGGCCGTAGAGCGGCGCCTTCATGCACTGGAACGACGAGTGGTCGGAGCCGCCGGTGCCCGGGGGGCCCGCCTGGCCGAGCCGGATCTGGCCGGAAACGGAGGCCGGGAGTTCGCGGAGGTAGCGGGTGAGCGCCTCGGGTCCGGCGACGGTGGGGCCGGGCTGGATGCTCTGCACGCGGCCGGTGCCGTTGTCCTGGTTGAAGCCGGCGTGCACCCGTTCGATGATCTGCGGGTTGTCGGCCACCCAGGCGCGGGAGCCGTTGAGCCCCTGCTCCTCGCCACCCCAGTGCCCCACGATGATGGTGCGGCGCGGGTTGGGGTAGACCTGCTTGAGGATCCGGACCGCCTCCATCATGGTGATGGTGCCGGTGCCGTTGTCGGTGGCGCCCGAGGAGCCGTCCCACGAGTCGTAGTGCGCCGAGAGGACGATGTACTCGTTCGGCAGCTCACGCCCCTCGATCCGGGCGATCACGTTGTGCACCGGCTGCTCGCCCAGATTCTCCGACTGGGCATAGAGTCGGACCTTGGGACCCTGGTTGTTCTGGGCCAGCCGATACAGGAGGTTGTAGTCCTCGCAGCCCACGTCCAGCGTCGGGACGTTCCCGGCGTCGCGCGGGGAGCCGAAGATCTTGTTGATGCCGGGATACTGCGACCAGTTGGTGCCGATCATCCCGGCCACCCCGGCCTCGCGCGGCCACACCTTGGGGTTGCCACCCGGGCGCATCCGGTCGGCCATGTCGGCGGCGTTGAAGCGGCGGACCGAGTCGATCCGGGCGATGGTGGCCGGCGTGCCGAACTCGCGCACCTGCGCCGGCATCCGGCAGGTGGGGTTGGGCGGCGAGTAGAGCACGAACTTGCCGCGCGCGTTGGCCACCCACTCCTGCCAGCTCTCGGTGGTCTGCGGCGGGATCACCACGTCGGCCTCGATCCAGCGGCCGTTGGTGCCGGGGCTCCAGCCGAGCATGGTGGCCTCGAGGGTACGAACCCGGGGCGAGACGAGGTCCATGTAGGTGGGACCGCGATTCCACTTGATCCACGTGCCGTACTGCACCTGCGAGGCGGGAATCCCCCACTTGGCGTATTCCTGGATCAGCCAGCGCTGCCCGGCGTCGAACCGGTCGGTGTTGTTGAGCCGCGGCCCGATCGAGTCCATCAGCACCTGGGCGAGCTGCATCGCCCGGCCGCGCTCCATACCCTCGGCGTAGATCCGCTGGATCATCGGGTTGGTGGGTGGGGTGGTGCGCACGTAGAGGGTGGAATCCACCCGGTTCTGGGCGCCGCCAGGGCCACCCTGGGCGAGAAGGGCCACGGGAGAGGCTGCCGCGACGAGAACGGCCATGCGCGCGACGACCCCGAGAAGCGAACGGGACATCAGGTGCTCCGGTAGGGAGGAAGCAGGGGGAACCCAACGACGGTACCGGGACGTACGTATCATTAGGGTGAGTGGTTGACGGGAATCTGTTCTCAGCTGGGGGGTTTGTCGATGGGCACGATGCGGAAGCTCCTGGCGGGGCTGGCGTTGCTGGCGATTCCGGGCTCGGAGGCCGCCGCGGTCGCGGTGGGCGAGGGGCTCACGCTCGCCAATGCCCTCCGGCTGGTGAGCGACGACCCGGTGCCGATCGACTGGCGGATGCTGGCCTCGCTCGACCTCGAGACCGGCAAGGCCCCGCCGGCGCTGGCCGCGCTCGACGGCAAGCGGGTGGTGATTGCCGCCTTCATCGTGCCGCTGGAGGACGACATCCAGCGGGCCGACGAGTTCCTGCTGGTGCCGTACTTCGGGGCCTGCGTGCACACGCCGCCGCCGCCGCCCAACCAGATGGTCTATGTCAAGATGAAGGACCGCCGCCAGGTCCGCATCGGCTGGTGGGACCCGGTGCATTTCGAAGGCGTGCTGCACCTCAAGCAGGTCGAGTCGCCCTACGGTGCGAGCTACTTCGAGATGGAGGGGCTGGAGAGCAAGCCGTACCAAGCGCCGAAGCGGTGACCTCGCCCCTGTACGCCATCGAGCTGTTGCGCCTCCGGTTCGCCTATGGTCGCGGGCCGGAGGTGCTCGACATCCCCGAGTTCACCATCTACCCCGGCAGCCGCGTCTTCCTGCACGGCCCCTCGGGGAGCGGCAAGACCACGTTGCTCGGCATCATCGCGGGGGTGCTGGTCCCCACCGCGGCCGACCGCTGGCGGCTGCTGCAGCGCGACCTCACGGCGATGTCGCAGGGCGAGCGCGACGAGCTCCGCGGCATCCACGTGGGCTACCTCTTCCAGCTCTTCAACCTGCTGCCCTGGCTCTCGGTGCTCGACAACGTGATGCTGCCGGTGTTGCTGCATCCCGAGCGGCGCGGGCGCCTCGGCGCGGAGGAGCCGCGTGACGCCGCCCGCGCGCTGATCGAGCGGCTCGACCTCGCGGCCTTCGTGGACACCCCGGTCACCGACCTCTCGGTGGGGCAGCAGCAGCGCGTGGCCGCTGCGCGCGCGCTGATCGGCCGTCCCGAGCTGGTGATCGCCGACGAACCCACCTCCTCGCTCGACGCCGACCGCCGCAGCCGCTTCCTCGACCTGCTGTTCGCCGAGTGCGAGGCCGCGGGGAGCACGCTGCTGTTCGTGAGCCATGACCTGTCGCTGGGCGACCGCTTCCAGGTGCGCCATTCGCTGCCCGACCTCAACCGCGCGGCGGCCCGCTGATGCTCACCCTCCGGCTGGCCCTCCGGTCGCTGGCCAACCGCCGGCTCACCACCGTGCTCACGGTCGCCTCGATCGCGCTGTCGGTGGCGCTGCTGGTGGGGGTGGAGACGGTGCGGCGCGGGGTGCGGGAGTCGTTCGGCGGCACCATCCGCGGCACCGACCTGATCGTGGGCGCGCGGGGCGGTGGGCAACAGCTGTTGCTGTCTTCGATCTTCGGGCTGGGCGCCCCGGCCGGCGGGTTTTCCTGGGACGCCTACCAGCGCTGGGCGGCGCATCCCGCGGTCAAGTGGACCATCCCGCTCTCGCTGGGCGATTCGTACTACGGCTTCCGCGTGGTGGGCACCACGGCGGCGTTCCCCGAGCACTACCGCTACCGCCACGACGGCCGCGTGGTGGTGGCCCAGGGCGCCTGGATGGCAGACGACCACGACGTGGTGGTGGGCAGCGAGGTGGCGGCACGGCGCGGGCTGGTGCTGGGCGATTCGCTGGCGATCACGCACGGGCTCCGCGGCACCGGGATCATGGACCACGAGGAGCATCCGTTCATCGTGCGTGGTATCCTGGCGCCCACCTTCACGCCGATCGACCGGTCGCTGTACGTGACGCTGGAGGGGATCGAGGCGATGCACGCGGGGCTCGGCGCAGGCGGGGTGCCGGCGATGCCCGGCGCGACACCGCCCCCGATGCCCGGTGCGGAGCCACCGGCCGACACGCTGGAGGTTGCGGACTCGCTCTCGCGACCCGCGACCCGCGACTCGCTTCCTGCCTTGACCGCCTTCCTGCTCGGCACCAACAACCGCTTCGAGTCGCTGCGGCTGCAGCGGGAGATCAACACCGACACCGGTGAGCCGCTCACGGCGATCCTGCCGGCGGTGCAGCTCACCGATCTCTGGCACACGATCGGCTATGCGGAGGACGGGGCGCGGATCATCTCGTTCGCGGTCCTGCTGGTCGGGCTGCTCGGCATGCTGGTGGCCCTCTACGCCACGCTGCAGGAGCGGCGCCGCGAGATGGCGATCCTGCGGTCGCTCGGCGCGGGGCCGCGGCGGATCGCCGGGCTGCTGGTGTTCGAGTCGGGGCTCCTCGCCACGCTGGGTGCGCTTACGGGGCTGGCGGCCACGTACCTCCTGCTCTGGCTGGGGCGGGGGCTGGCGGAGCGGCACTTCGGGATCTTCATCCCCATCGAGCCGCCGGGGCGGCTGGAGTGGATCTACCTGGCGGGCGTGGTGGTGGCCGGGGTCCTGGTGGGGCTGGTGCCGGCGTGGCGGGCCTACCGGAACGCGCTGCAGGACGGGCTCTCGATCCGGCTGTGAGTGTGGAGCGCGACGCGGTTGCCCCGCCGCCCTGCCGGGGCCGGCCAAGTTGTCCGAGGGGGGGCGCCGCATTAGGTTGTCCGGTCCGAGTGGGGCCTGTAGCTCAGGTGGTTAGAGCGCACGCCTGATAAGCGTGAGGTCGCACGTTCAACTCGTGCCAGGCCCATGAGCCGGAGGACTGAGGACGGAGGACGGAGGGTGGAGAACGGAGGGAGCAACCCCTCTGTTCTCCACCCTCCGTTCTCCGTTCTCCGTTCTCCGTTTACAGCCGTATCGTCGCCACCAGCGCGTCCTTGAGGCTGTTCCAGAGGTGCTGGATCAGCGTCTCGCGCGGGTTCCAGCGGTGCACGATGTCGCCGTCCACCGGGGGGCCCTGCGCCATCCCGGCGAAGTTGTCGCGGCGCACCACGAACTGGTTGGCCGCGAACTTGGCGATCGCGCGCCGCACGCCCTGCAGGATCCCCGTCCGCGCCACCCCCGGCAGGTCCACCGACAGCTCGCGCCAGCGCGGCTGCGCGGTGCCGCGACTCACCCCGCCGCGGGTCTCGGCCCGGAAGGCGAGCCGCTCGAGCGTGCCGCCGTTGAAGCGGATGTCGGTCACGCCGGTCACCAGCTCGTTCATCGCCGCCATCGGCATCCGCCCCAGGGTGCCGTGCCAATCCATCTCGAACTGTTCGGCAAAGGGCGGCAGCGTCACCGTGAGGTCGAGCGGTGACACGCCCATCAGGCGCGTCGAGGCGTGGAACCGGATCACCGGGGCGCCGGTCATCCGGCTCCGGTCGGTGCCGGCATTCGCCAGGGTGGCCACCACGTTCTCGAACCGGAGCGTGCCGGTGCGCGGCGAATTGGTGCCGCGCTCGCGGTAGGTGACCCGGCCGCGGATCGTGGCGGTGTCCACGTGCAGGTCGAGGCCGCTGGTGGCGAGCCACTGTTGCGGGTGGCGCCGGGTGATGCGCCGCGCGCGCGCGGGCATCCGCTTGTCGCTGTAGACGTCGAGGTGCAGGCCGGCCACCGTGACCGCCCGCGCCCGGTAGGCCGCGCGCCGCACCCACGCCCCCTGGTCGATCCCCTCCACCAGCAGCGATTCGGCCTGCACCGCGATCCGGTCGGCGCGCCAGCGCCGGCGCCGCACGAACTCCGCATCGGTGCCGACGTGCCCGTACGACACGCCGGTGGCACGGGCCCGGCCGTCGCCCAGGTCGAGGGCAAAGCGCGCCAGCTCCGCGCGCAGGTCCTCGCGGCGCCGGGTCACGCCCTGGGCCGTGAGCCGCACCGGGCCGATCGGGGTGCTGCCCGACCAGTCCTCGGGGACAAAGCCGAATCGGACCTCGGCCAGCGTGAGCGCAGCGGCGGTGGTGACCGCCTCGCTGCCGCGGATCGTCTGGGTCACGGCCACGTCGCGTGCATCGAGCGAGTCGAGGCGGACGCCGCGGGCCAGCGAGCGGAGCGAGCGCTCCAGCGCCCAGGGCGTCGCCCCCGATCGCGCGGCGCTGTCGGCCACCGTGGCGGTGCCCGGGGACACGCCGAGCCGTACCCCGCGCAGCATCAGGGTGCGCACCACCGCGTCACCGCGGGTGAGGAACGCCCGCCAATCCACCCCGTCGAGCGCCAGCGAGTCGAGCTCGAGGGCGCGCAGCCCCAGCGAGTCGGCGAAGGCACCCGGCAGCGGTGACCACGCGAAGCCGCGCATGGTGAACGTCCCCGCCACCAGGTCGCCGCGGATGGCGGCGATCTCGAGGCGATCGGAGGCCTCGCGAGACCCGGCGAACGAATCGAGCGCCACGCGCACGTTGTGCGAGAAGAGGGTGCGCCGCTCCGCGCGAGGCAGGCCCCGGCGATAGTCGAGCGAATCGAACATCACCGACAGGCGGTCGAAGGAGACCGCAGTCCGCCCGCCGCCCCGCCCGTTGATGCCCAGGGCCACGCCCACCGCGGGAAACACGACCGAGTCCACGACGATCGCGGGAACGCGGCGGGAGAGGTCGAGGTCCTCGCGCAGCGCGAGGAACGAGCCCGTGCTGTCGCTGGCCACGCCGCGCGGCACTTCCCCGCTCACGGCGACGGTGTCGCAGCCGGCGCGGCGGGCGGTGAACCCCTCGCCGGTCGCCAGTCCGTCGAGGTCCACCCCGTGGATCGCACAGCGGTGGAACCGCAGCGTGAGCGAGGGGAGGGGGGCGGACCGCTGCGCGTTGGCCGCGAAGTCGGTCACCACCAGGATGGTGTCAATCGCGATCCGGCGCGAGGCGACATCCACGTGGATCGGCGACGCGGTGAGCTGGTAGACGCCGCCGCTCAGCCGGCTCACCTCGCTGCTGGCCCAGCGGCGCACCACCGGATCCACGATCTCGACGGCCTTGAGGCCGATCCCCCAGCGGAAGTGCCACGCGAGGAGGATCACGCCGACCACGGCGAGGGCGGCGAGCAGGGATCGGCGACGTGTCCAGGTCACCCCCAAGCATACGCCTGGCCAGGGGGAGGCGCGACCGACCCGCGAGCGGCATTGTCGCGCCGGCGTGTTGATGCCCTGCCACAGCGGCGGCCCGCGAGCGAGCGCCATCCCCCTAAGCTGTTGTGCGGCAATGTCTTGCAAGCCAGCTCCGGCGTGGCCCGCGACGGCCCATCGCTTGCGTTTCGTGGCGGTGACCGTGCTGAGAGGTCTCGAACCCCCTCGGGACACCGCACGACCCGATTGAGGAACGCGTGAACGGTTCGACCGCGAGAGCGGGATGGCCGGTGCAGCTGGGCCACGCCGACAAGATGGACGCGGTCGCGCGCCTCGCCGGCGGGCTCTCCCACGACGTGGGCAACCTCGTGGACGAGGCCGCCGTGGCGGTGCGGGATGCGATGGTGACCCTGCCGCAGGCCTCGCCGACCCAGGACGCCCTGGAGCAGGCGGCGGCCACGCTGCAACGCGCCTCGATGATCGCGCGCCAGCTCGCGGGGCTGGCGGAGTCGCGCGCGCCGCGCCCGGAGCCGCGCAACCTCGCCACCACCATCCAGGAACTGCTGCCGCTCGCCACGCGGCTGGCCGGTCCCGCCGTGCGGCTCGATCTGGAGCCGCTCGACGGGGAGACGCTGGTGCGCGCCGGCGCGGGCCAGCTCGAACAGGTGGTGTTCCACCTGGTGGTCAATGCGCGCGACGCGATGCCCGAGGGCGGGGTGCTCACCATCGCGGCGCGGCGCGATCGACTGGAGGTGCCGCAGGTACACCGCTACGGCGTGCTGCCCACCGGCGAGTGGTGCGTGCTCGCGGTGCGGGACACGGGCCGCGGCATGAGCGAGGCGGTGCTGGGCCGACTGTTCGAGCCGTTCTTCACCACCAAGGCCCCCGGGATGGGGTCGGGGCTCGGGCTCGCCACGGTGTACGGCATCGCCCAGCAGCTGGGCGGCCAGGTGCTGGTGGATTCGGCGGAAGGGCAGGGGACCACCATTGCCCTCTGGCTGCCGAGGGCCGTGGATGCCGCGGCCCGGGCCGGCGATGTGGCGGTGCTGGTCGTGCAGGCGGACGCATGGCTTCGCGCGCTCAGCGCCCGGGCGCTCCGGCGCGGCGGATACCGCGTGCTCGAGGCGGCCAACGGTGCCGAGGCGCTCGCACTGCTCGACGACATTGCGGGGCAGCAGGTGGAGGTCGTCCTCGCGGAGGGCAACCTGCCGGGCCTCGCCGGCGAGGCGCTGGCCGCCGCGATCGCCGAGCGGCGGCCCGGGATCCGGGTGGTGATCACCACGGGGCGGGTCGACCCCGAGCCCACCCAGCGACCGGGACCCCTGGTGCGGTTGCTCCGGGCCCCCTTCACGCCGCATGACCTCCTCGCGGCGGTCGCGGCGGGCTGATCACCCGACGGGTGCCGGGGCACCGGCACCCCGCGATATATTGGCCCCGCCGCCCTCGCCCTGCTCGGGGGCGGGGCCGGTCCGTGTTCCCACGACGAGAGGGCGATGAAAGCCAACGACATCCGCAAGGGCAACGTGATCTACTACGAGGGGAAGCCCCACCTCGTGATGGACTTCACCCACCGCACCCCCGGCAACCTCCGGGCCTTCGTGCAGGTGCGGCTCCGCAACCTGACCACCGGCACCTCCCTCGACCACCGCTTCTCGGCCACCGAGATGGTCGAGGAGGCCCGGCTCGACACCAAGGCGATGCAGGTGCTCTACGCCGACGGCAACGGCGTGCACGTGATGGATGCCGACACCTACGAGCAGTACACCCTCGACAGCGAGATCGTGGGCGACGACGCCGCGTGGATGCTGCCGGAGATGACGTTCGACGCGGTGTGGCTCGAGGGGAAGCCGATCTCCTTCACGCTGCCGAGCTCGATGGAACTCGAGATCATCGAGACCAACCCGGTGATGAAGACCGCCACCAAGACGGCTTCGTCCAAGCCGGCGGTGCTCAGCAACGGCGTCACCATCCAGGTTCCCGAGTTCGTGGAGACGGGTGAGCGGGTCCGGGTCAATCCCCGCGAGCGCGCCTACATCGAACGGGTGAAGTAGGGGCGCCCGTGGGGCGCCGCTGCGGCGTGGTGCTCGGGGCAGTGGTCGCGGCAAGTTCCCCGCTCGCGGCCCAGCAGGAGAGCGCACAGCCGATCCGGTTCGGGGTGGCGTGGACGGTCGCCTCGCCCCAGGGCGGGCTGGCCCGCGTGACCGATGGGCCGCGCGGCTTCACCGCGTGGGCTGGGCTGCCGTTCACCCGCCGCTCCTCGTTCGGCCTCCGCGCCGAGCTGTCCATCCTGCCATTCCCGGAACAATCGCTGTCGGTGCCCGACCCGGCCTCGGGCGGCACCCTCGCGGCCGCGGTGCGCGGCACCGTCGGCTTCACGGGGGTCGGCCCGCGGGCGGAGTTCCGCCGCGGCGGCTTCTCGGTGGTGGGGGCCGCGATGGGCGGCTTCGTGCGGATGATCACCGACGTCAACGCCCGGGCGGAGGTGGACGAGCAGGTGTTCACCGCCACCTTCTCCGAGAGCGACTACGCCCTGGCCGGAAAACTGAGTGCGGACGTGCACCTCGGCCTCTATCGCGGCAACCACGGCGACGGGGTGGGCCTGGTGGTCGGCGCCGACTGGATGACCGGTGGCGAGGTGACCTTCCCGGTGCGCGAGACGCTGCGCGTGGCGGCCCCCGGGAGTCTGGCCGTGGATCAGCGCCCGGTGGCGCCGGCGCTGGTCGGTGTTCGTGCGGGGATCAGCGTGCAGTTCTGATGGAGGGTGGAGGACGGAGGGCGGAGGGCGGAGGAGGGAGTGCCCTCACTCTCTGTTCTCCACCCTCCACCCTCCACCCTCCGTCATGAGCCGTCCCGCCCCATGCCGCCGATCCGCACCGGGCGGCCCTGCTGGCCTCCCGGCGGCCCGCCGGCACCGGGTCCGCCCGCACCCGGGCGCCCGCCCATGAAGGGATTCTGCACCGGGTTGCGCACCGATTCCGGCAGCAGCGCCCACTGGGCGTCGGTGAGGATGCGGCGCACCGCCGCGAGGGTGGAGTCGCGGTCCACCAGCGTGGCGCGCTGCAGCTCCGCGAAGCGGGTGAACACCTTCTGCATGTCGGGATTGGCGCCGCCGCGCTCCACCTCGACCCGGAGCGAGTCGAGCAGCGGGGCGGTGCGCGCCGCCGAGGAATCCACCAGCGCCTGCAGCGCGCTCACCTGCCGCGCGTCGAGCACCAGGGCGTCCTTCCGGGTCAGCACCTCGCGGGCGATGTTCGGCGCCAGCGAGTCGTACCGCGCCAGGAGCTGCTGTGCCATGCTCGGCTGGCCGGCGCCGCCCCCGAAGAAGTTGCGGCGCATCTCGCGCATCCGGTCCTGGCCGATCGTGTACCGCATCTGCACGCCCACCTGGAACGGCGAGCGCACCGCCGTGGCATTCCCGCCGGTGGCCCCGAAGCGCTCGTTGACCGCGTAGCTGAACTGGTTGGTGGTGGGGTTGAACCCCGTCACCTGCAGCAGCGTGCTGTTGGGCTGCGCGAAGCCGCCCCAGCCCTTGAGGCCATCGGCGCCGTGGAACAGCTCGTCGAGGCCACCGAGCAGGTTGATCGTGGAGAACGAGATCGCCAGCCGGTTGTCGAACATCCCCGGCCGCCAGTTGACCTGCAGGTCGAGCGACGGCTGCCAGGGTCCGGTGCAGGAGTTGCGCGATGCCACCTGGCCCAGCTGCGCCTGCAGGCAGGCGGCGGCGCCGCCGTCGAGGGTGGTGAGCAGCCGCTGCATGCCGGCCGCGACCGCCGGGTCGCTCGCGGTTGCGGGGTCGTAGATGAAGGCGATGTCGTTGCGCGAGCCGTCGCCATTGATGTCGGCCGAGACCATCGGGGTGTAGTGCGACCCGGAGGTGATCCGCCCGATCGCCGAGACCTCCAGCGACTGCGAGAACGGCCACATCAGGTTGAGCTGGATGTTGTGCGTGCGGCTGCCGCTCGAGCGGGCCCACTCGAACGCGTTCGGGTCGCCGCCGGTGATCACGCCACCGAAGGAGCCGCCGCCCCGGGCGCCGCCGCCACTGCCCCCCTGGTCGCGCGAGCGCATCCACGAGTACGACAGGTTGACGGTCGCGCCGCGCAGCAGGAACGCCGACACCGACGCGGTCACCTGCGTGGTGCTGTTCTCCAGCGCCGAGAACACCTGGTTGACCCGGCCGTAGGACGCATCCACCCGGGATGCGGCCAGCGGCACCGCCCCGCTGCTGGCGATGATCAGGGCGGGATCGGCATAGACCGGGCGCTGGTCCTCGCCGCCGAGGTGGAAGACCGGGGCGTCGCGGAGGTTGAGGTCGCGGGTCGCGGCCTGGTCAACGCCCCGGGTGTACGAGCCGTCGAGGTTGAAGGACCAGGTGTTCCAGAACCGCTTGCTCAGGCCCAGCGAGCCGCGCCAGGTCTTGGCGGCGCCGAAATCCTCTGCCCACGTGGTGATGTTCGGCACGCCGGTCGCGGCCGGGGTGCTGGCACCGAGGCACGACGTCGGGATGGCGCCGGTGTCCTGGCCGTAGAGCGACCAGTCCGGCAGCGGTACGGCGTCACCCACGCAGACCAGCTGCGATTCGGTGTTGCTGAGCCCCGACTGCGCCTGCGCGGTGCCCGGGATGTTGCTCGGCAGGGTGCCACGGAACAGCCCCAGCCCGCCGCGGATCGTCAGGCGCGGCGGGGCGAACCCGCGCTGCGACTGGCCCCGCTGCTCGGCCGCGGCGATCGAGTACGAGAACCCGAACCGCGGCGTGAACGCGGTCTCGGTGGGGAGCACGTCGGTGCGGACCCCGAACCGCTCCTCGGCGGCCACGTTGCGCTCGGGCGCTCCCGTGAACCAGCTCCGCTCCAGGCGTCCGCCGAAGGTGAGCTGGAGGTTGGCGGATGGCCGCCACACGTCGCTGATGAAGAAGGCGGTCGAGTTGCTGCGCCCCTCGCGGATGGTGGGCGACAGCGTCCGCGTGAACTGCGACGGCGCGTTGGCCTCGAAATCGGCGAGCGACTCGTAGGTGTACGTCCCGAACCGGTTGGAGGTGACGTCCTGGCGGAACGACGACGAGGTGAACAGCGCGCCGACGCGGTAGCGGTGGGCCGCGGTGGGCGAGAAGAACGAGACCTCCTCGGAGAGCTCCAGCCCGGAGTTGCGGGTCTCCTGCGGCAACCCGTTGTTGCCGCCGAAGCCGAGCACGGTGCTGGAGAAGGCACCGTCGCCCAGCTCGGACAGGGTCTGGACCCGGCCGTTCGGGGCGTACAGGAACGGGGCCGAGGTGCTGCGGTCGCTGGTCCACCCGGCGCGGAACTCGTTGGTCACCGACGTGCCGAGCCGCGAGAAGATGGACAGCTGCGCGCCGCCGCCGGAGCCTTCCGTGGTCCCCCCCACCTGCGGCAGCTGGGTGGTGCCGATCCGGTTCGGCTCCTGGGTGTTGAGCCGCAGGTCGCCGCGCGCCGTGATGGTGTGTGCGTCGGCGAGATTCCAGTCGAGCCGCACCAGGCCGCTGTAGCGATCGTTGTTGCGGTTGGGATCCACCGGCCCCGCGATCGAGGTCAGCCCGGTGGCATCCACCAGGGCGATGAACCGTGCCACCGAGTCGGGGGCGATGCCCAGGCGCGACGCGGTCGCCGCGTCGGCGGCGCTGAGCGTGGCCACCGGCTGCATCGAGCGATCGACCTGGAACGAGCCGAAGGCGAAGAACCGGTTGCGCACGATCGGCCCGCCGAACCCGAAGCCGAGGCGCTGCTGGGTCTGGCCCCGGGTGAAGACGTCCTCGGTGCCGCCGAAGGCGAGGTGGTAGTCGCGCAGGTTCCCGGAGATCGAGCCCTGCGTGGCGTTGCTGCCGCCGCGCGTGGTGGCGGAAACCAGGCCGCCCGAGAACTGGCCGCGGGCCACGTCATACGTGTTGGTGATCACCCGGGTGTTGCGGATCGCGTCCTGCGGCAGCGCGTCGCCGCCGAAGGAGAGGCCGTCCACCGTGTAGTTGTTGGCCGCGCCCCCCTGACCGGCAATCGAGAACTGCGCCGCGGTCGAGTCGGTCCCCGGGGTGATGATCACGCCGGGCACCAGGGCCGCCAGCGCGGCGAGGTCGGAGGCGTCCACCGGCAGGCGGAGCGCCTGCTCCGCGGTGAAGTTCCGCTCGGTGCTGCCCGGCGTCGGGGCGTCGCGTCCCGGCAACGGGCCACGGTTGGCCTGGGCCACCATCTCCTGCAGCACCACCGGTCGGTCACCCATCTTGACGTCCACCATGATCCGGTCGTCGTCGGTCTGGCGCGTCACGTTGGCGATGAACGGCTGCTTGCCGATCATCGTGATGGTGAGCCGGTACTGGCCGCCGCCGTCATTGAAGAAGATCGTGTAGCGGCCGTTGGTGTTGGTGGTGGTGCGGCGGGTGACCTGGGTCTCGAGGGCGTACGCCTCCACGGTGGCACCGGCCACCGGGCGGCCGGCCGAGTCGGTCACCGTTCCCGTGATGACGTCCACCGAGGAACCGGTCTGGGCGCCGAGTGGTGCGACCAGCGCGGTGGTGAACAGGCAGGCAGTGGCTGCCAGGAGGTGGAGCAGGCGGCGTGACACCATCAGGGGGTTCCCCGGTCGGGCGTGGACGAGGCCCCGAACGGCGGTCGCCGAGGGGCACCACGGCCAGAATACGGGGCCTGCCCCCCAAACGTTGACCGCCCCGGTGGGGCCCGGGGCGGTCCTTAACGTCCGGCGCCGGATGGCGTCATTCCTTCCTTGGCGGGGCCTTGTCCAGGAAGTCCGCGACCTTCTTCCGGGCGTCGTCCACCCAGCCCGGGGCCTTCTCCTTGATCTCCTGAAGTTCCTCGCGGGCCTCCTCCGCCATCTCGGCGAGTTCCTCCTTGGCCTCGGCGAAGGCCTCTTCCAGCTTGGCCTTGGCGCGATCGAAGAACTCGGGCGCCTTGGCGCCCCCCTCGTCCTTCGGGTCGCCGGTCTTCACTTCGATCTCCTGCCGCGGTTCGGTGTGCGGATCGGTCATGGGGCGGTCCTCCTGTGCCGGGTCTCCCGGGGCGCCGTCCGGCGCGCCGGCCTGCTGCAGTAGAATACCCAACCACCCGTCGGCCCGTGCTCAACGTTTCAGCGCCGACCGGAATCGAAACGTGTGTATGCCACCGATGCTGTGCCCCTGCCCACCCCGTCCCGGCGCGAGGCGACGATCGATTCCGACGTGATCCGGGCCCAGCGCGGCGACCCTGACGCGTTTGCCGCGCTGTACGACGGCCACGCCGGGCGGGTCTACGCCCTCTGCCTCCGGATGTCGGCCGATCCGGTGCGGGCGGCCGACCTCGTGCAGGAGGTGTTCGTCCGCGCCTGGCGGGGGCTTGGGGCGTTCCGCGGCGAGGCGTCGTTCGGCACCTGGCTCCACCGGCTGGCGGTCAATGTGGTGCTGCAGGCGGCCCGGGGCGACCAGCGGCGGCGGCGGCGAGTGACGGTGGAGGGCGACCTTGACGCCCCGGGTCTCGAGGGCGAGGCCGGCCAGGGCGACATCGCGTTGCGGCTCGACCTGGAGCAGGCGGTGGCTGCGCTCCCCGACGCGCTCCGCGCGGTGTTCGTGTTGCACGACATCGAGGGGTATGGTCACGAGGAGATCGGAACGATGTTGAAGCTGCCGACCGGGACCTGCCGGAGTCACCTCTTCCGGGCCCGGCGTCGGCTGCGGGAGACGCTGCGATGATGGACTGCACCCGACTCGACGAAGTCCTCGCCGAGTACCTCGCCGGCCGGCTGGCGGAGGGCGAGGCAGCGGAGCTGGAGCAGCACGCCGCCGTGTGTGCGCGGTGCGCGCCGCGGCTGGAGGAGGCCACCCGCCTGCCCGGCGACTGGCGGCGTGAGGTGGCGCCACCGCCCGCGGTGCGCACCGAGGTGCTGGCCGCGATCCGCCCCCGACGCGCGGCGGCACCGCCGGTGCCGCGCTGGTTCATTCCCGCGGTGGCGGCGGCCATCGTGCTGGTCGTGCTCAATCTCGGCGCGCCGCGCTCCAAGAGCGGGCAGGTGCCGCTCAAGTCGCCGTCAGCCGCCATGGCCGCCGAGCGCGCCGACGAGCAGTTCAAGGCGCTCGACGCCGCGGAAGAGGAACTCACCGCGGCGCTGCGGGATCGCCCCGACACGGCGGTGATCCGCCAGGCGCTGACGCGCGTGGCTGCCCAGCGGCGCGCCCTCGAATCCCTGGTCAAGGAGTACGACTCGTGATGCGCCTCGCGCTGGTGCTCTCCCTGGTCATCACGGCCGCGCTCCCGGCGCAGGCGCCGCAGGTGCGCGGTGCGCGGGCCGCCTCGACGGTGGCGATCCGACTCCATGTCCCGGCCGGCACGGTCGAGGTGATCGGCTGGGATCGCGATTCGGTGGCCCTGGTGGCCACGCCGGCCCGCGGAACCAGCGTGGATGGAGGAGGCACGCTGCAAGGCATGAAGTTCGCCGCCGAGCTCCGGAACCCGCGGGACACGGGGCTCGCCACGGCGCGAGTGCGCCTGCACGTGCCCCGGATGGCGAAGGTGTGGCTCAAGTCCACGACGGCCTCGCTCGCGACCCACGGCGTGTACGGCGAGGTCGACTTCCTGACCGTGAGCGGGAGCGCGTCGGTCGAATCGGGATCGGGCATCCTGCGCGTCGAGTCGATCGAGGGCGATGTCACGGCGCGGCGGATGGATGGGATCATCCGCGTCCGGGGGGGTTCGGGGAACGTGCAGCTGGATGCGGTCACCGGCACGCTCGACATCGCCACCATCGGGGGCGCGGTCGGTGTGACGCGGGTGACCGCGCCATCAGGCGGCGGACCCCCAGGGACGTCCCTGAGTGGACACATCGAGACGATCGGCGGGCGTGTCACGGTGGGCGGAGCCCCGGGGTCGGGTGGCCTCATCGAGATCGCCACCCACAGCGGCGATATCCGGATCCTCACGTCGGGTGCCAAGGCGCCGCGCCTCGTGGCCGAGGCGCACATGGGTCCGATCGCCCCCGCGTTCCGTGCCGGGGATCCCGCCTTCGGCGAGTTTCGCGTCCGGTCCTTCAAGGGCACGCTCAACGCCGAGCACTGGAGTGGCATCTGAGAGGGTGAAGCAGGCAACCCCACTCCTGGAGGTCCCCATGCTCGCCAAGTCCATCCTCGCCGCCACCACCTCACTGCTCCTGCTCGGCCCGCCGCGCATCGCCGTGCAGACCCGCAACCTCGCCGCCGGCGAGTTCGCCCGCATCGAGGCCCACTTCCACACCGACGAGGAGGAGGCGCGGGTCTACGGCACCGTCTACTCCTGGCGCAACGGGCAGCGCGCCGAGACCGACCTGCCGCTCGAGCGGATCGACGCCCAGCACTACCGGGTGCGCCGCAGCTGGGACGCCGCCATCCCGGTCGTGCTGGTCCTCGGCGTGGAACAGGGAGAGGACGGCAAGCATGGCGTGGCCGAGGCCCTGGTGCGCGTCACCCGCGGCGGACGCATCGCGGCGGTGGACGTGGCGAGGACCAACCCGATCATCGGGAGCGCGCAACCGCGCCGCGTCACCGACCGCGAGATCGAGGACGGGCTCGACCAGCTCGGAGCGCGCGCGGCCGACTGACGCCCGGGGCGTGAAGCGTGACGCGTGAACCGTGAACCGTGAAGCGGACATCGGAATCGCTCCGGACCCGCTTCACGCTTCACGCTTCACGCGCCCCGCGGCGTGGGTCGTTATGCTTCCGCCATGACGATGCCTGGTCGTGGCGGGGGAATCGGGGGACGGGGGGGCACCGGCGAGGGACGCGGCCGTGGGGGCGGGCCGCGGGCCGACGAGCCGAAGCGGAAGGTCACCACCGAGATGGCGTGGCGCGAGGCCCGCGAGCTCGTCTGGCAGCACCGCGGTCGCCTGGCGCTCGGCTTCGTGATCATGCTGGTCAACCGCGCCGCCGGCCTGGTCCTCCCGGGCTCGTCCAAGTCGCTGATCGACACGGTGCTGCCCTCGGGCGACCCGGGGCAGCTCGCCACGCTGGCGGTGGTGGTGGGTGCGGCCACGCTGGTGCAGTCGGGCTCGTCGTTCGCGCTGTCGCAGATCCTGGGCGTCGCGGCGCAGCGCGCCATCACCGAGATGCGGCGCACGGTGCAGGCCCATCTTGTCCGCCTCCCGATCGGCACCTTCGACTCCACCCAGACCGGCATCCTCGTCTCGCGGGTGATGAGCGACGCCGAGGGGATCCGCAACCTGGTCGGCAGCGGCCTGGTGCAGCTGGTGGGCGGCGCCATCACCGCCACCGTGGGGCTGGGGGTGCTGTTCTGGATCAACTGGCGCCTCACCACGGTGACCCTGGCGCTGCTGGGCATCTTCGCGGTGGGGATGGCCTTCGCCTTCACCAAGCTGCGGCCGATCTTCCGCGAGCGCGGCAAGATCAACGCCGAGGTGACCGGCCGGCTCGTCGAGAGCATCTCCGGCATCCGGGTGGTGAAGGCCTACACCGCCGAGCGGCGGGAGAAGCTGGAGTTCTCGCGCGGCGTGCACCGGCTGCTCCGCAACGTGGCGTCGTCCATGACGGGGATCTCCGCCACGGGGGCGCTGTCCACCGTGGTCGTGGGCGCCATCGGCACGCTGCTCATCCTCGTGGGCGGGCGCGACCTGATGGCCGGCCGCATGACGCAGGGCGACTTCCTGATGTACATCCTCTTCACCGGCATCGTGGCTGCGCCGCTGGTGCAGATCGCGTCCATCGGGACCCAGATCACCGAGGCGTTCGCCGGCCTCGACCGGATCCGGGAGCTCCGCAGCGTGACGCCGGAGGACGCCGACGACGCCGCGCGCGTGGCGGTCCCGCACGTGACCGGCCACGTCCGCTTCGAGGGGGTCACCTTCGGGTACCAGGCCGACGACCCGGTGCTGCACGACATCTCCTTCGACGCCCCCGCCGGCAGCACCACCGCGCTGGTCGGGCCGAGCGGGTCGGGCAAGAGCACCCTGGTGTCGCTGGTGATGGCCTTCAACCATCCCCAGGGCGGGCGCATCCTGGTTGACGGCCGCGACCTGGCCACCCTCAAGCTGCGGGAGTACCGCCAGTCGCTCGGCATCGTGCTGCAGGACAACTTCCTGTTCGACGGCACCGTGATGGAGAACATCCGCTTCGCGCGGCCGGACGCCAGCGACGCGGAGGTGCTCGAGGCGGCGCGGATCGCGCACTGCGACGAGTTCGCGCTGGGGTTTTCGGACGGCTACCAGACGATCGTCGGGGAGCGCGGGGTCCGGCTGTCGGGGGGCCAGCGCCAGCGGGTGGCCATCGCGCGCGCGATCCTGGCCGACCCGGCGATCCTGATCCTCGACGAGGCGACCTCGTCGCTCGATTCCGAGAGCGAGTCGTTGATCCAGGAAGGGTTGGCCCGGTT
Source organism: uncultured Gemmatimonadaceae bacterium (assembly GCA_964574665.1). Classification (GTDB taxonomy): domain Bacteria; phylum Gemmatimonadota; class Gemmatimonadetes; order Gemmatimonadales; family GWC2-71-9; genus Palsa-1233. The sequence continues at coordinate 25,293 of CAZNOJ010000018.1, forward strand.
GCGGCACGGTCGGACCACGTTCGTGATCGCGCACCGGCTCTCCACCATCACCTCCGCCGACCAGATCCTGGTGCTCGAGGGAGGACGGATCGTGGAGCGGGGCCGCCACGAGACGCTGGTCACGCAGGGCGGGCGATACCAGGCGCTCTATGAACGCCAGTACCGCCAGGCACTCGATCGGTATGTCAATCCGGGAGAGGAACTGCGGGGCGCCGAGAAGGCCGCGGAGATCCGCCACGCCAACTCGTAGGGGCGAGGCGAGGCCTCGCCCTGTGTGGTCAGCAGCCGCCGACTTCGCGGAGCAGCTGCGCGATCGCCTGGCGGCGGCGCAGGTGTTCGTCGAGGCCGCCAGCAGCGATCAGGTCCTGCCGATCGTCCTCACCGGGGATCGCCCCGTCGGCCTGACCTTCGGCCGCGCGGCGAAGCCGGTCCTCCTCCTCGTACATCGCATCGCCAAACATCCGGACCATCCTTGTGGCGCGTCGAACCGCCACGCGTCCTGGTGACACGCGGGGGTCCGGATCAGGGCGGGGTTCCGGACCGGGCCTCCGCGCACCCACGAGGTATCTCATTTATCGTGCCACGCCCGGGCGGCGGCGATTCCGCGCCGCGCCGCCGCCGCCGCCGGCGGGAAACCGTGGCGCGACAAGCACTTGACCCTGGGGGGTACGGCGGCCGGTGTCACCAAAACTGGACAGGGTGTCCACGGTGGGTGCCACGGAATCTGCGGCGCGGGCGCGACTGGAATCGTCGCCACCGAGCATCAGGTGGCTCAGTGGGCGGCGTGGAGGATCCGGGTCACGGCGGCGGCGTCCAGGTCGCGATGCTCGCCGAGCGGCAGGGCACCACGCGCGGCCAGGCGGCGGGCCACCTCGTCGGCGGTGGCGGCTGGAATCGCGTAGTCGCGGAGTCGGGTGGCCACGCCGAGCGACCCGAAGAACTCGCGGGTGCGCGCGATGGCGTCGTCCACGGCGGCTTCCCCCTTGGCGGGGTCGAGGCCCCAGACCCGTGCGCCGTACTGCAGCAGCTTGGCCCGCTTGCCGTTGCGCTGGTGAGCGAGGAGGGCGGGGAAGACCACCGCAAGCGATTGCCCGTGGTCCATGCCGTGCAGCGCGGTCAGTTCATGACCGATCTGGTGCGTCGCCCAGTCCGTGGGCACGCCGGTGGCCAGCAGCCCGTTGAGGGCCAGGGTGGCCGCCCAGGCGAACGCGCCGCGGGCGTCGAGGTCGTCGGGATCGGCGAGGGTGATCGGGGCCACCTCCACCAGGGTCTGCAACAGGCCCTCGGCCCAGCGATCCTGGACCGGCGCGGCGGCGGGATAGGTGAGGTATTGCTCCAGCACGTGGGAATAGGCATCCACGATGCCATTGGCCACCTGCCGCGCCGGCAGGGTGCGCATCCACGACGGGTCCACGACGGACGCGACCGGCCGCATCAGCGGGTCCCCGAACGAGCGTTTCTCCCCGGTGTCGCGACGGGAGATCACGCTGTAGTGGTTCATCTCGGAGCCGGTGGCCGGGAGGGTGAGCGCGGTGAAGAGCGGCAGCGCTGCCGTTGCCCGGACCTGCCGGGTGACCAGCGCCCAGGGATCCCCCTCGCGCGGCGCCGCAATCGCCACCAGCTTCAAGGCATCGATCACCGAGCCACCGCCGACCGCCAGGAGGGTGTCCAGCTGCTCCGAGCGGACGGCGTCCACCAGGCGGTGCACGGTGGTGAGGTCGGGGTTGGCTTCGATCCCGCCGATCTCCACCACGTGGCGCGACCCGAGCGCCTCGCGCACCGCGGCGTGGGCCCCGCTGGCGAAGAGGCTGCCGCCGCCGTAGCCGAGCAGCACCCGGGCCTCGCGCGGGATCTCGCGATCGAGCCAGCTGGCCTGGCCCACACCGAAGTGGATCCGGGTCGGGTTGTGGAAGGTGAACCGCTGCATCGGTCAGGCCGGGTCGAGGGTGTCGTGCCCGATCGTCGGCGCCCAGTGCAGCAGCTCGTACTCCGCGAGGCCGCGCTGGAAGTAGGGATCGGCGTCGCGAATCGTCTCGGGAGTGTCCGCGGTCCCGTCGCGGAAGCGCAGCAGGATCGCGCCGCCGGTGCGAGGTTCGAAGGGCCCCGAGGCCACCAGCACGCCCCGTGCGTGCAGGGTGGCCAGGTAGGCGCGATGCTCGGCCGTCGAGGCCTGCACCTCCTCGAGCGGTCGGCGGTAGCGGATCAGCACCAGGGCGAATCGTGTCACGTGGCCCGCGCTCGTGGGTGGTGCGTCATGTCCTGTCCGTGAGGTGAAGCGTGCCCGAGTTCCAATCTACTGCACCCCCGTTGATCTCCGCCGACCGGTTGGGCTCGCTGCTGGGCGCGCCGGGTCTGGTGCTGGTGGATGCGTCCTGGTACCTCCCCACCGCGTCGCGCGACCCCGAGGCGGAGTATCTCGCCGCCCACATTCCCGGCGCGATCCGCCTGCCGCTGGAGGCGCTCACCGATCCGGCCGATCCCCGGCCGCACATGCTTCCCACGCCCGCGGCGTTCGCGGCGGCGTGCGAAGCGCATGGCATCGGTCCGCGCCATGCGCTGGTGGTGTACGACGGCAGCGGGGTTAACCTGTCCGCGGCGCGCATCTGGTGGACCTTCCGGGTGTTCGGGCACCGGGGCGTGTCGGTGCTCGACGGCGGCTTCCCCGCGTGGGCCAGCGCCACGCGCCCGATCCAGGTCGGTGCCCAACGCCGTCCCCGCACCGGGTATCCCGTGCCGGAGCGCGATGAGCGGCTGGTAGTGGACCGGGCGGGGATCGACCGGATCGTGGCGGGCGAGGAGGAGGGGCAGATCGTGGACTGCCGGCCCGCGTTGCGATTCCGCGGCGAGGTGGATGAGCCGCGCGCGGGCGTGCGGCGCGGCCGGATATCGGGGAGCCGGAACATCCCGTTCGACGCCTTCACCGACCCGGCCACGGGGCTGATGCACCGCGTGCCGCGCCTCAAGGCCATCTTCGCGGAGGAAGGACTCGATCTCCGGCGCCGCCTCGTGGCGACCTGTGGCTCCGGCACCAGCGCCTGCGTGATGGCGCTCGCGGTCGAGGTGGTCCGCGCATCGGACCCCGCCAGCGTGGGGCCGCCCGTGGCGATCTACGACGGCAGCTGGGCGGAGTACGGAGCAGGTGAAGCGTGAACGGTGAAGGGGAGGCGAGGGTTTCGCCTCCTCCCGCGTCACGCATCACGTTTCACCCTTCACCCTTCACCCTTCACCCTTCACCCTTCACCCTTCACCTACTCCGCATCGCCGCGCGGCGGCGCGCGCGGCCGGCCAGGTCGGGGCCAGGCGCAGTGCCGCGCGGGCGTGGTCCCGTGACGTGCGGCACGGTCCGCGGGCCAGGCGGATCCGGAGCTGGTAGCTGAAGGGATCCACCACCGCCGCGCGCTCCAGGCGGGCGCGGGAGCTGCCGTCGCCGGCCATCACATAGGCGCCGGTCTGCATCGCCGATCGCGCCAAACCGAGGGCCGCCAGCAGCACCAGCCATGTCGCGGCCCGGTTGGGCGGGGGCAGCGGTTCGCGGGTCTCGCCGTCGGCGGCCGCCAGCAGCGCGCCGAGCGTGATGGTGGTGAAGTGCACCGGCACGGCGAGCAGCAGCACCGCGTCGAACATCCCCGCCACGGTCACCGCCGCCACGGTGGAGGCCAGGGCCGCGCCCGCGATGGCGCGTTCTCCACCGGACCGCACGCTCCGCACCGCGCGCCACAGCAGCCCGATGCCCAGCAGCACCAGTGCCAGCACGGCCGGCACGCCGCGCTCGCTCGCCAACGCCAGCCAGTCGCTGCTGGGCCAGGGATTGAGCGGCACCACGTCGTTGGACGCGAACGACGGGTCGCCGCGCGGGGCCACCTCGCCGTAGTGGAGCGCCCAGTTGCCCGGGCCCACGCCCAGCACGGGATGGCGCTGCACCAGCTCGAGGGTGTTCTGGTACTGGAGCAGGCGCCCCCGTCCCGATCCCTCGCGGAAATTGGCCAGGTTGCCGAGGGTGTCGCTGTAGGGCGAGTCGCTGCGCCATTCCAGCGTGTTCGGGGAGACGATCGCCAGCACCGCACCCGTGGCCATCATGCCGGCGAGCAGCGTGAGGCGTCGTGGCCCGATCGGCACGCCGGCGTGCCGGCGGGCCAGCAGCAGGGCGACCACCATCGTGCCGATCCCGGCGAGGGCGGCAAGCCAGCCGGCACGCGACCGCGTCAGCACCAGGGCGGCGGTGAGCGCGGCGATGCCGATCGCGGCGAGCACCACGCCGCGCCGTCGGTGCGCCAGCAACAGCTGGTGCGCGAGGAGCGGCGAGGCGGCAGCCGCGAGGTGGGCGAGGAAGTTGCGGTTGCCGAAGGTGCCGCCGGGTGCGCGCAACCGCGAGAAGAACGGATGCTCCACCCCGAGCGCCTGGGCGAGGCCGGTGCCCGCGCCGAGCACGGCCGCGAGCGCCGACCATCCGAGCAGGATGGTGCCGGCCCCGGTGCGCGCCAGGGCGTGCGCCGTGCCGAAGCCGATGATCGCCGTGATGGTGAGCGACGCCGCGCGCCATCCCATCCACGGATTGGTGGCGGCGAACACGGTGAGCAGCGACCACGCTGCCAGGACCACGGCGCCGAGTTGCACCGCGCCGCGGCCGCGCCAGAGCGGCCACGGCCGCGCCAGCAGCACGGCGAGGAACACGCCGGCATGCACCAGCGTTTCCTTGGGAAACTGGTGGCGATCCAGGTCGCTCGGTGCCACCGGGAGCGCCGCGAGCACGGCCAGGCAGAGCGAGCCGCCCAGCACGTGCGCCGCCGCGGTGCGCGGCCAGCGCCGCACCGCCTGATGGTCGAGGCCGCTGCCAGGGTCGCCGGGCAAGGTCACGCGGGGGAAGATACCCGCTCGCACGGGGATGATAGATTCCCCGACACACCCTGGGAGCCCTCCATGGACGACCATCCGCTCGATGCCGTGCCGCCGCCAGGCGATGGTCCGCGACCCGACTCGGTGCTCGCGACGACCGACCTGCCGGTCGCCATCGAGGTGCGCGAGATCAGCGACGACCGCGTGCCCGACGGGATGCGTTGCATGGGCACCTTCCTGGACGGCACCCTGGTGGCGCGCTGTGCCGTGCCACCGGGGCTCACCGACCTGCTCGAGCGTCACGGCGTGTTCGAGGAACCGCGCCAGCTGGTGCTGGCTGCCCGGGAGGACCATCCCGGGTTGCGGTGCGAGCTCTACGCCATCGTGCCGATCCCCACCGACCTGCTCGACGAGGACGGCGAGCCGTCCGAGGACGACCACGAGCCGTGGGCTGCGTCGTTGCCGTCCTCACGCTACGAGGCGGTGGCCCGCAGCGACGAGGAAGCCGATGGCGATCACGAGGGTGCGCCGGCGATGGCTGCCGTCCTCCTCGGCCAGATCGTGCGGTTCCAGAAGGACCGGCGTCACCCGGAGTCGCTGCCCCTCGAGACGATGGACGTGTTGTCACGGATCGTCTCGGGTCGCGTGGTCGAGGTGGTGGACAAGCTGCTGCAGGACCTGCTCGGCGACTGAGGCAGTCGGCCTAGCCCCGCACGAACTCCACCACCGCGGTGATCACTGCGGGATCCCGCAACACGCCGCGATGTCCCAACCCGGAGGTGCCCACGAAGGCGGCGCCGGGCCAGCGGTCGGCGAGGGCGCGACCCTCCTCGGCCGGCACGTCGCGATCATCGGCGTCGTGCACCACGAGTCCGGGAATCCGCATCGTGCTGGCGGCGGCAAGCAGGTTGAGGTCGTCCCAGGACACGTCGAGGCGCGCAGCGAGGCGGTCGCGCACCCGGCGGTCGAGTGCCGCCGAGAGGCCCAGTGCCTCGGCATAGCGATCCACCCAGACCATCACGTCGGCGGGTGCCGCCAGCACCGCGGCCCGCTGCACCGGCAAGCCGCGGTGGGTCGCGAAGATCGTGGCTGCACCGCCCAGCGAGTGCCCGATGGCGGCATGCATCGGGCCGGCCGCCTCCACCACGGCGCGCAGGGTGCGCCCGAACTCGGGCATCGAGGCCCGCCACCCGCCGCTCCGACCGTGGCCGGGCGCGTCGAAGGCCACCACCTCGAACCCCGCCGCGGCGAGGGCCTGACCGAGCTGGACGAAGCGACCGGCATGGCTCCACCAGCCGTGGGCACACACCACGCGCGGCGCGCCGGCCACACCCCAGCGATACCACGCGATCCGCTGGCCCATCACGGTCAGGGAGCGGCGGGTGGCCGCGGCGAGCCACGCCGCTTCATCGGGGCGCGCCGGGGGGCGGATCGTCCTGACGAAGAGTGCCTCGGCGACCCGGGCGGCGGCGCGGGGGGAGACCGCCTCGAGCGTGCGGATCAGGCGGCCGGCGCCCACGGCGCGGTGGTCGCCGTCGCTCAGGGGATGCGACGGTGCGGACGGGGCGGGGGACGACGGCACGGGCGAATGATACCGGGTCGGATGCCTCCCGCTATTATTGCTGGATGCCCAAGAACTCCGCCTTTACCCATCTCGCGCCGCCGGCGGCGGGCGATCCGATCACCCTGGCCGACGGGGCGCTGCAGGTCCCCGACCAGCCGATCATCCCCTTCATCGAGGGCGACGGCACCGGCCCCGACATCTGGCGGGCCTCGCAGTTCGTGCTCGATGGCGCGGTGCGGAAGGCCTATGATGGCCGTCGTCGCCTCGCCTGGTACGAGGTGTTCGCGGGCGAGAAGTCCAAGGAGCGCTTCGATTCGTGGCTGCCTGACGACACCCTCGCCGCGATCGACCGCTACCTGGTGGCCATCAAGGGCCCGCTCACCACCCCGGTGGGCGGGGGATTCCGTTCCCTCAACGTGGCGCTGCGCCAGGAGCTGGACCTCTACGCCTGCGTGCGCCCGGTGCGCTGGTTCAGCGGCGTGCCGTCGCCGGTCAAGGACCCGGGAGCGGTGGACATGGTGATCTTCCGCGAGAACACGGAGGACATCTACGCCGGCATCGAGTACGAGGCGGAGAGCGCCGAGGCCCGCAAGGTGATCCGCTTCCTGCAGGACGAGATGGGTGTGCGCAAGATCCGCTTCCCGGAGAGTTCGGCGATCGGCATCAAGCCGGTGTCCATCGAGGGAAGCCGCCGGCTGATCCGTGCCGCCATCGCGTACGCGCGCCGGGAG
>CAZNOJ010000019.1:0-23990 GCA_964574665.1 uncultured Gemmatimonadaceae bacterium
CGGCCACGATCGCGCACCACATTCCGATGTCGCCGTAGCGCTCAGTCGACGTCGCAGTCTGGCCGCAGTCGCTCACAGCGGTCTGCCTGATCCGGTGATTCTGGTTGCGCAAGAACTGCCACGTCAGGATGCGTTCGGCTCCAACGAATCGGCGGACGCTGGCCGGCGGCGGCGGCAACTCCGGGATCGGGTCGGGGGGCGTCCCGTAGAGCGAGTCCGTGCCGGGCGGGAGGCCGCCCGAGCCGGTCAAGTCGGACACGTCCCGGAGCCTGTCTGGCGAACAGGCCGCGAGCAGGAGGCACAGCAATCCTGACAGTGCGGGCATTGATTCCCGAAGGCGCTGGGGCTGCATCAGGGTACCTTGGAAAGGGTCAACACGCCAGTGGATGTCGGGGAAACGGAGACACTCCCGCCGACGGTGGCAGTCACCGAAGGCAACGTGCTCCGCGTGCCAGCATTGCTGGTGATCTCGACGGTGTAGGTGCCGGGACGCAGTCCCGCGACACTGTAGCTGCCGGCGGCATCGATGTGGAGCACCACGGCCATCCCGCCGCCGGGGCTGAGGAAGGCGACCGGCCGCACGCCCCCGGAGGCGCTCGTGGCGGCCACCCGCTGCGCCCCGAAGGGGACGTACCGAAAGTACTGCCGCAGCAGCTTGGTGCGGCTGCCCATCGTCACCGTGGTCCCGCTGATGGTGAAGTACTGGGCCCCGTTGTCGCTGGTCGGGAACGCCAGCGCGAACTGCTGCCACGCCGAGGCGTTGGCGAGGGTGAGGTCCTTGTAGAGCGCCTCCACCCCGCTCCCCATGTGCTCCAGCATCGCCGTGCGGATGCCCCGCGCCGCGGCCCGCGACCGGATCGCCGTCAGGTTGGCGTCGGACACCCCGGTGTACCGGTGGTAGGAGAGCTCCTTCAGGTACGTGAACAGCCGCGGCGTCGAGGCCATCTGGTCGAGCCAGGTGGGCGCGTTCGCCATGCTCATCGTGGACGGGCCGACGAAGTCGGGGCGGAAGCCGGCTGCCGCCAGCCGATCCCCGGTGGCCACGATCATCGCTGCGAGCATGCTGGCGGAGAACTCCGTGGCATTGTCAGGCTCGAGGACGGGTTCGACTGCGTCCGGCACGATCCCGTAACGGGCCTGGAGGTGCTGGAACGCGACCAGGAGGAGCTCGGCGTACTCCGCCGGCGCGTGGTGCACGTCGGTACCCGACCCGAATCCGACATAGTTCAGGCTGATGTAGAGTCGTCCACCCCGGGCCTCAACGGCCTGCTTGAGCGGCAACACCACCTGCTCCACGTGATGATTCAACTCGGAGAACTGGAAGCCCGACAGGTTGGCCGAGGTGGCGCTCGAGTTGTCGTTAACCGGGCGATACCGGACATTGCGCCACTCGGCATCGGTGATCGTGCCGTTGCGGAGCCGGGTCCAGTAGTCCACCGTGTTCTCCGCGCCGGCCCGCAGCTCCAGCCGGATCCGGTTGATGCCGAGGTCGGCCGCCTGGGTCATCAGCGTGCTGCGCCAGGAGGAGTAGCCCGCCGACTCCTGGCCAGCCTGGTCGGTCGCCTCCCAGCCGGTCATCACCTGGAAACGGGTGGTGGTGTCCACGCTGATCGTGGCGTTCCCGCCACCGCCACCACCGCCGCCGCCCGTGCTCGCGTAGGTCACCGTGCGGGATGCCGTCGCGCCCGCCGCGACCCAGACGTTCTGCGACGCGGGTGAGGCCCCGTATCCCTGGCCGCCGCTGGTGACGGCACTCGCCGCCACGACGTAGCTCCCCTCGGCCAGCCCGTTGAGCGTGGTGGTGCCCGTCACCGCCTGGGAGTAGCCACCGGGCCCCGTCACCGTGACGGCTGCCGCGGCACCGCCGGGCAGGCCGGTCACGGTCACCGTGAGTGCACCGGTGGTCGGCGCGACGACCGTATAGGCCACGCTCCGCGTCGCGGTGTCGCCTGCGGTGACGGCAGCCGACTGTGAGGTCGGGGCAGGGGCGTACTGCGTGCCGCCAATCGTCACGTTCTGTGCGGCGATGGTGTAGCTCCCCGCGGCGAGGCCGCCGAGGGTGCCCGTCGCCGTCACGGCCTGCGCGTAGTTCCCCGGTCCCGTGACGGACACGGCGGCGGCGCCGCCGCCCGGGAGGCCGCTGATGGTGAGCGCCAGGCCGCCGGTGGTGGGCGCCGCCACGGCATAGGCCACGGTGCGCGAGGTGGTGTTGCCCGCGGTGACCGACGCAGTCTGTGTCGTCGGGGTGGGGAGATAGGAGCTGCCTCCCGCGCTCACCGTCGTGGCCGTGATGGTGTAGCTCCCCGCGGCGAGGTTGCCCAGCGTGCCACCCGAGGTCACGGCCTGCGAATAGCCGCCGGGACCCGTGACGGTGATCGCCGCCGCGGTGCCGCCCGGGAGTCCGCTCACGGTGAGGGCCAGCGCGCCGTTGGTCGGCGCCACCAGCGCATACGACACCGCACGCGACGCGGTGGCCCCTGCAGCAACCCAGGCCGACTGCGACGCCGGCGTGGCCGTCCAGCTGTTGCCACTCGACGACACCGTGGAGGCCGTCACCGTGTAGCTACCGACGGGCAGGCCGCTCAGCGTGGTGGTGGAGGAGACTGCCTGCGAATAGCCATTGGGCCCGGTCACCACGACTCCTCCGGCGACACCGCCGGGGAGGCCGGAGATCGTCACGGTCAACGCACCGGTGGTCGGCGCGGCAACGGCGTAGCCCACGCTGCGCGACGTCGTGTTCCCGGCCACCACCGAGGCGGTCTGGGAGGCGGGCGTCGGCACGTGATTGTTGCCGCCCGCCGCCACGGCCGCGGCGGTGATGGTGTAGGTGCCCGGGGCCAGGTTGGTGATGGCCGTCGTGCCGGTGAGCGTGCGGCTGTAGCCACCCGCACCGGTCACGGTCACATCACCCTGGGCACCGGAGGGCAGCCCGCTGATGGTGATGGTGAGACCGCCGGTGGTCGGGGCCGCGGCGGAGTAGCTCACCGAACGCGACGCCGTGGCCCCAGCCGCGATCCACACCGTTTGCGAGACCGGGACACCACTGTACGTGGTCCCGCCGGCGGAGACGGCCTGCGCCGTCACCGTGTAGCTGCCCACGGCAAGACCCGAGATCGTCCCGGCGGCGGTGACCGACTGCGAGTAGCCGCCCGGCCCGCTGACCGTGATGGCGGCGGCTGCACCGCCGGGGAGCCCGGAGACATTGATGGCCAGGTTGCCGGTGGTCGGGGCGGCCACCGCGTATCCCACGCTGCGCGTGACGGTGCTGCCGTTGCTCACCGCCGCGGTCTGCGAGCCGGGCGTCGCCACGTAGCTGCTGCCGCCCGCCGTGACACCGAGCGCCGAGATGGTGTACGTGCCCGGAGCCAGGGAGGTGATGCTGGTGGTGGCGGTGAGGCGGCGCGTGAAGCCATTCGGTCCGGTGACGGTGACATCGCCGCCGCCGGCCGGCGCGCCGTTGACGTTGATCAGCAGCACCCCGGAATTGGGTTGGGTGACCAGGCCGTACTGCACGGTGCGGGCGGCGGTGTCGGCCGAGGTGACGGCCGCGTTCTGCAGCGCCGGCGCCGCGCCGAAGGTGTTGCTCCCCGCCGTGACGTTCTCGGCGGACAGCGTGTAGTTGCCGGGCTCCAGCCCGCCGAGCACGCGGGTCGAGGTGACGGTGTCCACGTACTCCGGACCGAGCACCACCACGCGCCCCTGGGCGCCGTTGGGGAGACCCACCATGGTGACCCGGAGCGAGCCGGTGGCCTCGTCGTAGTCGACCTCACCCCGGACGCCGTCACGACCCGGCGGGACGGTGAAGTCGCGATGGCCGCCGCGCGGCGTCCACCGGCGTCCATTGAACCAGAAGCTCCGGGGGAAGATCGAGTACACGCCCGGCACCAGCCCGACGAAGGCCTCAGGGCCGCTGGCCGTGCGGGAGAAGTCCCCCGGGCCCCACACCTCGATCTCGGCGGCGGCCCCATCGGGCAGCCCCGCCACATCGAGGGTGAGGGCACCGGTCACGATGCGGTAGTTGACATCGAGCTGGACCGAACCGGTGTCCACCGAGAAGGTGACCTGCGGCGTCTCGGCCTGCCAGGTGTGACCCTGCCAGGAGATGTCGAGCGGCATCGCCGTGTAGCTGCCGGGGTCGAGCGTGCCCACCGTCGTGGTGGCCGAGATCACGGCCTGGTACCCGGTGGTGCTGCTGATCGCGATCTGCGCCAGGGCGCCGTCGGGCACGCCGGTGACGTTGAGCATCAGCGCCGCGGTCTTCCGGGCGTAGGCGAACTCCACGGCAACCGGCACGAGCGACGGGGTGATGCTGACCGTGGTGGACGAGTCCGAAGGCAGGTAGTGCGCCGTGCCGATGACCCGCTCCATGGCGGTGAGCTGATAGGTGCCCGGGGCCAGCCCGCGCAGCGTCGCGCTCCCGACCAGGTTGAGCACGAACCCGCTCGGCCCGGTGATCCGGACGGCGGGGTCGGTGGTGGTGGGCAGCCCGGCGACACGCAGGTCGAGGGCGCCGGTGGCAAGCTGGTAATGGAACGCGACCGTCGCGGTGGGCTGCTGGGAGTCGAGCACCAGAGTGCGGGCACCCTCGGACGGATTCCAGGTGTGATTGAGGGCCTGCGAGACCAGCGGCTGCAACTGGTAGACGCCGAGCGCGAGGTCGTCGATGACCCCCGAGGTGGTGACCGTGTCCTGGTCGCCACCCGGCGCGGTGATGACCACCTTGCCCGAGGCCCCGCCCGTGAACCCCTCGATGGAGAGGGTGATGGCACCGGGGCCACCCGGGAGTGTCACCGCGCTGGAGCCGGCGGCACAGCCACTGATCGCGAGGGCGAGCAGGGCGCCGGCGCAGGAGGCCGAGCGATGAAGGCGAGTGGCAGGATTGCGCTGAGTCACAGGTACCGGCTCCGTCAGTCCGAGGTCCGGTGCCCATGCTCGGCCACCGGACGAAGTCGCCCCCGTGGGGGCCATTTCGCCTCGCTGGCGGCTGGGCTGACTCCCGGTCGAGTGGGAGTCCCCTGGCTCTGCGACGCCGGGTCACCCCGGGTGTGCTCTGAGCAGCGCTTGCGCAGTCCACGGGCACGTGCCCGCGGGTATGCTGTAAAGAATCGGCAAGTATGGTGCCGGTCGGGAGGGTGCCGCGCGGCCGTAGCTTAAGTTGTTGCTACGTTTGTACTTGTGATTTTGGGGTGCGTCAGAATGCGCGGCATTGTCGAGCGGACTGTACAAGTCTTGAACGCCTGCAGAGCCCTCGAGCGCTGACGTGAACGCTAGGTCGTTTATCTCGCCACGACTTGCACACTCGCCGCCTGACCGGCACCAGGTGAGGGCCGCCTTGTGCCCATGGGTACCTTTTTGCGCCGAGGCATGCTTCCTGCCCCTCCCGGCGACATCCTCTCCTCTCATATGCGAGTGGCCATGCCAATTCGGATCGGGATCGTCGGGGCCGGGGTGATCGGCCGGATGCGGGCGGCGTCGGTGCGCGCCAATCCGGCGACGGTCCTCGTCGCGGTGGCCGACCCCGACCTCGCCGCCGCCCGGCGAGTGGCCGGGGCGGGGGCCACCGCGGTCGCCACCCTCGACCAGCTCTGGGGCACGCCCCTGGATGCGGTCATCGTCTCGTCCCCCGTGCAGTTCCACGCGGACGCCTGCGTGGCCGCCCTGTCGCGCGGACTCCACGTCCTGGTGGAGAAGCCCATCACCAACTCGGTGGCCAGCGCCGAGGCGGTGGTGTCGGCGGCGAAGGAGTCCGGGCGGGTGCTCGCCGTGGGGTTCAACCTCCGGTACTTCCCGGCGATGGCCTTCGTGCGGCGCACCATTGACGACGGCACCATCGGCGAGCTGGTCCACGTGCGCCTCTTCGGCGGACACGATGGGCTGGCCAACTTCCGGGCCGAATGGCAGTACCGCGCCCCGGAGTCCGGCGGCGGAGCCACGATGGACATCGGCATTCACCTGAGCGACCTCGCCCGATTCTTCCTCGGGGACATCACCGAGGTGTACGGCGTGGCCAGCGAGCAGGTGTGGCAGGTGCCCGGATCGGAGGACGATGCGATCGCGGTGCTCCGCTCCCCGTCGGGCGTGGCGGCGCGCTATCACGCCACCTGGGATGAGTGGGAGGGGTATCGCCTGGTGGTGGAGGCCTACGGCACGCTGGGGATGGTGCGGGGGTCCTACGGGCCGATGCGCAACCTGCTGATCACGCACGAGCGCCCCGGCGCGCCGCGGCGCACCCAGCGCAAGTGGTATCCCGAGGTGATGCTGCGGGAGAAGTTCCGTTCCTGGGAGACGACCACCCAGCTCGCCTTCGCGGAGGAGCTGCGCGACTTCGTGGCCCGGATCGAGGGACACCCCGGTGGCTGGCTCGCCGATGGCCACGATGGCCTGCGGGCGGTGCAGGTGGCAGCGGCCGTGCGCCAGAGCTCCGCCACCCGCGAGGCGGTGCACCTTCCGCCGCTCGGCCGCCTCGGCGGATGACGGATCCCCTGCTCAGCGTGGTGGTGACCATCGTCGAGGGCGGCGACGCGCTGCCGCGCCTGCTCGACGCCCTCGCGGCCCAGCAGGACCCGCCGCCGATGGAAGTGCTGGTGCCATACGACGAGAGCGTGGCCGAGGTCCGTCACCTCGAACCGCAATACCCCGGGGTGCGCTTCCTGGCGCTCGGTGCGGTGCCGACGGCCCGGCCCGCCCACACCGCCGCAGGACAGCACGAGCTCTACGACCGACGCCGCTCCGCCGCCTTGCGCGTGGCGCGCGGCGAGCTGGTGGCAATTGTCGAGGACCGCGGCCTGCCGCGTGCCGACTGGGCCCGCACCGCAGTGCGCCTGCACCAGGCACCCTACGCGGTGATCGGCGGCGCGATCGAACCGGCCCCGGCTCGGCTGGTGGATTGGGCGCTGCACGTGACCGACTATTCCCGCTACTCCCTCCCCTTCGCGTCGCGCACCGTGGACTGGGTGAGCGACGTCAACGTGGTCTACAAGCGACGCGCGCTCGAAGCCACCCGGGAGCTCTGGACGGAACGGTTTCACGAACCGGCCGTGCATTGGGCGCTGCAGCGCGACGGCGAGGAGCTCCGCCTGGATCCGGCGCTGGTCGTGGTGCACCGTCGCACGCCGGCACCCCTGGGCCGCCTGCTGGGCGAACGCTGGCATTGGGGCCGGCTGTTCGGTGCCATCCGTGGCCGGGGGTTGTCCCCTGCGAAGCGGTTCCTCCTGGCCGCGGCGGCGCCGGTGATTCCGTTCGTGTTGCTGGTCCGCCACGCCAGGGTCCAGTGGCGTCGGGGCGATGGGGGGAGGTTCCTCCTTGCCCTGCCGGTGCTGCTGCTCTTCCTGGCCGTGTGGACGGCGGGCGAGGCGTGGGGCACCCTCACGACCCGCACATGACCCTTCCCCTCCGCACGCCCGCCAACTCCGTGGGCCTCGCCTTCCTCAAGTTCGGCATGGGGGAGGCCGCTGCCCGGCTGGTCGCGTTCGGCGCCACGGTCTATCTCGCCCGCACCCTCGGCGCGTCGTCGTACGGGGTGATCGTGCTGGCGCTGGCGATGCTGCTGTACCTCCAGGTGATCGCGGACTGTGGGGTCGAGGCGCTCGGCGTGCGCGACGTCGCCGAGGCACCCGACCAGATCGGCCAGCGCATCCCCGACGTGCTCGGCAGCCGATTGCTGGTGGCGGTGATCGTCGCCGGGTTGAACGCCGTGCTGGCGCTCACGCTGCTGCCGGATCCCGAAGGGGCGATCCTGGCGGCGTTCGGTGCCGTGCTCCTGCCGATGGCGCTGGGCACGCGCTGGGCCCACCTGGGGCTGGAGCAGTCCGGCTATGCCTCGCTGTCGCGGATCCTCACCGAAGTGGTGGCTGCGCTGGTGGTGGTGTTCGCGGTGCGGCGCCCCGCCGACCTGGGCGTGGTGCCGCTGGCGCAACTCCTCGGCGAGGCGGTGGGGGCCTTCGTGCTGCTCCGCCTGCTGCCGCGCGCGGTGCGCACCGCCCCGGCGGTCATCCACCCCGAGACGGCCCGGCGGCTCCTCGCGCGCAGCTGGCCGCTGATCGCCCACGCGGTGCTCGGCCTCGCGATCTTCAACTCCGACCTGATCGTGCTGCGCCTGTTCCGCACCCCGGCCGACGTGGGTCACTACGCGGCCGCCTACACGCTGATCTCCTTCTTCCTCAACCTCGGCGCGGCCTACACCCTCACGCTGCTGCCGGTGCTCACCCGACTCCGGCACGACGGTGGCGCGGCGCAGGCGCTCTATCACGGCGCAATCGGCCAGGTGCTCGCCGGGGCGTTGCCGATGGCGCTGGGAGGATTCCTGGTGGCGGGGCCGCTGGTCACGCTGATCTTCGGCGCCGACTTCCTTCCCGCTGCGGCACCCCTCGGCATCCTGGTGTGGTGCGTTCCGGTCGCCGTGATCCGCAACGTGGCCCAGGCCGCCCTGGTGGCCCACGAGCGACAGGACCGGCTCCTCCACACCGTCGCGTGGGCTGCAGCGCTCAACCTCGCACTCAACTTCCTGCTCATCCCGGCGTACGGGCTGATCGGCGCGGCCATCGCCACCGTGGCGACCGAGGTGGTGCGGACTGGTATTGCCGCCGGCTACGCGTGGAACCTCGGGCTCCGGGTGCCGGCGCCGTGGCGGTTCGGACGCACCCTCATCGCCGTGGGCGTGATGACCGGCTCGCTGGTCTTGCTGGGCCATCGCTCGGCACCGGTGCTGGTGCTGGCGGGGGCCACCACCTACCTCGCCGCCCTGACCGTGGTGGGTGGGTTGCGATTCCGCCGCGGCGAGCTGCCGGAGCTGGTGCCATGAGCGGGCTGTCGCAGCGCCAGTCGCCGTTGGGGACCATCGCCCAGTCGCTGCCGCGCATCCGGGCGATCCTCGGCAACCTCGAGCCGACCTGGCACATCCGCGACGCAGCCGGCATCACCCCGGCATTCCTCGCGCAGCACGGCATCACGGCGATGGTGTGGGACGTGGACGGCACGCTGACCCTGTTCCACCAGGCCACCCTCGCCGGGGCGTTCCCCGTGCTTGACGCGCCGGGCGTGCGCCATGCCATCCTCTCCAACGCCGATGAGGGCCGATTCCGCGAGCTGGGGGAGATCTTCCCGGCGATGCCCGTGTGCAAGGGATACCGCATTGACGGTGCATTGCGGCTGCGCTCGCTGCTGCACGGGCGTGATTCGTTCGACGCATCCACGCAGGCGCGCATCGGGCAGCCCGGTGTCGTGCCGGTCCGCAAGCCGGACGGTCCGCTGCTCCGCGCGACGGTGGACTTGCTGGGCGTGGACCCCTCGCACGCGGTGATGGTGGGCGACCAGTACTTCACCGACATCGCCGGGGCCAACCTCGCCGGGGTGCGGAGCATCAAGGTCGCCGCGATCGGCTGGCAGCACCTTCCGCCCGGGATCCGGTTCGGGCAGCGGGTCGAGCGGCTGGCGTATCGCGTCCTGCACGGCGCCCCCCGCTGGGAACACCCGGAACTTCCTCCCCCTCGCCAGGTGCGGTGACCATGACTGCGGCAGCCCTCACGGTGGTGGTCCCGTCGGTGAACGGCCTCCACGACCTCCTCGGGTGCCTCGAGGCCGTCGAGGCCCTGCGCCCCACCGTCGCGCTCGAGACCCTGGTGGTGGATCGCCTCGGTGAACCGGTGCGCACCACGGTGCGCCAGCGATTCCCCCTGGTGCGGATCCTCGAGGTCCCGGCGGACACCACCATCCCGATGATGCGCCACCTCGCCTTCGAGGCGGCCACCGCACCCGCCGTGGCGGTGATCGAGGATCACGTGCTGGTGCCCCCGGATTGGGGCCAGCGCCTGCTGGCGCACCTGGCCGATGGACGCGACGTGGTGGGCGGCCCGATCGCCAACGCCGCGGACCAGCGGCTGCTCGACTGGTCCACCTTCCTGTGCGAGTACTCCGCCTGCCTGCCGCCCCTGCCGGGCGGACCCTCCACCTGGCTGCCCGGCAACAACATCGTGTACCGTGCCGAGGTGCTGGCGCGCTTTCGTGGGGTGACGGCGG
The DNA here is from genome assembly GCA_964574665.1 of uncultured Gemmatimonadaceae bacterium. Classification (GTDB taxonomy): domain Bacteria; phylum Gemmatimonadota; class Gemmatimonadetes; order Gemmatimonadales; family GWC2-71-9; genus Palsa-1233. The sequence goes on from CAZNOJ010000019.1 coordinate 10,015, forward strand.
AAGGGAAGTGGGAGAACCGGCTGCACGATGCGATGCGGGACGCCGGGGTGGTCCTGCACCTGGATCCCGACCTCGTGGTGGGACACAAGAAGCACTTCGGCTACCTGGAGTACCTGGGCCAGCGCTACCTCTACTCCCGGTCGTACGCCGGGGCGCGCGTGCGCGGGGCGTCGTTTCCCCGCCGCCTTGTCACCGGTGCCGCGGCTGCGGCGCTGCCTGCGCTCCTGCTGGTGCGCACGGTCGGGGCCCTCGCGCGCAAGGGCGTGCCGCGCACCCGCATCGCGGCCACGTTGCCCCTGATCGCCACGTATCTCGTGGCCTGGGGGGTGGGTGAGATGGTGGGCTACTGGTTCGGCGCAGGCACCGCGCTGTCGCGGGTGCGCTGACCCTCGTCCTGCGCGCCGGGCGCGCGGCGACGGGCAATCACGATCTCCCCACCGCCGATCGTGGCGGGGATCACCGTGGCCACCTGGTAGCGCTCCTGCAGTGCACGCCAGAGCTCCGGTTCCGCCACCTCGACGCGAATCGGGAAGGTGTAGGCCACCCAGGCGCCGCTCCTGCCGCGTTCCAGTTCCGCCAGGGGAGTGGAGTCGGAGACGATGGGCCAGTCCGCACCCAGCCAGGCATTGATCGGGAGCTGCATCATCGCGCTGCCTGCCACGAGGTCGTTCGGCCCGCGATGCTCGGCGAGCCAGGCCACGGCGGCGGGGTAGTCCTGCTTGGGTGACCAGGCTCGCGGCAGGAGCACCAGGCTCGCAGCGGTGATCACTGCCAGCCCGCCTTGCCCGACGCGGGAGGCGTGGGCCGGCATCAGGCGCTCGAGCACCAGGAAGCCGCCGTGCACCGCCCACTGCACCACGAATGCGGCGCCGAAGAAGAAGAACCGCGGCCACAGGTTGTGACCCGAGGCCAGCAGGGCGGCGCCGAGCAGCGCCATCGGCAGCGTGGCGAGGGCGGTGGCGACGCGATCGCGACGCCAGGCGCCCAGGAACCCGACCAGCACCACCGCCAGCGCGATGGGTACCACCACCGCGCCGGCCGGCACCCCGCGGATCAACCCGAGCAGCGCCTCCACCGCGAACCAGCCAGGGCGCTTCCATTCCACGCTCGGCGCACTGGTGCCGCTCTCCCCCACGGCCGTGAGGACCTGCGGCAGCAGCGGCGCATACACCATCGCCGACACGGTGCCTGCCAGGGCGAGCGCGGCGAACGGCGCCCAGCGTGCCGCGCCCCCGCCCAGCCGCCGGGCCTGCCACAGCCAGACCAGGCCGTGCCCGGCCACCACCACCAACGCGGTGACGTGGGTCATGACCGTGAGCGCCATCACCACGGCGTACTTCCAGATCCCGGATGGCGTGTCGGTGCGGCCGCGCAGCAGGTCGAGGAACAGCGTGGTGGCCACCAGGGTTCCCAGCAGCAGGCCGGTATAGCCCCGCGCGTTCTGGGAGAACCAGATGTGGTGGTACGACACCAGCAGCACCGCGACGGCCCACCAGGCCTGCGTGGCCGGCAACCAGCGTCGCCCGTGCACGAGCGCGGCCCAGAGCGAGAGGGCTCCGAAGAGCACCGCCGGCAGCCGGAGCGCCACGGCGGGGTCGGCGATCACGGCGGATGCCGCGCGCGCCGAGATCGAGTAGAGCAGGTGCTGGTTGGTGCTGTCGAAGGTGGTGAGCAGCACACCCCACGGCTGGCTGACGTAGTCCACGAGTGTCTGGATCTCGTCGAACCAGAGGCCATCCCCGAGTCCCGGCAGCCGGAGGGCCACCGCCGCGACGAGCAGCACGGTGATCGCCCACCAGGGCGTGGCGGCGTCGGTGCGGGTCGCGGCGCGCTGGGTCAGCCACGCCGGCAACGCCGCCGCCACGATCCCGTGGAAGACCAGCAGTCCCTTGAAAAGCCAGAGTCCGGCGATCAGCCCCTCGGGTGGTGCCCGATCCGGACCGAGCAGGGCCGTCGTCATCGCCTGAGGGGCAAGCACCACACCCATCCCGACCAGGAGCGCGGCAGCCAGCCATCGGCCGCGGCCTGGGGCGGTCGGGTAAGCCGTTGTGGCGCTTGGCGATGAACTCATGGGCGGTGGCTCCGGATGTGCCGTGCCTCGGGGGGTGTCCCGGGCGGGTGGAGGATGATCGTGGCGGCACGGAACTCGCGCAATCCAAGGGCCATGTCCACCGAACCAGCGGCCTCGGCCGTGGCCGTCCCGACCGGAGGGGTGCGGGCGTGGCTCGCCCTGCTGCGCCCGTCGCAGTGGAGCAAGAACCTCTTCGTGCTGGCGGCCCTGCTGTTTTCCGGCCGGGCCACCGACACGGCCGTGGCGCTCCAGGCCGTGCTCGCGTTCGTGGCCTTCTGCTTCGTGGCGAGCGCGGTGTACGCCTTCAATGACGTGCGCGACCAGGCGGCCGACCGGGCCCATCCCGTCAAGCGGCGGCGCCCGGTGGCCGCGGGGGTGATCAGCTCGGCGCAGGCGAGTGCCCTCGCCCTCTGCCTGGCCGCGGGGGGGCTCGCGATCGGGGCCGTGGTACACCTCCAGGTCGTGGCGGGCCTGCTGGTGTACCTGGTGCTCAACGTGGCCTATTCGCTCTGGCTCAAGCAGATGGTGCTGCTCGACGTGTTCTGCATCGCGGCGTTCTTCGTGATCCGCCTCCTGGTGGGTGCGGCCGCGGTGCAGGTGCCGCCCTCGGTGTGGCTGCTGCTCTGCGGTGGCCTGCTGGCGCTGTACCTCGGCTTCGCCAAGCGGCGGCACGAGCTGACGATGCTGGGCGAGGCCTCGACCGCGCATCGCGGGGTGTTGGCCCACTACTCCCCGCAGTTCCTCGACCAGATCTCCGCCGTGCTGCTGGCGGTCACCATCGTGGCGTACCTGATGTACACGATCGAATCACCCACGGCGGAGCTGGTGGGGAGCGAGGCGCTGAGTTACGGGATTCCGTTCGTGCTCTACGGCGTCTTCCGCTACCTGTACCTGGTGCACCAGCGCGACCTGGGCTCTCCCACCGAGACCGTGCTCTCGGATCGCTCGCTCCTGGTGGCTATCGGGCTTTGGGTGGTATACAACGGTTGGGTGCTGTACCGACCGGGATGACCGTCCGATGATTTCCGGGGCACGCAGGAACCTGCGACTCTTCGTCACCGTGTGGCTGGTCTACGGTGCGTTCCTGACCACCAATGTGGTGCGCGAGACGTACCTGGCGGTGGCGATCGCCGAGGACCAGTCGGTACGGGTCGATCGATTCCTCGGTCTCCATCCCGACCTGTTCGAGATTCGGGGACGGGGTGGCTACATCAACAGCAATCCAGGGGCGTCGATCTTGGGCGCGGTGCCGTGGCTGGCGGCACAGCCCGTGATCGGTGCGCTCTTCGCGTGGAAACCTGCGCTCGCCGCTCCCAAGCCGCCGACGACGTACGACGATCCCCGCCCCAATCGCACCACCTTCATGAATGAGATGCGCGTGCGCGGCCTCGACGTCCGTCTCGCCCTCGCCGCGATGGTGATCCAACTCGGGTTGATGGCGCCGCTCGGGGCGCTGATGGTGGTGCTGCTGCACCGCTACCTGCTGGCACGGGGCCACACTGGTCGTGACGCGCTGGGCTTGTCGCTGCTGTACGCGTTCGCCACGCCCTTGCTCTTCCGGTCGGCGTTCCTCAACCAGAACGCCCTGCTTGCCCATGCGGTGCTCGCGGCATGGCTGCTCCTCACCTGGCCCAGGGACATGAGCGCCACCCCCGGCGCGGGGGGTCGCTGGTGGTGGGTTGGCGTGCTGCTCGGCGGGGGAATTCTCCTCGACTACAGTGCTGCGCCACTCGCGGTGGTGTTCGGCTGCTGGGCGCTGTACGAAGGGTGGCGGGAGCGCGGGGCGCTGGGAGCCCTCGCTCGCGCGACGATGTACACCGTCGGGGCGGCTGGTCCGATCGCCCTGCTGCTGGGCTACCAGTGGCTGGCGTTCGGCGTCCCGTGGTTTCCGGCACAACGCTACATGCCGGCCACCGACCTCAGCGTGCACGGCTGGAACGGCGTGACGCTGCCGTCCGTCGACCTACTCTGGCGCAATCTTGCCGATCCGCGCTACGGGCTGTTCGCCTTCTGTCCGCTCCTGCTGCTCGCAGTGGCGGCCTACTGGACCTGGCGGCGCGAACGCGATGGTGCCCGTTCTTCCCTGGTCGTGACGGTGGTGGCGTCGCTGGGGCTCTGGGTCTTTTCCTCCGCCAATCAGTTCGCGGCGCTGCAGTGGAACACGGGCGTCCGGTATCTCGTTCCCCTCGTGCCGCTGCTCTTCCTAGCCGCGATCCCGGGATGGCTGGCAGCCCCAAGGTGGTTGCGCTGGACCTTCGCGATCCCGACGCTGGTGGTATCCTTCGCCGTCGCAATGATGCGGGAGGATGTGCCGACGTCGCTGGCCCTCCTGATGGAGCGGGGACCGGTGCTGCCGCTCCTCGTTGTGCTCGAGAAGACCGCGGCGGCATACGCCCCGTGGCTCGCCTCGGCGGGGCTGCAGCCGCTCGGGGTGCTGGCCGTGATACTACTGGCTGGGCTAACGTACATGGTGTGGAGCGTCGGGGGCGACCGTCGTCCCAACGCGTAATCGGCCTGCCGCAATGGCAGGTCCGGGGACTTCGGGAGTGACCGATGCGCAGCGAAATCAGCACGATTCGGTGGGGTCATAACACGATGATGGCCTTGGGCATGATGCTGCCCCTCGTCGCTGCGTGCAGCCCCCACACCATTGACCAGCCGCCACCTTCCCCGCCATCGTCGCCACCTGCACCTCCGCCGCCGCTCCCCCCGCCGCCACCGGGGCAGGTGACTGCCACAATTACTGTGGACACCACCGTTCGCTTCCAGCGGATGGCTGGATGGGAAGCGACGGATCAGGCGGGGCAGGAAGAGCCCGGCTTTTCCGCATGGCAGGGGTCGGTCATGGAGCAGGCCGCCGAGCTCGGGATTGACCGAATCCGGCTTGAGCTCCGCGCTGGCGCCGAGTCACCGGTGGACAACTGGAGCCGGTGGCGCAATGGCTCAATCTCGGAAGCCGAATGGAGAGGCCTCCGCTATCGGCCAATCAACGATGATGCCAATCCGACTTCGGCGAACCCCTCCGGTTTCCAGTTTGCCGAGCTCGATGATCATGTCCGGACGGTCCTCCTACCGCTCCGGGCCGCAGTGGAGGCACAGGGGAGGGAGCTCCAGATCAACCTCAACTACGTCGGCTTCGGTTCGAACACACAGGTGCATCAGGATCCGGCTGAGTACGCCGAATTCATTCTTGAGGCGTTTCTTCACCTGAAGGCAGTGTTCGATTTGGTGCCAGATGCGGTCGAGCCGATCCTCGAACCCGACAATTCAACCTTGTTCGATGCTCAAGATGTCGCAGCGGTCATTGTTGCCACCGGGGATCGACTGGCGGCTGCGGGATTCCATCCCGAGTTCATCGCCCCGTCAACCATGTCGATGGCCAGGGCCCCGACATGGTTCGATCAGATGGCGACGACCCCCCGGCTGTTCCTGTACTTCAAGGAATACTCGTACCATCGTTACGCGGGGGTTTCCGAAGCGAACCTCAGGGCAATTCGCTCTCGAGCGGAGTCGAAAGGGCTCCGCACCGCGATGTTGGAGCACATCGGGAGCGATGTCGAGGACCTCTACGACGATCTGACCATCGCGAACGCCTCCGCGTGGCAGCAATACACGTTGGCATATCCAGGGAGTGACAATGGAGGGAAGTACTTCCCTATCGTCAACGATCGACCTGTCATGGGCAGCCGGACCAGGGCCCTTGCTCAATACTTCCGGTACGTTCGCAGGGGGGGCTACCGGGTCCACGCGGTTAGCACCGCAGAGTCCGTGCGCCCGGTGGGGTTCACGAATCCAAGTGGTGGGCCGGTTGTGATCTTGCACTTGTCCAGCCCCGAGAGCTTGTTGGTCCGAGGGCTTCGACCCGGACGGTACTTGGTCACGTCGTCCGATCCACAGAGCCCCTTGCTCGGAGAGTCCACGGTGGGGGCAGGTGGGGAGTTGCGATTCTCCACAAGGGCAATCGGTGTCCTCACCATTGCGTTTCAGCAGTAGCCGGTGGCTCGCGCCAGCACTGCATGACTGCCGTGCGCGGTCATCCCACGGTATGTGGCCTCGCCAATGCCTCATCCTGGATGGCGCGCACGAGTTGAGCAAGTACCCCGCGCGGGTCGGTCGATCTCGATGAGCTCCTCCTCGGCGAGGTGGGCGTCATCCGGCTGGTTTGCGCTGCTCATGCTGGGGCAGGCAAGTGCCCTGCAACTGGTCTCTGCGGGCCCTCGAGTCGGGTATCAGCACATTGTCCTCCCCGACACGTGGCGGAGCTGGTCTTGGTTTGCCGTTTGGTCCCTCTCCGCGCTCCTCGTGCTATTGGGAGCGATGCGCGAGCGCCCATGGCGATGGCTGCCACGCGCGCCCCTGACGGGATTCGCGGTACTCTCGATCACCCTCCTCTCGAGTGCGGCGCTTTCGGCCAGACCCTGGCAGTACGCCCTCGAGACGGCCCTTCTCCTCACGATTGCCGTCATCGGATTCCTCAACACCCTCCTATTGATGGAATCCCTGCCGGAAGCAACTGCGGTGCGAGTCGCGGAGAGGGTCAGACGGGCTACTGGTGACGACCTGTCGGCATGTGTGAGAGCGGCTGCTGGTGCAGTGCTCATCATTGCTGCGGTTCTTTCCATCGTGGTGTACCAGGCCCACCCGCACATTCCCGACGAAGTGGCCTACCTGATACAGGCGAAGTACCTCGCCGCGGGCCGGCTCTGGATGGCCTCGCCCCCAGTCCCCGATGCGTTTTCGGTCGACCTGTTTTCGATGGATGCGACACGATGGTACTCCGCATTCCCACCTGGGTGGCCGGCGCTCTTGGCCATCGGCGTCGCGCTTGGGGTACCGTGGGTGGTGAATCCGGTCCTCGGGGCTGCCAACGTGCTCCTGGCATTTCGTTGCATGAAGTTCATCCAGGACGAACGCACGGCGGCGCTCTCTGCCTTCCTGCTGGCCGTATCACCATGGCATCTCCTGATGGCGATGAGCTTCATGAGTCACACTGCTTCGCTCACCGTCGCTCTGCTCGCAACCTACTCTACGCTCCGAGCAAGGGCAGACAACGGGTGGAGGTGGGGATTGTCGGCGGGATGCTTCATCGGGCTGGCCAGTGTCAACCGCCCTCTCGAAGGGGTTGCGCTCGCGGCCTTTCTCTCAGCAGTCGCGCTAGGCTTCCCCCGCGGACCCTGGCGGCTCCAGTTGCCCTTCGTCATGGGAGTGGGGGCTCTCGTCAGCGGAGCAACCGGCCTGTGGTACAATCGTGCCATGACCGGGCACCTGCTGCGATTTCCGGTGGAGGAGTACTTCAAGGCAACCTACGGCCCCGGTCGGTATGAGATCGGGTTCGGCTCGACCCGCGGACTGGGGTGGCCCGGACTGGACCCGATTCCGGGACACGGAGTGATCGATGTGGGGATCAATACCCTGCTCAATCTCTTCCAGCTGAATACCGAGTTGTTGGGGTGGAGCATGGGTTCACTGGCAGTGGTGGTTGTGGCGCTGGTCTGGAAGCCATCACGCGTGGACCGAGCCATGTTGGGCGCGATCGGGATCGTGGTGGGTATCCACTCCCTGTTCTGGTTCAGTGGCGGTCCCGATTTCGGGGCGAGGTACTGGTTTCTTCTCGTGGCTCCTCTCGCGGCGTTGGCTGCCCGTGGGCTCTCGCGACTGGGGGAGCGCGGCGGGCCCGGCCGGCTGGGGCGCTGCCTGACCGGGGCCGGGGCGCTCTCGGTGGCGGCATTGCTCATCTTTGTGCCCTGGCGCGCGGCGGACAAGTACCATCACTATCGAGGCATGAGCCCCGAGGGTCCTCGTCGTGCGCTCCGGGAGATTGGGCCAGGGCCCGCCCTCGTCCTTGTGCAGGGAAGCCGCTTCCCCGACTATGCCTCGACGGCAATCTACAATCCGATCGACGTCCGCGATTCCGCTGGAGTCATTTTTGCTTGGGACAAGGACTCGGTGACCCGCAGCGCGCTTCTGGAGTACTTCGTCGGCCGCCCCGTCTGGCTGCTCAGTGGCCCGACCATCAATGGGGGTGCCTGGCGGCTCCGTCCATTTGGGGATGGCGATCCCACTCTACCCGGAGCCAATCCGTGATCAGCCGTCCCGTCGACCTCGCTGCCCGCTACGAGACGACCCGCCGGATCATTGCTGCGTATCCGCCGGGCCTGGTCAGGGCGTACGCTCGGGCCAGGTTTACGATCATCAATTCCACGATCCTCGGGATGCTCAGCCTCGCCTTGAGTGGACGTCGGCGGATCTTGGAGATCGGATGTGGCTTTGGCCTCTTTGGAACATACTTCGCCAGCCTTGATCCACAGGTCCAGTACCGTGGATTCGACCTCAATGCCCGGCGAATCGCCATGGCTAGGGCCGCTGCGGCCCGGCTGGGGCTCTCGACGGTGCAGTTCGATGTGGGTGACGCCCGCTCAAGCATTGAGATGGGCCGCGACTATGACGCCGTCCTCATGATGGACCTGCTGCATCACGTGCCCGATGCGGCGAAGCGGGACCTGCTGACATCCGTAACGGAAGCACTGGTACCCGGTGGGCTCCTCGTGCTCAAGGACATCGTCCCGCACCCCTGGCCCAAGCTTGCCTTCACTTGGGTGCTGGATGTGCTGATGACTCGGGGCTTCGACATGTGGTACTGGAACGAGGAGCAGTTCGCGGCGGCGCTCCCTTCGGACTGGGGCCTGGAGTTTTACCCGATCAACGACTGGCTCCCGTATCCTCACATTCTCATGCTGGGCCGGCGGAACAGCGTCGAGCTGCATCCCTAGCTGGTGGGGCGCGCGAGGGGCTGCGAGCTATCGACGGACCGGCCCTGGTCCGGGCGAGCGATTCCCGGTCGACGCCTCCGCCGCCGCGGACGTTCCGATCGATGACTGGGATTCCGCGGCCGTGGTGTTCGCCTGGGATCGTGACACCGCGACGCGCGCGGCGGTGGTCGACGCGTCCCTGAGCGTCCGCTGTGGATCCTCTCGGGGCCGACCGCCACCGGCGGCCCCTGGCCACTGGAGGCGCCCCCGCGAGCTCGGCCGTCCCCGGCTCCAGAACCGCGGTGACTGACCGTCGTCCGGTCGGTATCCCGCGAGGCGTCACGGCTGGGCCGAATCAGCGGGTGGCGAAGGAATACCGGTAGAGGTACGCCTCTCGACGGTGGAATTGGTCGATCAAGGAACCTCCGAGCGCCGCGATCTCGGATTGCAGGAGGCTCAGGTTCGGTTCCTGTTCGCCGGGATAGAGTGGAACGAACAGCACCGACACGGTGTCGCCTGCCGCGCGAATCCGTGCAGCCTCATGCTGGGACCACCCGCTGTCCGGGGCTCCGGGGTCCCCGCCGCCCCAGGCCACGAAGCGACCCGTCGGTGTGCCGAGAAGCTCGGGTCCCCGGGCCCCGTGGTACACGAGTGTGCGTCCCTCCCCACGGACGGGTCCGTTGCGCGACGGCCTGTTCGGATATCCGGGCTCGCCTGCCTTGGTCTGCTCGGCGAGCCAACGCAGGCGGCTGGTGTCAGGCGCTGACCAATCCGTGGCGTAGAACCCCCACGCGAAGGCGGCATGGGAGTACACGTATACGGGTTCGCCGGGGTGCCGGACCTGCGCGAGGTAGGCAATCACTTCGCGTGCGTCCTGCCGGCGGATGGGAGACACGGACGTCATCACGGCCCTGGCGGCGGCCGGGAGCAGGAATCCCGCCGCCAGCGCGCCGACGAGGAGCCGACGGCGAGGGGTGGGAAGCAGGGCAGCGATTGCACCGACTCCGCCCGCCAGGAGGATGAAGGTGCACGGCGCGGCGAAGAGCAGCAGGCGAACCGTAAACGGATACCGGCCCACGGCTGATGCCGCAGCGGCCAGGAAGAACCCGCCGGCAAGGCACGTTGCGGCCCAACCTCCCTGTCGTTTGCCGAGGCTCACTACCCCGACGGTCGTGAGGAGCACTGCGATGACTGCCTGGGTGTTTACTCCGGCCATCACGGCGGACCCCCACCGCCCGGGGTCCAGCGTCCCCATCAGGAAGCCGGACACCACCCCGATGAGCGCCCGCTCGACTCGTTCCAGGATGTCGGGTGCCTCCGGACGAAGGAAGGCGAACTCCCACGCACGCAGGGTATGCGGATGATTGATGGATGCTTGGCGATAGATCGTCAGGTACTGCATGACGAAGAGGATGCACCACGATGTCCCGGCGAGGGCGAGTCGTTGACCCCATCCCGTGCGATGTCGTTGAGGAGCGATGAGCAGTCCCAGCCCGACGCCTCCGAGCACGAACACGGCCGGTACCGACAGGAGGAGTGCCGCCAGGCCTGCAATGCCCAGGTGGCGCCAGCGGCGCCCCTCCTCCTCCTCCGAAGCCTGCACGAGGGCGACCGCGGGCAGCAGCACTCCGAGGGCGACGAGGGCATCCAGCTCGTACGGCTTCGCTTCCGCGGAATAGCGGATCAGCATCGGCGAGGCGGCGGTGAGTGCGGTAGCGAGGACGGCCTGGGCGTGGGGAAGCAGCCGGCGCGCCAGGAGCCAGGTGACGACGGGCACGGCAATCCCCGCGAGGAAGGAGATTGCCCGCAGCGCGTACTCGTTGACCCCGAACGCGAGGATGAGCGCCCGCTGCGCCCAGAGGAAGGCGACCGGCGCCGCCTGCTCGAAATCGAGCGGCTTGAGCAGGGCAGACCACTCCCGAGTGGCGATGTTCAGGGAGAGCATCGCCTCGTCATACCACAGTGACCGGCGATCCAGGTACTGGATCAGCCGAGCCACGGCCCCGAGACCGATGACCATGCCGACGAGTCGCCCCGCCGTCGGGGGATGCCATGCTCCGTGACGGCCGACCATGGCAGATGATACCGGCCGCCCAGAGGTCCGCAAGGGGCCGGCCGGCGGGCCGTGGGTCGCCGGCTGGCGTCAGGTCGGCGGTCTCAGCAGGAAGGATCGGGTCTTCTCTCCCCTAGCCTTTTCAGCCCGGGGCAAGGTGGCCGGGGCTCCGTTGGGCAACTACCGCTGCGCGCGTCTCCCGCGCTGGTCGGCCACGACGTCACGGATGATGGTGGCGAGGGGCGTGCGCGGGCGGAAGCCGATGGTGCGCTCGAGCCGGGCGAGGTCCGGGACGCGGCGCTGCATGTCCTCGAAGCCCTCGGTGTAGGCCTCGTCGTAGGGCACCAGGGCAATCGGCGACGACGAGCCCGCCTCGTCGCGCACCAGCTCGGCGAGCCGCTTGATGGTGACTTCCTCGTCGGACCCGATGTTGAAGACGCGCCCCACCGCCTCGGGAGTGGCCACCAGGCGGAGCACGGCCTCCACGGCGTCGTGCACGTGACCGAAGCAGCGCGACTGCTCGCCGCTGCCGTACACGGTGATCGGCTGGCCGGCCAGTGCCTGGGCGGCGAAGTTGGGCAGCACCATGCCGTAGCGGCCGGTCTGGCGGGGGCCCACGGTGTTGAAGAAGCGGGTGATGATGACCGGCACCTGCTTCTCGCGGAGATACGCGAGCCCGAGCCACTCGTCGAGCGCCTTGGAGCAGGCGTACGCCCACCGCGAGTGCGACGTGGGCCCGAGCTGCAGGTCGGCGTCCTCCGAGAACGGCAGGCGCGTGCTCTTGCCGTACACCTCGCTGGTGCTCGCGATCAGCACCAGCTTCTGCTTCTTGGCGGCGGCGGCGAGCACCACTTCGCTCGCCTTCACGTTCGTCTCGATGGTGTGCACCGGCTTCTCGACGATGAGGCGCACCCCCACCGCGGCCGCGAGGTGGATCGTGACGTCGCACCGATCCACGCACTCGGTCACCAGCGGTGCGTCGAGGGCGCTGCCGATCCGGTGGGAGAATCCCGGGCGCCCCACGAGCTTGGCGATGTTGTCCATGCTGCCGGTGGAGAGGTCGTCGAGCACCAGCACCTCGTCGCCCCGCTCGAGGAGGCGGGTGGCGAGGTGCGAGCCGATGAACCCGGCACCGCCGGTGATGAAGTACCGCATAGCCGTCCTCAGTCGAGGGTGTCCAGGACCTGGGTTGCGCCGCGATCGGCGGCCGCGGCCCGGACGATGTCCAGGAACCGTGGCACCACCGCGTGCTCCGACCAGAGCCGGTCCAGGGCTCGGTGGCCCGACTCGGCAAGGCGGTCGCGGTACGGGCGATCCTGCAGGAGCCGCGCCATCGCCCCCTCCAGCTCCTCACGGGTCGAGAAGAGCTCGCCGCCCCCCGAGGCCGCGATGAGCTCCGGGAGGGGGCCGAGGCGCCGGGCAATCACCGGCGTGGACTGGCGGAATGCCTCCAGCAGGATGATCCCGAACGTCTCGTAGCAGAGCGAGGGAACCAGGAGCGCGGTGGCGTGCCGGTACCACCCTGCCAGCTGCGAGCTGGGCACCCGTCCAAGGAACCGCACCCGCGGGTTGCCCCCCGCCTGGGCCCTGAGCTCGGCGCCGAACTCGCCGTCGCCTGCCACCACCAGGTCGGTCTCCCCGGGCCCCTCGAACGACGGGAGCACATCCTGCAGCCCCTTGATCCGCTCCAGGCGCCCGACAAAGAGGAAGTACGGACGCGGGTGGAGCGGCTCCGTGGGGACCGTGGGGAGGTGCTCCTTCCCCTGGTCGGGGAGGAAGTAGGGGAGCACGTCCATCTCGCGCGGGAAGCCGAACTCGTGGTGCTTCGCGCGGGAGAACTCGCTCATGGCGATGAACCGGTCGACATGCTTGAGGTTGCGCTCGAGCATCCCGGTCCATCGCCACCATTGCGGTGGACGATGATGGTGCAGCTGGCAGCGGAAGCACTGCTTGCCGGTGCAGAGCTCGCGGTTGTGGCGCCAGAGGACGTGACTCGGGCACACGAGCCAGTGCTCGTGCGCCATGTAGAGCTTCACGGCCTTCCCGATGGCGAAGAGCCCCGGTCCGCCGATCAGCGAGACATTGTGGAACACGATCACGTCGACGCTTTGGTCCGCCAGCAGTTGGCGAATCCGGTTGCCGTACACGATCGGCCGGCCGGTCTGCTGCGTAAGCAGTGGGGCGAGGGCTCCGAGTCCACTCCGGAGCGCGAGCACATCGAGCCCCTCGGGCTCGGGCTCGCCGGCAGGCGGGTCGCGGCGCGCCAGCGCGCGGTATGCCTCGGCGTCGTGCACCACGGTGACGCGATGGCCGGCTCGCACCAATCCGCGCGCCAGCCGCTGGATGCCGATGCCGTCGCCGCCAAAGTTGTAGGGCGGATAGAAGGTGGTGAGGAAGGCGAAGCGGAGCCCGCTCACGCGGCCGCCTCGCGCAGGGCTTCGAGGGTCCTGTCGGCAGCCGCTTCCCACGTGAGGCGGCGTGCCTGGACCCGCGCGGCGTCCCCCAGGGCAGGTCGTAGCCCCGGGACGTCGAGCAACTCCTCCATCGCCTCCGCGATAGCGTCAACACTTCCCGGCGGCACGAACCGCCCGCCCCCCGCGAGGAGTTCGGGGAGCGGGCTCTGCACGGTGGCAATCACCGGTGTGCCAACGCTCGCGGCCTCAACGGCCGGGAGTCCGTAGCCTTCCATCGCCGACACCAGCAATGAGGCGGTCGCGCCGGCAAGGAGGGTGCGAAGTTCGGCATCGGGGAGGAAGCCGGTCCAGTGGACCAGGTCACCGGTCCCGCATTCCGCAACCGCTGCTTCAATGGTGGCTTGTGCCCCGTGGAAGACATCTCGAGACCGCTCGCCGACCAGCAGCAGGTGAGGGGGGCGGGAGCGGCCCCGCGCGATGGCCGCGTGCGCGCGTACCACGAGGTCCACGTGCTTGTGCGGGTTGAAGCCACCGACGTACACGAACCATGCATGGCCGGCCGGGACCCCTGCCGCTCGGGCCGCCACCACGGCCGTATCGGCCGCGACGTCCACGCGATAGGCCTCCGCCGGCGCCTCGCCGGCGACGCGAATCCGCGACCGCGAGATGTCGAAATGGTCCGCGATCTC
>CAZNOJ010000019.1:24000-24723 GCA_964574665.1 uncultured Gemmatimonadaceae bacterium
CGCGGGCGGCATGCTCCGAGACCGTCAGGATGAGGCGTGCCTGGCGAATGGCGATCGACACCTTGGCATTCCAGAAGCGGCGAGCGCGCGGCTGGGCAAAGGTGAGCGCAGGGAAGCGCTCGGCAATCGTGTCGTGGATGGTGATCACGGCCGCTTGCCCCGGCCAGAGCGGGAAGTACGAGTAGACACTCGGCGAGAAGAACACCTTCGGGCGGACCCGCCGGACCGCGCGGGTGAGTCGCAACATGTCGACGATACTCCGGCGCGAATCGGCCCCCGCCGCCTCCGTCGGTGAGGTCCCCTGCGCCACCACGACTGTTTCGAGGTTCGGGGCGTTAAAGGTGAACTCGTTCGCCGCTCGGGTGTCGAGAAAGAAGATGAAGCGGTCGGCTGGGGCCTGCCGGACCATCCTGGGCAGCAGCTCGCGCGTGAAGCGCCCGTACCCTCGGGCATTGGCCCAACAGGTCGCGTCGACACCGATGGTCAGGCCCAAGGAGAGCTACCCCCATAGGTGGGTGAGTGCCGACAGTGTGGCGCAGTTGCAACAATCATCGGGCCTCTGCGGGGTCGCCGCAACAGGAATTCCCCCTCGGGGTCGCCCGAGGGTTCCCGGCGGGTCCTGCCCAAAGCCGGTGGGCGCGCGGGAGTACCGAAATTGCACCAACCGTGCCCGGGACCCCGTCTGATGCGGGGACGATGTAGTCTTGAAGAGTACCCGGGGCG
>CAZNOJ010000019.1:24733-31768 GCA_964574665.1 uncultured Gemmatimonadaceae bacterium
GGGCGACGCCCCGACAGCCCCTGGAGGAGTGATGCTCAATCGGAGACGCCTGCTCGGCTTGGCTGCGATGGGATCGGCTGGCCTCACCCTCCCACGCGGGCTCGACGCGACGGGGGCGCCGGACGATGCGTGGCTCGAGGCCCTGGCCGGGAAGCGGCACAAGGTCTTCCTCGACATCCGCTCATTCGCGCCGGATGGCTCTCCGTTCCGCAAGGTGGCCAACCTGCGCACCGCGCTCACGGGGCCGCACGGGATCGCCGAGGCGGACATCGGCATCGCGTTCGGCGGCAGCGGCGGTTCGGTGGCATACCTTCTCGGCGAGTCGATCTGGCGCACCTATCCCGTCGGCGCGGCTGTCGCGAGCGCGGCGTCGTCTCCCGCCGAGGCGACGTCACTGCGCGAGGATCCGGTGCGCTGGACGGCGAACTTCCTCGGGGAAGTGACGCGGATGGTGTCCACGGGAACGCGGGTGCTGGCGTGCCGGAATTCGATCATGCGCTGGGCGCGCGAGTTCGCCGGCGCCTCCGGCGAGTCGGTGGACTCCGTGAACGCCAAGTTGATCGCCGGGCTGCACCCCGGCGTGGAGCCGGTCCCGGCGATGGTCGCCGCCGCGGTGCTCGCCCAGGGGCGCGGTCTCGGGTATGTCGCGATCGGCTGAACCTAGGTTCGGTCGGCGCCGCCGACATGGATTTGCGGATGGATGACCCCGCGCGGGGTTGGTGGGGTCACTGGCTCCTCGTTGCGAGGCGAGTCGTGGCCATCGTCGGCTGCGCGGCGCTGCTGTTCCTCGCGTTTAGGCCCCGGTTTCCGGGGCGACAAGATCTCATTCCGCGTGGCTGGCTGGTCTCGCTCAGCTTCCTCGCTGTGGCGGCGATCCTGGTTCGCGTCCTCTGGACGATTCGGGGCAGCGGACGCCGCGTTGGCGGCGCGATCCTCATGAGCGTGGGCGTGATGGCCGCCGTGGTCGCCACCGGGATGGCCTCGACGCGAATCGCGATCCTGCAGCATGAGCGGAGCTCCCCGGATGTCTGGCCACCACGCGTTGATTCCGCCCGCGCCGTGGTTCTCGGGGAGCTATCGGGCGAACTGCAGGCCAGCTGGGGGCTCTGGCTCGCCCTCGCCAGCGCATCACGCGACCCTTCGCGCTGGTCGCAGCCATCCATTCCGGAGCGATGGGGCTTTCCGCCGGGTGTTCGGATCGGAGGAATCGTGACCGACAGTGGGGCGATGCTGGTTGCCCAGTCGGCCGACGGGATCACCTGTACTGCGCTCACCTGGAGTGACAGCAGCGGATGGCCGACGGCGAGCGTGGTCCCGACGTGCGGAGACTCACCACCGGCGGGCGTCGAGCTTGCCGCACCCCTGCGCGAGACAGACGAGCCGCGCCGCCACGAATTTCCGGCTCCATCACGTGATCCCCGGACCTGGCCGCAATACCGCCGCGACGCGGCTCACCTGATCGCGACACCCCTCTCCGGCGACTCTGCCTCGGGATGGGCTGCCGAGACCCGAACTCCCGTGAGGGCGTCCGCCAGCACGGCGGGTGGCTTGGTGCTGGTCGGCGGCCACGGCACGGGGGTCCTGGTCGCGCTCGACGCATCGACCGGGGCCCTCCGCTGGCGGGCGCGTCTCCCGAACTGGATTCATCAGGACCCGGTCAGTGACGGGTACCGCGTTCTGGTCGGGTTCGGAGACAAGGACGCATCCTTTCTCGGGCAGGCGCCTTCTGGTGTGGCGGCCTTCGACCTGGCCACTGGACGTTGGCTGTGGACGGCCTTCGATGAAACTTCGGTGATGACCTCACCTGTCCTCCATGACTCCACGGCGTACTCGATCAGCGCCGCTGGAGTGCTGCGCGGCAGGAGCCTCGCCGACGGGTCGCTTCGCCTCGAGCGCCAACTGCCCGGTGGCGCGATCATGGGTCCGGCGGCACTCTCGGGCGAGACACTCTTCGTCGGTCTCGATGTGGACGTGGCCTGCGCCGTGTTGCTTCCCGGCGGGCATGAGCTGTGGTGTCGTGAGTTTCCCGGGTTGCGGTGGATGGGCCATGCCTCGCCGAGCGTCGCCGATTCCGTGGTCCTCCTCACCGGCGTCGCGACGGCCCTGACCCCGGGGATCTCCGAGTACCGGCGCCTGCCGTGGCGGAACCGGCTGCAACAGCTCCGCGCGCTCCTGTTCCCCAAGTACTGGGATGTGAACTCTCCCGGGCAGGTCATCCTCGGGGTGGATCGGGGTACTGGGGCGACGCGTTGGCGGAGCAGGGTATATCCCTGGGCGCGCGATGTCGACGGCCACACGGCAGGGACAGCGGTCGTGGCGTCGGGCATAGGTGTGGTCGTGCTGCCCATGGCCGACGTCGCGGTCGGGTTCGATATCACCACCGGAGCGGAGCGCTGGAGCCAGCCGGCCCACGGTTCGCGGGGGCCGGTTCTGGTCCTCGACGGCTCGGTGGTGGTGGCCGGCCAGGACGGCGTGGTGCTCGTGCTCAATCTTGCGACGGGGTCTGAGCGCTGCAGGCTGCAATCACCGTTGGGCTTCGATCGCGCTGGCCCGGTGCCGACCGGCGTCCACGCGGTCTTCGTTCGGCTCGACGGGCGCGTCGTCGCCGTGCCGCGCGAGGACCTCCTGGCCTGTCGTGGCGGGCTCCTGAGGTGAAGCGCACCCCACGAACTTGGCCGCTCGCCGCGACGCATGCGGCCGATCAGTGCCCACCGGCGCGGGAGGGCCTGTCCACTCGAGCGCGCTCGGGGTCGGGTCGCGGCAGCACCACGCGCTCCTCGCTGGCGGCGCGACCGGGGGTGGCATACGGCACGTCCTCCGGCGCGCCACCCGCCGGCCAGTCGCGCTCCTTCCCGGGCATGTCCGGACGCGGCTGCGCGTTGATGTAGGCCGCCACGTCCCACGCCTGCTGGTCGGTCAGGGTGCCTGGTGCATTGAACGGCATGTTGTGCCGGATGAACGCGGCCGCGCGCTCGGTGCGCGCCATGGACGCGCCGATCGAGTACGACTGCGGTCCCCAGAGCGCGGGGGCCCGCGGAAACGTGCCGCCCTCGCCCGCACCACCATGACATGCTGCGCACGTGCCGTCATACACCGTGCGCCCCGCCGCCGTGTCGCCCGCCAGCACCGGAATCGCCGCGATGCCGAGCCCCGCCGGTTCGCTCCCGATCGGCAGGCCGCGCGAGAGGAACGACAGGTACGCCACCAGGTCGTGCATCTCCCGGCTCTCGTCCGGGAGGCGATAGCCGCTCAGCGAACGGGTGAAGCAGAAGTTGATACGGTCCTCGAGGGTCACCACCGCGGCCGCGCGGCTGTTGAACGCGGGGTAGCGCGCCTGGACGCCGATCAGGGCGCCGGTGTTCTTCCGGCGTCCGCCGTCGAGGTGGCAGGAGGTGCAGTTGATCGGATGCGGCGCGTACGCCGGCAGTGAGTCGTGCGTGTTGGTCAGGATCGCCAGCCCCCGGCGGATCGCCGCGCCCAGGGAGTCGGCCGGGATGAGGCTGTCTGCCGGCGGCTGCCACGCAACCGCTGGAGGCTCCGGCTGCGGTGCCTGGCGCACCTCGCACCCTGCAAGGCCAACGGCGCCGCACAAGGCCAGCAGGACAGGGGCGGACGGCGCGCGGGATGGGCGACGTGACACGGGACTCCTCGGTGGGGCGTGGCAGGTGCCCGCGTTGCAAGTCCGGTGCCCTCCCCGGGGTCGCCCGGTCCGGATACCTTGGGGCATCGCGGCATCCCCCTTGCTTCCTGTCCCGCCGCCTGACCTCACCCCCACGGAGGATGCGTGATCGAGGAGATCGCAGGGCTGGAATCCGCGCGACTCGACCACGCGGTGAGCGTCGTCATCCCGGCCTACAACGAGGGGGCGCACGTGGCCGCCCAGGTCGAGGCGGTGCGGGGGGTGCTGCAACGGTCCGGATGGGTGCACGAGATCATCGTGGTGGACGACGGTTCCGCCGACCAGACCGCCACGGAGGCCGAGTCCACCGGGGCCCGCGTGCTGCGACGCCATCGCAACCGTGGCTACGGCGCTGCGCTCCGGCTGGGCATCTCGCGCGCTCGCTACGACTGGATCCTGATCACCGATGCCGACGGGACCTACCCGGTGGACGAGATCCCGGGACTGCTGGCGCGGGCCGACGAGAACGAGATGGTGGTCGGCGCACGCCTCGGCGCCACGGTGAAGATTCCGCTGGTCCGCCGGCCGGCCAAGTGGTTCCTCAACCGGCTGGCGAGCTATCTCGCTGGCCAGCGGCTGCCCGACATCAATTCCGGGCTCCGCCTGATGCGCAAGTCGCTGGTCGAGCGGTACGAGTTCCTGCTCCCCGACGGCTTCTCGTTCACCACCACGATCACGCTGGCCTCCGCGTGCAACGGCCATGCGGTGGAGTACGTGCCGATCAACTACCTGGCGCGGCTCGGTGAATCCAAGATCCGCCCGCGCCACGCCTACGACTTCACGATCCTGATCCTCCGGATCATCGTCTTCTTCAATCCCCTCAAGGTCTTCATTCCGCTGGGCGTGCTGCTGGCGCTCTTCGGGCTGGCCAAGACCATCTACGACATCACCCGCGACAACCTCTCCGAGAGTGCCGTGCTCGGCCTGGTGGGCGCGCTGCTCGTCTGGTCGGTGGGGCTGCTCGCGGACCAGAACGTCCGGTTGTCCCGCCAGCGATGAGCCCGTGGCTCAAGGGCGCCATCAGCGCCGGACTGCTGATCATCCTGCTGGTGGTGCTGCCGTGGGACCAGGTCCGCGCCGCGGTGGGCCGGGTGCCGCTCGAGGTCTGGCTCGTGGTGCTGGGCGGCTTCCTCGCGGGCCACGCCCTGGGCATCGCCAAGTGGCGCATGTTCGTCAACGCGGCACGTGCCCGGTTGGGCCGCGCCGATGCCACCCTGTGCTACTCCGCCGGCCTCTTCGCCAATCTCTGCCTGCCAAGCATCGTGGGCGGCGACGTGCTCCGGATCGCGCTGGCGGGTCGGATCACCCGGCGGCCGGAGGCGGCGCTCTGGGGCGGTGTGCTCGACCGGATCACCGACCTGCTGGCGCTGGCACTGCTGGTGCTCGTGGGCGGCACGATCGCCCGCGGCCACGTCGATGGCTGGTTCTCGCAGGTGATCACCGTCGGCCTGGTCGTGGGCGTGGCCCTCCTGGGACTTGCCACGCCGCTGGTGCTGCGGCGCCCGATCGCGCACTGGCCGCGTCGGCTCCGTCGCCCGATCGGGCGCGGCCTGGTGGGACTGCGCCGCCTGTGGCGGCGGCCCACCGTGGCGGTCGCCGGCCTGGCCCTGTCGCTCACGATCCAGGGCGGCTTCGTGCTGCTCAACGCCTGGCTCGGCCGGAGCCTCGGGATCGACGTCTCGCTGGCGGTGTGGTTCCTGGTCTGGCCCCTCGCCAAGATCACGGCCCTGCTGCCGATCTCGCTCGGCGGGCTCGCGATCCGCGAGGGCTCGCTGGCTGCCCTGCTGCTGCCGTTCGGTGTTCCCGCGGCGCTCAGCGTGGTCTGCTCGCTGCTCTGGCAGTCGGTGCTGATCGCCGGCGGATTGCTGGGCGGAGCGATCTGGCTGGTGTTGTCGCAGCGCAGGCGACTGCTGCTCGGCAACGTGAGCCAGCAACTCGATGCCGCCCGACAGGTGACGACATGACCCGATCGCTTCCCCGGGTGGTGATCCTCGGTGCCGGTCCGGCCGGGGCGGGCGCGGCGCACCAGCTGCGTCGGCTGGGCCGAGCCGAGGTGACCGTGCTGGAGCAGCATGCCGTGACCGGCGGCAACGCGGGCTCCTTCGTGCTCAACGGGGTGCACGTCGACTTCGGGTCGCACCGCCTGCACCCGGCCACCGACCCGGCGATCCTTGCCGACATCAAGGCGCTGCTCGGTCCCGACCTCGTGGACCGTCCCCGCCACGGACGCATCGCCTTGCGCGGCCGGTGGATCCACTTCCCGCTCAAGCCGGTGGACCTGCTGCTCCGGCTCGACCCGGGGTTTGCCCTCGGCTCGCTGCGCGACGCGATCACCAAGCCGTTCCGTGGCGGGCCCAGGGAGGATTCGTTCGCCGAGGTGCTCCGGGCCTCGCTCGGGCCGACCATCTGCCGCGACTTCTACTTCCCGTATGCCCGCAAGATCTGGGGTCGCGACCCGGCCGCGCTGTCCGGGATCCAGGCGCGCCGACGGGTGGCGGCCGGCTCATTCGGCAAGCTGGTGCGCAAGGTGCTGGCGGCGGTGCCCGGCTTCAAGCCGCCCGGGGCGGGGCGATTCTGGTATCCCCGCCGCGGCTTCGGCCAGGTCACCGAGCGCTACGCCGAGGAGGCGATGGCGCGCGGCGCCACCTTCCTGATGCAGCGGAAGGTGACGCGCCTGGTGCCGCCGGTCGGCCCCGAGCACCCGTGGCGGCTCGTCGCCGAGCATCAGGGCCGGGTGGAGGAGCACGAGGCGGATCACCTCTGGTCCACGATCCCGCTGCCGCTGGTGGCCCGCCTGATCGGCGACGGCGTGCCGGTGGAGGTGCGCGACGCCGCGGCGGCGCTGCAGGACCGGGGGATGATCCTGGTGTACCTCGAGTTGCCGGTGGCGCAGTTCACCGAATTCGATGCCCACTACTTCCCGGGCGCCGACGTGCGGATCACGCGCCTGTCGGAGCCGAAGAACTATGCGGCGCGGCAGGAGCCGCCGGACCGCACGGTGTTGTGCGCCGAGCTGCCGTCGGGGCCCGAGGACCCATGGTGGGAGCATGACGATGCCCAGCTCGGTCAGCTGGTGATGGATGACCTCGCCCGGGCGGGCATCCCGGTGCCGCGGGCGCCGCTCAGCGTCCACGTGCGCCGGCTGCGCCAGGCCTACCCGATCTACCTGCAGGGCTACGAGCGGCCGTTCGAGGTGCTCGACCGGTGGGCGGAAGGGTTGCCGCGCTTCCTCAGCTATGGGCGCCAGGGGCTCTTCGCCCACGACAACACCCATCACGCGCTGGCGATGGCGTATGCGGCGGCGGAGTGCCTGGGGCCGGACGGCTTTGACGCGGCCGCGTGGGCGGCGCACCGCG
>CAZNOJ010000020.1:0-1083 GCA_964574665.1 uncultured Gemmatimonadaceae bacterium
AGCAGCTTGAAGTGCTTGAGGCGTCCGGTCGAGGGCACGTGCGGGCCGCGGCACAGGTCGATGAACGGCCCGTCGGTGTAGACGGTGATCACCTCGTCGGGGCCCAGCTCCGAGATCCGCTCCAGCTTGAGGGGGTCGTCGGCGAAGCGGCGGTTGGCCTCGTCGCGGTCCACCACCTCGCGAGTGAAGGGGTGGTCGGCGGCCACCACGTCGGCCATCCGGCGCTCGATTGCCTCGAGGTCCTCCGGCGTGAAGGGCCGCGGCACGTCGAAGTCGTAGTAGAACCCCTCCTCGATCGCCGGCCCGAAGCCGATCCCCGCCCCCGGGAAGAGTTCGCGCACCGCGGTGGCCAGGATGTGCGCCGCCGAGTGGCGCAGCACCGGCAGGGCGTCGGGGTCGCGATCGGTGAGCAGCGCCACCGTGGCCCCGTCGGGCAGCGGGCGACCGAGGTCACGGACGTCGCCATCGACCCGTGCGGCGAGGGCGGCGCGCGCCAGGCCGGGCCCGATCGCGGCGGCCAGGTCGGCGCCGGTCGAGCCGGCCGGGAGTTCCCGGCGCGAGCCGTCGGGCAGCGTGACGGTGATCAACGACGCAGTGGAGCCGGACATGGTTCGCGGGTGCCCTCGCTGAGGTGTCGATCCCCTTGGGAACGGTGAACGCAACCTTGTAGTTTACCACGATGAAGCGCCTCGTCGTACGGCGTCGCGGTGGCAACCCTGTCTCCGCCGCGGGCACCATCGTGCTGGGGCTTGCCCTCGGCGCGGCGGCCGGCTGGATGGTGGGCGAGTGGCTGGCCCCGGGCGCCATGCGCCGCATCGGGGTGCCCCGGCGCGCCGCCGCGCGCTCGATGGCCGAGCTGGTGCGCGACGCCCAGGGTGCGCTCGCCGCCGATCCGGTGCTGGAGGCGATCCCCCTCGAGGTCCGTCCCGTGAGCCGCCAGCGCGTCGAGTTGCATGGCTGGGTCCCCAGCCGTCGGCTGCGCGCCCACGCCAACCGCGTGGCCGGCGAGGCCGTGGGCGCCGAGTCGGTGATCATCTCCGGACCCGAGGGGACTGGAAGCCCAGAGGGCTTGGCGATGGAAAT
>CAZNOJ010000020.1:1093-31315 GCA_964574665.1 uncultured Gemmatimonadaceae bacterium
GCGGCGAGGACGACGCCGCCGACGCCGATTCCCCCGATGCCCTGAGCGCATGACCGAGCCCCTGCCGCCGCAGTACGACCCGACCGCCATCGAGCGCCCGCTCTACGCCCGCTGGCGGGCGGAGGGCCTCTTCTCCGTGGGCGCCGACGCCGACGGCGAGCCCTACGTGGTGCAGATGCCGCCGCCCAACGTGACGGCGGTGCTCCACGCCGGCCACGGCCTCAACAACACCATCCAGGACGTGCTGATCCGCTTCCAGCGGATGCGCGGCCGCAAGGCGCTCTGGGTCCCCGGCACCGACCACGCCGGCATCGCCACCCAGAACGTGGTCGAGCGGATCCTCGCCGCCGAGGGCACCACCCGGTTCGACATCGGGCGGGAGGCGTTCGAGGCCCGGGTGCGCACCTTCGTGCGCGAGACTGGCGGCGTGATCCTGCGGCAGCTCGAGGCGCTGGGCGCCTCGTGCGACTGGGAGCGGACCTACTTCACCCTCGATGACGACCTCTCCCGCGCGGTGCGGGAGGTGTTCGTCCGGCTGCACGAGGAAGGGCTGGTCTACCGCGGCAAGTACATCATCAACTGGTGCCCGCGCTGCCTCACCGCCCTCTCCAACGAGGAGGTGGAGAAGGAGGAGGTGTCCTCCAGCATCTGGCACCTGCGCTACCCGATGGCCGAGGGCGACGGCTCGGTCGTGGTGGCCACCACCCGCCCTGAGACGATGCTCGGCGACACCGGCGTGGCGGTGCACCCCGACGATCCCCGCTACCGCGACGCCGTCGGCCGGATGCTGGCGCTGCCGCTCACCGGACGGACGATCCCCGTGGTCGCCGACGCCGCGGTGGAGGCCGACTTCGGTTCGGGCGCGGTGAAGGTCACCCCCGCGCACGACCCGACCGACTTCGAGATCGGCCGCCGCGCCGGCCTCGAGGCGATTGACGTCATGACCGACGACGCCCGGATGAACGACGCGGTCCCCGAACCGTATCGCGGCCTCGACCGGTTCGCGGCCCGCGCCAGGGTGGTCGAGGACTTCCGCGCCCTCGGCCTGCTGGTCAAGGTGGAACCGCACACCCACGCGGTGGGTCACTGCTATCGCTGCCACACCGTGGTGGAGCCGCGCCACTCCGACCAGTGGTTCGTCCGCATGGCGCCCCTGGCCGCGCCGGCACTCGCCGCCTACCGCGACGGCCGGGTGCGGTTCCTCCCCGAGCGCCAGGGCGACAACTACGCCAGCTGGCTGGAGGGAATCCGCGACTGGTGCATCTCCCGGCAGCTCTGGTGGGGGCACCGGATCCCGGTGTGGTACTGCGACGCCGAGGGGTGCGGACAGCAGGTGGTCTCGCGCCACGACCCGTCGGCGTGCCCCGGCTGCGGCGGCGCGCTGCGCCAGGACCCCGACGTGCTCGACACCTGGTTCTCGTCGTGGCTGGTGCCGTTCTCGTCGCTCGGCTGGCCCGACGACACCGCCGACCTGCGCGCCTTCTATCCCGGCCACACCCTGGTGACCGCGCCCGAGATCCTGTTCTTCTGGGTGGCGCGGATGATCATGAGCGGGCTGCACTTCCGGGGCGAGGTGCCGTTCGACACCGTGTACCTGCACGGCACGGTCCGCGACACCCAGCATCGCAAGATGTCCAAGTCGCTCGGCAACGGGATCGATCCGCTGGAAGTGATCGAGCGCTACGGCGCCGACGCCCTCCGCTACACGCTGGTGAGCGGGATGGCGGTGGGCACCGACGTGATCCTCGACCCCGACGACCTCGAGAGCTCGTTCGCGCCGGGCCGCAACTTCGCCAACAAGCTGTGGAACATCGGCCGGCTGCTGCTGGGACACCTCGACGCCGACACCCCGCGCCTCGAGGCGATTCCGCCGATGGAGCTCGAGCTCGCCGATCGCTGGATCCTGGCCCGGGCCGACGAGGCCGTGGTGGAAGCGACCCAGCACTACGAGCGCTTCCGCCTCAACGATGCGGCGGCCACCGCGTACCGCTTCCTCTGGAGCGACCTGGCCGACTGGTACCTGGAGGCCGCCAAGCCGCGCCTCTACGGCACCGCCGCCGGCAGCGCCACCGCGCGCGCCGTGGCGGCGCACGTGTTCGACACCGGCCTCCGCCTGCTGCATCCGGTGATGCCGTTCATCAGCGAGACCCTCTGGCAGCGGCTGCCGCACACCGCCGCCGGGGCGTCGCTGATGACGGCGGCGTGGCCGGTCCCGGCCCCGCGCCCGGGCGCCGCGGCGGCGCTGGAGGAGTTCGGCATGCTGCAGGCCGCCATCACCGCCTGGCGGCTCCGGCGGGCCACCGACAAGGTGCCGCCCTCCGAGGCGCGCCCGGGGTCGGTGCAGCATGCCACCCCGCGACTGCGCGAGCTGCTCGGCGAGAACGCCGCGATCGTGCAGCGCCTGGCCCGACTCGACCGCATCGAGCACGCCGATGACGGCGCCCGCCTCGTGGGCGAGACGGTCACGCTCGATGGTCGCCCGACCACCTTCGTGCTGCTGCGCACCGCGGTGGATCCGGCCGCCGAGCGCGCCCGGGTCACCGCCGAAGTGGCGCGGCTCACGGCGCTGGCGGCGCAGCAGCGCGGCAAGCTCGCCAACGAGGCGTTCGTGGCCCGGGCGCCCGCCGCGGTGGTGGGCAAGGAACGCGACAAGCTGGCGCAGCTCGAAGGCGAGATCGCCGCCCTCACCCGGCAACTCGAGGCGTAGCGGCGATGCGCGCTGGCGCCGCCGTCGCCCTCGCCGCCGCGGTGCTGGCCTGCGCGCGCATTGCCGCCCCGCCGGGCGGCCCGCCCGACTTTGCCGCGCCACGGCTGGTGGCCACCACCCCCGAGTCGCTGGCGGTGCTCCCCGACTTCGACGGCTGGGTGGAGTTCACCTTCGATGAGGTGGTGAGCGAGGGCGGCCAGCCCTCGTTCGGCTTCGGGAGCGGCACGCTCGAGCAACTGGTGCTGATCTCGCCGGACAGCGGCGTGCCGCGCGTGCGCTGGCGCCGCGAGACGATCGCGGTCCGCCCCCGCGAGGGATGGCGCCCCAACACCGTCTATCGCGTCGAGCTCGGCGCCGGCCTGGGCGACATCTCCCCGCGCGCCAACCAGCGCGACTCCGCGGCGGTGATCACCTTCACCACCGGGGCACCGGTCCCCACCCGACAGCTCCACGGCGCCGCAGTGGACTGGATGCAGCGCCGCTTCGCGCCGCGGGCGGTGGTCGAGGCGATGCTGCTCCCCGACTCCCTCGTGTACCGCACCGTGACCGACTCCAGCGGCCGCTTTCGGCTGGGGCCGCTGCCCGACGGCGAGTACCTGGTGCGCGTCACGCTCGATGCCAACGGCAACCGTCGCGGCGAGCCGCGCGAACCCTGGGACTCGGTCCGCCTGGTGGGCGGCCGTGATTCGGTGGGCGAGGTGTGGGCCTTCGCGCGCGACACCCTGCCCCCGCGCATCGCCACCGACGGACTGACCCGGGTGGATTCGTTCTCCATCGGCGTGGCCTTCACCGAGCCACTCGATCCCAACCTCGGCCTCGCCCCGGAGCAGGTGCGCGTGCGCCTGCTGCCGG
The DNA here is from genome assembly GCA_964574665.1 of uncultured Gemmatimonadaceae bacterium. Lineage (GTDB taxonomy): Bacteria > Gemmatimonadota > Gemmatimonadetes > Gemmatimonadales > GWC2-71-9 > Palsa-1233. Next base: position 4,653 of record CAZNOJ010000020.1, read on the forward strand.
ACTCGACCGAGATCCCGGTCATCACCGCCCTCCCCCAGCAGCGGCACGACTCGATCTATGTCCCGATCGACTCCGCTCGCCGCGCCCAGGAGGAGGTGCGGCGCGTGGCGGCCCGCCGCGACTCGATTGATCGCGCCATCCGCGACTCCCTCGCCGCACTGCCGGATTCGCTCCGGGTCAGCCAGCGGGTGGTGGACTCGGTGGTGATCGCGCGCACGGCACCGCCGGTCGAGGTCACGCCGCCGGCGGAGCGGCCGGCCGACCGACCCGCACCCGGGCCAGGGCGCGGCGGCCGCGCCGGCGCCGACACCACCCGCCGCGACGACCCCACCCGCAACCTGCCGCGCATCGGCACGCGGCTGGTGATCCGCCTCAACGGCGTGCTGGAGCCGGGGCGGAGCTACGTGGTGGAGGTGCGCGGCGTGCGGGCACTCTCCGGCCACGTGGCCGATTCGGTGCGCAGCGTGCTGGCCATCCCCGAAGCCCGCCGCCCGTGAACCGCGCGGTCTTCCTCGACCGCGACGGGACCATCGTGGATGATCCGGGGTATCTCGCGACCCCGGGCGACGTGGCGCTCCTGCCCGACGTCGCCGAGGCGCTCCGACGCCTCGAGGCCGGAGGCTGGCTCCGGATCGTGGTCACCAATCAATCAGGGATCGGTCGCGGCCTCTTCACCAGCTCCGAGTACGGCCGCGTGGAGCAGCGCGTCGCCGACCTCCTCCAGGCCGGTGGCGCGTCGCTCACCGCCTCGTACCATTGCCCGCACCGCCCCGACGACGGCTGCGACTGCCGGAAGCCCGGCACCGCGCTGCACCGCCGGGCCGCGAAGGAACACGACATCGACCTGGCCGCCTCCTGGTGGATCGGGGACCGGCTCGCCGACCTGCTCCCCGCCCGGGCACTCGGCGGACGGGGGGTCCTGGTGCTCACGGGCGAAGGCGCACGGCACGAAACCGCCGCCCGCGAGGCAGGGTTCCTCATGGCGGCGGATCTGTCGGCCGCGGTGGGGCGAGTCCTGAGTCCTGAGGCGTGGGAGTAACCGACCGCCTCAGGACTCAGGACTCAGGACTCACGACTACCGACTCAACCAGTAACTCATCTTCAGCATCAGCACGTTGCGCCCTTCGCCGTCGAACAGGCGATCGAATGAGGCGCGGGGCCGGAAGTCGCCGTTGGCCTCGCTGTGCGAACGGTCCTGCGTCCAGACCAGGTACATCGTGCTTCCCGGCGCGAACTCCCAGCGCAGCACCGCGTTGCCGCGCAGCGACGCGAAGGTGAAGTCGGGCTGGCCGATCGAGAACGCCGGTGCCGGGCCGTCGCCGTCGGGGTCGGCCATGCCGGTACCGCGGTCGATCGTGGAGCCGTTGGTGCCGTAGTCGAGGAAGTCGAGGGTGTTGGGGGCCAGCAGTTCCTTGATCGCGCCGTACCGGCCGCTGGACACCAGCGGCTGGGCAAACAGCTCGAACGAGAGCCGCGGCGAGAAGATCCAGTTCACCCGCACGTTGGCCGACAGCGTCCGCTGCTCCAGCTCGCCGAACACGTAGCGCCGGCCGTAGGTGGCCCCGGCCAGCGGGTCGGCCACCGAGCGGATGAACTGCGAGCCGTTGCGGTTGATCCGGTAGTCGGGGCCGAACGACAGGTTGAGGTTCGACGAGGGGCGCCAGGTCAGCTCGATGCCGCCGCCGATCCCGGAGCCCTCCTGCTGCGCCGCCTGCGAGGCGAACACCTCGACCGAGCCGCTCAGCGCCTTGCGGCCGTCGCTCGACCAGCCGGCGAACACCTCGCCGTACCGGGCGCGATCCACCTCGGGGCCACCGCGCGTGGCGCGGGTGTTGGTGCCGGCGCCCTGGGCAAAGAACCCCAGCCAGCTCGACGAGAAGTTCTTCCAGGTGATGTTGGTGTTGTTCCAGAGGCCGAGGCCGCCGGTGCGATTCCCCTCGAAGTCCCAGCGGCCGAAGGTCGCGAACGACATCCGGGCGTTGTTATACCACGACGAGGGGCGGGTCCAGCGGTAGCCGGTCATCACGTGGGCATTGACCAGGTCGGTCTGCCCGATGAAGCCCAGGTCGTTGTTGTCGTAGCCCGGGGTCACCGCGCCCACCGCGGCGTTGAACAGCACCGCGCCGCTCTGGCGGTTGAGGGTGAGCCGGCCGAAGCCGCCGGTCATCGCCGTGGCGGCCGGATCGAAGGTGAGGTGGCTCGCGTCGGGGCGCTGGAAGTAGTGGGTGGCTCCCGCCTGCAGCGCCGCGATCCGCGACGCGGTGCCCGTCACGCGGCTCAGCGTGCCCCAGCCGCTCAGCACCCATTCCCGGTCGGCGTCGAGGGTGAGCCAGCCGTCGAGCCCCACCACCGTGGCGTCGTCGGTGAACTGGTCGCGCAGGGCCTCGTCGGCAAAGTCGCGCCGCAGGTGCGTGGCCAGCATCCCGATGCCGTGCCGACCGCCGGCCAGGTCACGCTGCAGCCTCAGCACCCCGTAGCCGGCGAGCGGCTCGACCTCGCTCTGCCACTCGGTGCCGGTGGTGGCCAGGCGGGCGTGCTCGCGCTTGGTGACCGCACCCAGCACGCCGAGGTTCCACCCCGACACCCGGCCGGTGACCTTCGCGGCGCCCAGGATCGGCACCCCGGTCGGGATGTCGGCGAACTCCGACGTGGGCACCCGGCCCTGCGGGGCGCGCCCGATCCGCCGGGTGTAGAACGGTTCGTTGTTGACCCAGTTGAAGCCCATGAAGTTGTTGGCGCCCCCGTAGCCGAACGAGAAGTTGTTGCTGCCCTCCACGAAGAACGGGCGCCGCTCCTCGAAGAAGGTCTCCACGTCGGAGAGGTTGACCACGGCGGGGTCCACTTCCACCTGGCCGAAGTCGGGGTTGACCGTGGCGTCGAGCTGCAGCGAGCTGCCGAGGCCGAGGCGCAGGTCGCCGCCCATGGTGGGCGACATCCGCGACCCGTCGCGGAACGGGTCGCCCGGCGAGGCCGGCTCGAACTCGGCCTTGCCGGTGACGTAGGGGATCAGTTCCATGCGGCGACGCGGCCGGATCCCGTCCAGCCCCTCGAGCGCCGCGAAGCGCGACACGAAGCCGCTTCCCTGGCGCAGCCGCGGTACCAGGTAGCTCACCTCGTTGCGGCGCCCGATCCCCCGCCCCACGTTGACGCCCCACACCTGGTCGGGACGATCGTGCATCCGCAGCTGCGACAGCGGGATCCGCATCTCCACGCTCCATCCCTCGCCGTCGCGCTGCACGGCCGACTGCCACACCCCGTCCCACGAGAAGTCGTCCCAGTCGTCGTTGTGCAGGGTGCCGTCGCTCTGCACCCCGGCGGCGCTGACGAAGAACTCGTAGCCCGTGCGCCCGTCGCGGTATGGATCGAGATAGACCACGAAGAAGTCGCTCTGGCTGTCGCGGTCGCGCCGGGAGAGGAGCGCCATCACCGAGTCGGAGCGGCGATCGAAGAGCCGGGCGGCCACGTAGAACGCCTGGTCGTCGAAGGCGAAGTGCACCTCGCCCCGCTCGGTGGCTGGCTGCCCCTCGTTGGGGGAACTCTGGGTGAAGGTGGAGACCGCCGCTGGCCCCTGCCAGGTGCGCTCGTCGAGGCGCCCGTCCACGGTGATCGGCTCCTGCAGCCGCCGGGCGGTCACGGTGGCCACCCGCTGGGTGGTGTCGGCCGGCAGCAGCGCCACCGCCCCGAGCAGCATCATGGACAGCATCGGTTCGCTCCTGGTGAGACTCCGGAGGTCCGACGCCGGTCATGCACCGAGGGTTGCAGCGGGACGGCACGTTCCACGTAAGAAACCGGGAAACTCGCCGATCGGGACCGGGCGAAGCGGCCTCCGATCTCGTGGCCCGTGCGACTATTTTGCCCGCCGTGAGCTACCGGATCGCCGTGGCCGTCTCTGGCCGGGGAAGCAACCTGCAGGCCCTCGGCGACGCGATCCGCGGCGTGGCGGGGGTCGAGATCGCCGTGGTCGTTTCCGATCGGGACGCCCCGGCGCTCGCATGGGCTCGGCAGCAGGGATGGCCTGCCGTCCGGCTTGGTGACCCCGGTGACGCGTCGGAATGGCTGGCGTTGCTCGGGGAGCACCGCACGGACCTGCTGGTGCTGGCCGGCTACCTGCGGCTGGTGCCGGCCGCGGTGGTCGGCCACTATCGCGGGCGGATCCTCAACATCCATCCGGCGCTGCTGCCGCGGCATGGCGGTCCGGGGATGTACGGCAGCCGGGTGCACGCCGCGGTGCTGGCGGCCGGGGATCCGGAAAGCGGTGCCACCGTGCACCTCGTGGACGAGGAGTACGACCGCGGCGAGATCCTCGCCCAGGAGCGGGTGCCGGTGCAGCCGGATGACACCACCGAATCCCTGGCGGCGCGGGTGCTCGCCGCCGAGCACCGGCTGCTCCCTGTCGTGGTGCTGGCGGCGGCGCGAGCCGGCCGACCGGTGCCGATCGTGACCCCAGTGCGGTCGCCCATGGCCGCGGAGGACTGACCCGTCGATGCCCAGGGCCTTGATGTCGGTGAGCGACAAGCGGGGAATCGTGGCGCTGGCCGGTGCGCTCACCCGGATGGGGTGGGAGATCGTCTCCACCGGCGGCACCGCGTCCATGCTGCGCGCCGAGGGGGTGAGCGTCACCCCCGTCGAGAAGGTGACCGGGTTTCCCGAGGTGCTCGACGGGCGCGTCAAGACGCTGCACCCCGCCGTGCACGCCGGCATCCTGGCCCGCCCCGACGTGGCCGAACACGTGCGCCAGCTCGCCGAACACGAGATCGCCCGCTTCGACCTGGTGGTGGTGAACCTCTATCCCTTCCAGGCCACCATCGCGGATCCGCAGGTGACCCTGGCCGACGCCATCGAGAACATCGACATCGGCGGCCCCTCGATGCTGCGCTCGGCCGCGAAGAACCACCAGTTCGTGCTGCCGGTGGTGGATCCCCGCGACTATCCGCGGGTGCTCGAGCTGCTCGGCGCCGGCGAGGTGCCGCTCGACGTGCGGCGCGAGTTCGCGGCCAAGGTGTTCACCCACACCGCCGACTACGACAACGCCATCGCCGGTTACCTCACCCCGGCCTCCGACGCCCTGCCGCAACGGGTGACGCTGGCCATGGAACGCCGGCAGCCGCTCCGCTACGGCGAGAACCCGGAGCAGCGCGCGGGGCTGTACGCCACCGAGGAGCCGCGCGGCATCGGTGACCTGACCCAGCGCCAGGGCAAGGAACTCTCCTTCAACAACCTGCTCGACATTGATGGCGCGATGCTGGCCGTCGCCGCGTGGAAGAACCGGGTGGCCTGCGCCGTGATCAAGCACACCACGCCGTGCGGCATCGCCCTGGGGCGGAACGCCGTGGAGGCCTTCACCCGCGCGCGCAGCACCGATCCGGTGTCGGCTTTCGGGTCGGTGGTGGCCTTCAACACCGTGGTGGACCTCGCCACCGCGGAGGCGATGGGCGACCTGTTCGTCGAGGTGGTGGTGGCCCCGGCGTTCCATCCCGATGCCCTCGAACGCTTCGCCGCCAAGCGCAACCTGCGCGTGGTCGAGCTGCCGGTGCCCACCGGGCACGGCCACCTCGACTGGAAGAAGATCCGCGGCGGCTTCCTGATCCAGGACGCCTTCGCCTTCGATCCCTCGGAGGCGCAGTGGCAGGTGCCCACCGTGCGGCAGCCGACCGCCGACGAGCTGGAGGACCTGCGCTTCGCCTGGGCCGCGGTGAGCACGGTCAAGTCCAACGCCATCCTGCTGGCGCGCGGCGAGCAGGCGGTGGGGATCGGGGCCGGCCAGATGTCGCGGGTGGACGCCTCGTTCCTCGCGGTGCACAAGGCGCGGCTCGCCGGCCACGACCTGCACGGGGCGGCCCTGGCCTCCGACGGCTTCTTCCCGTTCCCCGATGGTGTGGAGGCGGCGGCCGCGGCCGGCGTCACCGCCATCATCCAACCCGGGGGCTCGGTCCGCGACAGCGAAGTCGTGGCCACCGCCGACGCCCTGGGCATCGCCATGGTGATGACGGGCCGGAGGATGTTCCGGCACTGATGGCGTCCCTCGTCTCTCGTCGCTCGTCCCTCGCACCGCGTGGACCCCGATGACCGAAGATTCGCTCAACCAGACTCCTCCCTACCGCTGGGCCGCGCTCTGCTTCGCGGTGGTGCTGGCGATCTACTACGCCACCCTGGCCCCGACCACGGCCTTCTGGGACACCTCGGAGTACATCGCGGCCGCCAAGGTGCTGGGCATCCCCCATCCGCCGGGAAACCCGCTCTTCACCCTCATGGCGCACGTCTGGGGGCTGCTGCCGCTGGCGGAGGAATACGCCAAGCGGATCAACCTCTTCGCCGCCGTCACCTCGGCGGGCGGGGCCGGGCTCTGGTTCCTGGTCACCGAGCGCTGGATCCGGCCGGTGCTGCCGGCGCGCGGTCCCCGGCTGATCGCGGCGTTCGCCGGGGTGCTCGCCGGCGCGCTGGCGTGGACGGTGTGGAACCAGTCCACCGTCAACGAGAAGGTGTACACCGTCTCGCTGCTGTCGCTGGCCGCGGTGGTGTGGTGCGTGGTGCGCTGGGCCGACCTCCCCGAGGGGCACCGCCGCGACCGCTGGCTGGTGGCGGCCGTCTACCTGACCGCCCTCTCCTCCACCAACCACCAGATGGGGCTGCTCGGCGCCCCGGTGATCGGCGTCTACGTCCTGGCCCACGACTGGCGCGTGCTGCTCAAGTGGCAATTCCTCGTGGCGTGCGCCGGGGCGTTCCTGATCGGCATCTCGATCAACTACGTCTACCTGCCGATTCGCGCCGGCCAGTACCCGCCGATCAACGAGGGGGAACCGGCGGGGTTCTTCTCGCAGGCGCTCAAGGACGTGCTGGCGCGCGTGCAGTACGCCAAGCCGTCGGTGGGGGAACGGCAGCCCGACATCCCGGGGATGCCGGCGCCCTATCCGCAGACGCCGGCCCAGTTCGCGATGTACTGGCAGTACTGGGGCTGGCAGTGGGGTCGCGACCTGGGTCGCCTTGCCGGCGTGGCCGCCGGCCTCTTCACCGCCCTCACCCTGGGCGGCCTCTGGACCCTGCTCCGGCACCACCGCAAGGCCGGCCTCGCCGCCCTGACGATGTTCGGCACCCTCACCGTGCTGCTGATCTACTACCTCAACTTCAAGTACGGCTTCTCGTACCGCGCGGGCGACCCGCTCATCATCAACGAGATGCGCGAGGTGCGCGAGCGGGACTACTTCTACATCGCGTCCTTCGCCTTTGCCGGGGTGCTGATCGCCGCCGGATTCGCGGCCCTGATCCGCGGGATCGGCGACTGGCTCGGGGACCGCGTCCCGGCCGAGCGGCGCTACCTGATGGCCTCCCCGGTGGCGCTGCTGGTGCTGGTGCCGTTGCTCGGCAATCGCGTCACCGCCTCGCGCGACCACGAGACGCTGGCCCGCGACTTCGCGATCGACATCCTCGAGTCGGTGGAACCGTACGGCATCCTGATCACCGCGGGCGACAACGACACTTTCCCGCTCTGGTTCGCCCAGGAGGTGCTGGGCGTGCGGCGCGACGTGACGCTGGCCAACCTGTCCCTGATGAACACCGACTGGCACCTGCGCCAGCTGCGCCGCCGGGAGCTGCCCGACTTCGACCCGTCCACCGCGGCCGCCATCTGGCGCCCCGGCACCGACCTCCCCGGCGCGCCGCTCGGCGACAGCACCGGCGGCTGGCAGCGCCCCACCACCCCGGTGTTCTCGCTCACGCTGCCGCAGCTCGACTCGCTCCCCGAGGTGGCGCCGGCCCCGGACGCCGCCGTCGCGATCGATTCGCTGGTGGTGCGCTTCGGCCAGCAGTACCTCACCCGGAGCGACATCGCGACCTTCCTGCTGATCCGCGACAACCTCGGCAAGCGGCCGATCTACTTCTCGTGGAGCGACGGCGACTACCCCGACACCACCTTCGGGCTGCTGCCCTACCTGGTGTCGCAGGGGATGGTGCGGCGCCTGATGCCCACGCCGGTGCGAGCCGACTCGACCCGGATCGTGTACACCGATGGCATGGGATTCGTGGACCTCGAGCGCACCCAGCAACTGCTCTTCGGGGTGTACCACCCGGAGGCGGCGGCCCGGGAACGGCCGCGCGGCTGGATCGACCCGCCCTCGGGCTCGATCCTGCAGCTGTACGGGCTGGTGTACGGCGGCCACGCCGCGCTGCTCATGGCCCGGGGCGACACCGCCGCCGCCGCACCGGCCCAGGCGATCGCGGACCGGGTGTACCGGAACCTGATACCCTGAGGACGGAGGACGGAGAACGGAGGGTGGAGAGGTGCGCCGCGCGTTGCTCGGTCCTCCGTCCTCCGCCCTCCGTCCTCCGGATTCAGCTCGCCACCTCCCCCGCCCGCTGCAGGGCGCGGCGGAAGAGGATGGGCCCGACGGTGCCGTTGACCGCGATGAAGGCGAGCAGCAGCGTCTGCATCTGGGGCCCGATGGTGGGATAGGCCCCGGCCAGGAGCGCGGCCAGTCCGATCGCCACGCCGGCCTGGGACACCAGCCCCTGCCAGAGCGCGTCGCGCACCGGCGGTTCGAGGTCCATCCCTCGTGCTCCCACCCGCACCCCCACGATCAGCGCCGCGACCCGAACCGCCACCAGCGGAAGGACCACCGGGGCCATGCGGATCGCCGTCGGGACGTCGACCGCCACGCCGGCCAGGGCGAAGAACACCACGAACACCGGGGTGGCCGCGCGCTCCATCGCGTGGCGCAGGGCCGGGCCGTCGTCGCCCCGGGCCAGGTTCACCGACACGAACCCCGCCACCAGCAGCGTGATGAGCACCTCGGTGTGCAGCAGCGTGGCGACCTGCTGGCCGAGCAGGGCGGCCAGCAACGCGAACAACAGCCGATCGTGTTGCACCACGCGCATCGCCACGGCGATCCCGAGGCCGAGGAGGGCCCCCACGGGAACCGAGCCCCCGATCTCCCAGATGATGGCCGTACCGCCCGTCGGCGCGTCCACGCCGGGGAGGAAGCGCTGGGAGGCACCGAGCAGGAGCGAGAAGAGCACCACCACCACCACTTCGGACAGCAGGACCACCGCGAGGGTGCTGCGCGCCGCCGGCCCCGACGCCCGCGCCTCGGTGAGAATCGCCATCACGATCGCCGGCGAGTGCATCACGGCGACGAGCGCGAACAGGATGGCGAAGAAGACGGCCTCCTGATCCGACACCCCGGCGAGAAAGGGCAGCCACGGCCTGAGGATCCAGAGGGCTGCAAGCAGCGCCACCAGCGTGAGGCCGAGCTCCACCACGGTCAGGCGCAGGAGGGCCACGCCACGACGCTTGAGCTCCTCGACATCGAGCTCGGCCCCCGCCAGGAAGGCGATCAGGGCGATGGCGAGCCCGCTCACCGAGGCCAGTTGCGCAGCATTGGTTGCGCGCACGGTCCCCAGCACGCTGGGCCCCGCCAGCAAGCCGGCGAGCAGGTACCCGATCAGCCGCGGCAGGCCTGCCCGCTCGGCCAGCTCGCCAGCCGCGTAGGCGGCGAGAATCAGGAAGCCGAACGTGAGCAGCGTGGCCGCCGCGCTGTCGGGCTGGCCGAGTGGCTCCAGCACCTTCATGGCGCCGAAGAGCAGGACGAGCACCACCAGGCGACGCATGGCTACCCGCCCCCGCCGGAGGGGCTCGCCGGCTGGAGCGTGACCTCGTCGGGCAGCCGCTGCACCACGCCCCGCGCCAGCCGCGCCGAGAAGATGTCGGTGAGCAGCACCGAGCAGAGCGCCGCGGTGAAGACCAGGTTGGCTCGCACCGCCGGCGCCCACTGCGCGTAGTCGAGCGCGAGCGCGATCGCGAGGCCACCCTGCCCCAGCAGCGCCTCGCCCCAGCGGCCGGAGAAGGTGGCCACCACCCCGTTCCCCCGCGCGGCGAGCCAGCCGCCGCCGACCTTGCCCGCGAACCGCAGCCCCAGGAACGCCAGCACGGGGAGGAAGACGTCCTCCGTGCTGGGCGACCACAGGGCGCCGGCGCACACCAGCATCAGGAAGTAGAGCGGCCGGTCCACACGATCCAGCATCTCGCGCACCTGTTCGCGTTGCCGCGAGGTGTTGACGAGGATCATCCCGACCAGGAGGCCGGGGAGCAGCGCACTCATGCCGATGTAGTTGGCGCCGCCGGTGGTGAGGATCACGGCGCCCGCCATGGCGATGAACAGGCGGTTGGGTGAACGCTCGTCGCCCAGGAAGAGGTGGAAGAGCCACCCTCCCACGAGCCCCACGGCCAGCGCGATCACGATCCACTCGGTGGCGGTGGGCTCGCGCGGGAGCACTCCGACCGGCGGGTGCCCCAGCGCCAGCACCAGCGTGACGAGGCCGATCGCCACCAGCGCATCCACGCCGGCCGCAGCCTCGAGGAGGCGCACGGCCAGGTTCCGGTGGCCCAGCGCCTTGGCCGCCACGCGGGCGCCCTGCAGCGACGAGGCCGTCGCGATCGCGGCCAGCATGGCGGCCGGGGCAAGCGCGTCCTCGCGGGCCACCAATCCCGTCGCCCAGAGGACCCACCACGAGCCGACGCCCACCACGGTGGCAGTGCATGCGGTCTGGATCACGGCGAGGCGGTACAGCACCGCCGGTGTGCGCGTCAGCACCGGGAGCCAGAAGCGGAATCCCACCGAGGCGCCCATCCACCCGAGGGCCAGCGTGAAGAACGGGGCCAGCGAGCCCACCTGGTCGTCCGTCAGGATGCCGGTGGCCCGGGGTCCGAGCAGCAGGCCGAGCACGAGGTACTCCGCGCCACTGACGACCAGCGCATGGCGCGCCAGCCAGTCCACCGCGAAGCGCGCGGCGAGGTACCCGATCACCACCAGGAGGATGAGCAGCATGACGAGGTCAAGTTAGCTTACGCCTCCGTCCCCCTCGACCAGGACTCCCCATGCGCCGCCTTTCCGCCCTCACCGTGATCCTCGCGTGGCCAGTCGGTGCCCAGGCCGTGACCGACCGTCCCTCCGGCACCACCGCGCTGTTGCAGGCGGTGTCGGTGGTGGATTCCTCCGTGGCGTGGGTGTCGGGACATCGCGGAACGGTGCTGCGCTCGGTGGACGGCGGGCTCACGTGGCAGGCGCGGCCGGTGCCCGGGGCGGATTCGCTGGAGTTCCGCGACATCCACGCTGCCTCGGCCGACGTGGCGTGGGCGCTGAGCGCGGGACCGGGCGAGCGGTCGCGGATCTTCCACACCCGCGATGGCGGCGCCTCGTGGACCGAACAGTTCCGCAACCGCGACCCCGACGCGTTCTACGACTGCTTCGCCTTCTTCGACGCGCGACGCGGCATCGCCTACTCCGACGCCTCGGCCGGACGCACCAACCTGCTCGCCACCACCGATGGCGGCGCCTCGTGGTCGCTGCTCCCCGCCGGCGCGGTCCCTGCCCCGCTCGAGGGCGAGGGCGCCTTCGCGGCGAGCGGTGGGTGCGTGGTGGCCCATGGCGATCGGCACGCCTGGGTGGCGCTCGGCGGGCCCGGCGCGCGGCTGTTCCGCAGCACCGACGGCGGCACCAGCTGGTCGCTGCACGACACCCCGATCGTGCGCGGCGCGGCCGCGGGATCCACCGCGGCGAGCTTCCTGAACGCGGACCGCGGCATCATCGTGGGCGGGCGGATTGACGCCTACACCAGCGACACGGCCGCCGCTGCCGTGGCCGTCACCAGCGATGGCGGTGTCACCTGGACCCTGGCGTCGCGGCCGCCCCGACCCGGGGCCCTCTTCGGCGTGACGTGGGTGCCGGCGCTGGGCTCCGATGCGGTGCTGGCCGTGGGCCCCGGCGGGCTCTTCCTCTCGCGCGATGCGGGACGGGAGTGGCAGGTGCTCGACACCCGCGCCTTCTGGAGCGTGGGCGCCAACGGTCGCGCGGCCTACGCGGTGGGGCCGCGCGGCACCATCGCCGCCATCACCTGGTGACCCGCTCGGCGCCGCGGCCGGCCACCCAGAGCACCGCGGCCGTCACCAGCGAGAGCGGCGCCGCCAGCCGGTTGCCCAGCAGCACGTAGAGCACCAGCCACGCCGAGGCGGTGAGCAGGGACACGGTCACGGTGGGCACGCCCACGCGCAGGAACTCGCGGAACGAGATTCGCACCCCGCGCCGGGCCGCCAGGTCGAGCGTGGTCACGTTGGCCGACGCGCCGATCGGCGTGGCGTTGCCGCCGAGGCACGCCCCCAGCGCCAGCGCCCACCAGAGCACCTCGGTCCCCTGCGCGATCGTGCCGGTGAGCGTCGCCACGATCGGGATGCTGACCGCCACGAACGGAATGTTGTCGATCAACCCCGACATCACCCCGGCCACCCACATCACCAGCAGCGCGGCGAAGATCACCGTCCACTCCGGCGACAACCCGAACGCGTCGCGGCCGGCCAGGATGGCCGCCTCCAGCGCCTGGGCCAGCGAACCGATCAGCCCGGTGCTCACCGCCGCCCCGACCAGCATGAAGAGCAGGGCGAAGAACACCAGCGTGGGCCACTCGATCTCGTGCTCGATCACCGCGAGGATACCGTGCCGGCGCTCCTCGGCGGAGGGTTGGTTGGCACGCAGGTAGAGCCAGTCCTGCAGCAGCAGCCCGGCGGCGGCCCCGATGATGGCAGGAACCGCCGCCGGCATCCCGGTGAAGCCGTGGGCGAGGAACCCGACCAGCACGCCCACCGAGATCACCGACATCCCCACCAGCAGTCGCCGGTCCTTGATCGGCGGGATCGTCACCGCCTGCGACGAGGGGGTGGGCGGCGTCACGGCGAGGATGCGGCGGAAGCGGCGCCTCGCCGCGAGGTCGAGTCCCACCATCATCACCAGCACCGGCGGCGCCACGTTGACCAGGAAGTCGGTGAACGACAAGTGGGCCGCCGAGCCCACCATGATGTTGGGCGGATCGCCGATGAGCGTCGCGGTGCCGCCGATGTTGGCGGCCATCACCACCGGCAGCAGCAGGCCCCGCGGATCCACCCCGAGTTGCGACGCCACGCCCAGGGTGATCGGCACCACGAAGATCACGGTGGTCACGTTGTCGAGGAACGCCGAGGCGATCCCCGTCACCCAGAGCAGCAGCGACATCATGGCGACCGGCTGGTCGAGGCGACCGGCGAGCAGGCGAGCCACCCCCCACTCGAAGGCGCCGGTCGCCTTGAGCACCCCCACCACGGCCATCATCCCGGCCAGTAGCAGCAGCACGTTGAGGTCGATCGAGGCCTGCGCCGATTCGAGGGTCAGCACCCGCCACGGCGTGAGGTAGGAGATCGCCCAGATCGCCGAGACCATCGCCAGTGCCACCAGCACCCGGTGCGACTTCTCCAGGGTGAGCAGCACGAAGAGCAGGATCAGGGCGGCGGCGACGATCCCCCGGGAGATGGGGTCGGTCGTGAGGGCGAGGGTCTCGGCGTGCATGGCGGATAAGGTGGCGCGTCTTCGGCGATCGGAACAGGGGGGCCGGGGCGGCCCCCCGTCCTGCTACCTTTCCCCGACCCGGGCGCGGTGGCAGAGCGGTTGAATGCACCGGTCTTGAAAACCGGCGGCCCCTTGCGGGGCTCGTGAGTTCGAATCTCACCCGCGCCGTCCGATACTGCCGCCCGAGACTCAATGGAGAGGAGTACGTGATGCGCTGGATGCAGGTGGTACCCGCGCTGGTGTTGTGCGCCGGTTCGCTGTCGGCCCAGGGGTTCCAGGGCGTGATCACCATGCGCACCGGGGACGTGGGCGCCAATCCCGTCGAGATGCGGGTGCACGTCAAGGGCGGCCGTACCGCCATCCTGGTCCCGTTCCAGGGGATGGGGCCCACCGTCGAGGCGCGCATGGTCCTTGACCCTGCCGCCAAGAAGGTGACCATGCTCGTCCCGATGGCCATGCCCGGCGCCAAGGGGATGAAGATGACCATGGACATGACCGAGTCCGCGGGCGAGGCCGAGGCCTCCGAGGGCTCGATCCGTCGCCTCGGCACGTCGCAGACCATCGCGGGGATGTCGTGCGACGACTACGCCATCACCTCCCAGGGCGAGACCAGCCATGTCTGCCTCACCGGGGAACTGGGCGCCTACACGATCCCCTCGATGGGCGGCCGACCCGGCGCCTCCCCCACCATGCCGCGCTGGGCGCGGCAGATGGGCGACCGCTTCCCCCTCAAGGTGTGGCGCCCCGATGGCGCCGTGCTGCTCGAGGTGCTGTCGGTGACACGCGGCCCGGTGTCGGACGACCTCTTCAACACCTCGCCCGAGGGATTCCAGGACATGTCCGGGATGATGCCCGGCGGACGGAGAAACTGATGCGACGACTGCTGCTTGCCGGCTCGATCCTGTTCGGCGCACCCGCGGCGATCTCTGCCCAGGTGGGCACCCAGGTGTGGACGATGCGAGTCGACCTCCCCGATTCGATGGCGTCCCGCACCGCCGGCCTGACGGAGATCGAGTTCAAGATGACCTTTGCCAGCAACGGAACCGCCCATGCCATGCAGATGGAGGCCGGTCCGGCGATGGTCGCGGCGTTCCCGATGATTGACCTGTCGGCGGTGCGCTTCCTCGCGGTGCTGCCGGTCGAGGGCGACTCGTTCCACGTCGGCGTGGTGTTTCCGCCCGAGCTCGCCGCCCAGCTCGGAGGCGGAATCGGCTGGCGGGTGGACGGCGTGATCCCCGACTCGCTGCCGCTCCCGGCCACGTTCGACTCGCTGATGCAGGCCGGCAACGAGGAGGCCAACGCCGACTTCAAGCCGGAATGGAAGGACACGGGCCGGCGCTCCACCGCCGGCGGCCTGCCCTGCGAGGAATGGACCATGACGGTGGACCCCAAGGATTTTCCGGCCGCCGACACCACCGGCCCGCAGGAGCCGGTGGTGATGCAGTTCTGCCTGGCCGAGAAGAGCGGGTTGATGACGGCGTGGACCGACTGGATGAAGCGACGGCTCCCCCAGCTGATGACGGGCTATGACCAGCTCCACGCCGAGGGGCTGGCCCAGTTCGGCGGCCGCGACATGGTGCCGCTCCGGATGGAGCTGACCGCGCCGATCGCGATGAAGTTCGAACTGGTGTCGCAGTCGGACACGGCACCAGACGCCTCGTTCTTCAAGTTGCCGGACGGCCTCGAGCCGTTCCCGATGGAGATGTTCGGCGCGATGATGCCGGGCCAGTCCGGAAACTGATGCGCGCCGGGCTCGCCCTGGCACTGGTGTGCGCCGTCGGATGCGGGGATCGTGCTCCCGCGCCGGCGGCGTCGCCGTTTCGCGACCCCGAGGGTCGCAGCGTCGCGGTGACGCGGCTGCCCGCGACGCGCATCGTCTCCACCATGCAGTCGGCCACCGAATGGCTGGTGGCCCTGGGCGCCGGGCACACCCTGGTGGCCCGCACCGATTACGACCGCCAGCCGGAACTCGCCGCCCTCCCCTCGATCGGCGGTGGCCTCGATGTGGGCGCCGAGGCGGTCGTCGCCCTGCGGCCCGACGTGGTACTCGGCTGGCGAATCCGGGCCTCGGTGGACCTGGCCAGGGCGCTGGGGCCGTTCGGCATCCCGGTCGTCGCGGTCGAGGCCACCGACACCGCCGAGGCGTTCGCCCAGCTCCACACCCTCGCCGTGCTGGTCGGCCGCGGGGAGGCCGCCAGCCGCCTCGCCGATTCGTTGCGCGCGGAGCTGGCGCGGCTCCATGCGCTCCACTGTCCGGCCGGCCGGCCGCCGGAGACCGCACTGCTGGTCCTCTCCCTCGAACCGGCCATGGCCGCGGGCGGGGGGACGTGGATGGGGGAACTCGCCGAGGCCGCCTGCCTCCGGAACCTCTTCGGCGACCTCGACACCCCGTGGGGTGAGGTGTCGCTGGAGGCGATCACCGCGCGCAATCCCCGCTGGATCGTCACGGGCCGCGGCGGCGACGAGGCGCCCCTGCCGCCGCTCGCCACCCTCCCCGGGTGGCGTGACCTCGAGGCGGTGCGCGCCGGCCGGATCATCGCCATTCCGGGCGACCTCTACTCCCGACTCGGCCCCACCATGGCCGACTGGGTGCGTGCCATCGGCGACGAGCGGGCCCGGCTCGAGGCCCGCCCGGACTGATCGGCCCCCTGTTATCTTCTCCCCGCGTCAGGGAGCGATGGCCGAGTGGCTGAAGGCGGCGGTTTGCTAAACCGTTTTAGGGGTGAAAACCCCTAACGAGGGTTCGAATCCCTCTCGCTCCGTTCCAAGTCGTGAGAGGTGAGTCCTGAGTCCTGAGGGGGTCGCGGTCCCTCTCAGGACTCACGTCTCAGGACTCACTTCCCGTTGACGGGCTCCCGACCATGACACAACGTCCCCGCCTCCGCTTCGCCCCCTCGCCCACCGGCTACCTCCACGTCGGTGGTGCCCGCACCGCGCTGTTCAATTGGCTCTACGCCCGGCACACCGACGGTGTCCTGGTGCTGCGGATCGAGGACACCGACAAGGAGCGGTCCACCGAGGCCCACACCCAGGTGATCCTCGACGGACTCACCTGGCTGGGCGTGACCTGGGACGAGGGTCCCTACTTCCAGGGCGGCTACGCCGAGCGCCACCGCGACGACGCGCTCCGGCTGCTGGCCGAAGGCAAGGCGTACAAGGACTTCCTCACGCCGGAGGAGCTCGACGCCGCCCGCGCGGCCGCGGCTGCCCGCGGGGAGACCTTCCGCTATCACCGTACCACCATGGCCCTGCCGCCCGACGAGGTGGCCCGGCGCGAGGCCGCCGGCCACCCCTTCGCCGTGCGCTTCGCGATGCCCGACGAGGAGATCGCCTGGGACGATGCGGTGCACGGCCGCATCGCCTGGCAGGGGCGCGACCTCGACGACTTCATCATCCTCCGCTCCGACGGCACGGCGATCTACAACATGGCGGTCGTGTCCGACGACGTCGCCATGCAGATCACGCACGTGATGCGCGGCGACGATCATATCGCCAACACGCCCAAGCAGATCGCCCTCTACCGCGCCCTCGGCTACCCGGTGCCGGTGTTCGCGCACGTGCCGGTGATCCTGGGCGCCGACGGGAAGAAGCTGTCCAAGCGGCACGGCGCCACGGCCGTGGGCGACTACCAGCACCAGGGGATCCTCGCGAGCGCGATGCGCAACTTCCTCGCGCTGCTGGGGTGGTCGCCCGGCAACGACGACGAGATCCTCCCCGTGGAGGAGCTGGTCCGCCGCTTCACGCTCGAGGGGATCCAGGCGCGGCCGGCGGTGTTCGACACCACCAAGCTCGAGTGGATGAACGGGCAGTACCTGAGCGCCATGTCGGCCGCGGAACTGGAGGCCCCGGTGCGGGCCCGCCTCGCGGCCCTCGGCGTGGATCCGGGCGCGCGCGCGCTCGGCGGTTACATCGACGCGGTGAAGCAGCGGGCCCGCACCGTGACCCAGGTGGCCGAGCAGGTGGCGGTCCGGCTCCCGGGCGCCGCCGTGACGCGCGACGCCAAGGGCGAGGCCCTGGCGAGCAAGCTGGGCGACCGGTTCGGCGCCAACGTGGCGCTGGCCCGCGCCGCCCTCGCGGCGGTCCCGGCCGGGGCCTGGCATCCGGTCGAACTCGAGGCCGCCCTCAAGGCGCTGGCCGAACGGGAAGGACTCAAGCTGGGCGACGTGATGCAGCCGATCCGCGTGCGGTTGACCGGCGGCACCGTCTCCGAGCCGGTGCACGAGCTGCTGCATGTCGTGGGGAAGGACGAAGCGCTGCGGCGGCTCGAGGGCTGAACGCCGCGGGTGCTGCTCGCGGGTTACGCCAGCGACTCGCTCCGGAAGCGCCAGCACCGCCCCAGGAACTCGTCGAGCCATCCCCTCGCAATGAAGGCGTCCACCGCCTCCACGGTGGCGTGGCGATCGATCCCCCACAGGGTGGCCCGCCGCTGCCCGTCCTCGAGTTCGGCCTGGATCACCACGCGATCGGCATCGGTCCACACGGTGGCCAGCTCCGCGGCGAAGCGACCCGACACCTCGTTGGCGCCCGGTCCGCCCACGGCAATGGTGGGTGACTGGTGCAGCAGGCGGCTGCCCAGCCAGGCCGCATCGGTCACCACCACGGCGCGGCGGTATGGCCAGCCCGCGCCGCGCGCGTCGATCTCCTGCTGCAGCCGCGCAGCGACCTCGCGATCGGAATGACCCGGGCCCGCCTGCACCCCCACCACGATCGCAATGGTGTCCTCGCCATCCACCAGCTTCATCATGGGGTCCCGTCCGAGGGTGGCGTGCGCCGGTTGCGCTCGAACTCGCGGGCGGCCTCGCGCTCGGCGCGCAGTTGGCGGACCGCCTGCTGGAACTCGGCGAGGTTGGCCGAGCGGCGCCCGGCGATCAGCAGGTCATCGCGCATGGCCGCCATCCGCCGGGCGCGGTCGATCTCGGTGGGATTGCCGCCGAAGTCGATCGGCAGCAACCCGAGGAGAATCGTGGGAATCTTGAGCGGTCCGAGGTAGATCCACTGCTGGTCGAGGCCGACCGGCTGGCCGCCGATGGTGGTGGTCCAGTCGGGCGGGCGATCGGCCTGCTCCCGTCGCGCCTGTTCCGCCATCGCCTCGAGGAAATGCTGGGTGAGGGCCACCACCGCGCTGTCGTGCATCTGCGACGGGGACCGGCCCGACAGCATCGCGGCCAGCTCGCGCGGGGAGTACGGCAACGGCTCCACCCACACGATGCCGCCGCCGAAGCGCGGCGCGACGCGGCGCGGGCCGGCATCCTGGCCCGCGGCCACCGCCGGCAGGAACAGCGCCACGACCGCCGCCCGTCGCAGCCAGGCGTCAGCCCGCGCGGGTCGCCAACGCATCGCGGCACGCCGCCAGGGCGCGTTGCAGGCGACGCACCGCCTCGCGAAGCCGCTCGGGCCCCACGGTGAGCGCGATCCGGAAGTACCCCTCCCCGGCGGCGCCGAAGGCACTCCCCGGCAGGAGTGCCACCCCCTCCTCCTCCAGGGCGCGACCGGTGAAGTCGGCCGACGCGATGCCGTCGGGAAGCGGGACCCAGAGGTACATCGCGCCCTGCGGCGCCTCGACCACCAGCCCGATCTCGCCCAGCGCCGCCACGGCGGCATCGCGGCGACGGGCCAGCTCCGCCACCAGCGGCGGCACCACCGTCTCGGCGTGATCGAGGGTCCAGGCCGCCGCGGCCTGGAGCGCCTGGAACGAGCCGGTGTCCACGTAGCTCTTGACCTTGGTCAGCGCGGCGATCACGTCCGCGTTGCCCACCGCAAAGCCGAGGCGCCAGCCCGTCATCTTGAACGACTTGGACATCGAGAAGAACTCGACCGCCACCTCGCGCGCGCCGGGAATCTCGAGGATGCTGGGCGCCACGTAGCCATCGAAGGTGATGTCGGCGTAGGCATTGTCGTACGCCAGCACGATCTGGTGACGCCGACAGGCGGCCACCAGGCGCTCGAGGTAGTCGCGCGGCGCGATCGCCGCGGTCGGATTGTTCGGGTAGTTGACGTAGACCAGCGCCGTGCGCGCGAGCAGGTCGGCCGGCAGCGTGTCGAGCTCCAGCAGGAAGCCCTGCTCGGCGCGGAGGGGCACCACATGCGGCGTGGCACCCGCCAGCACGGCGCCGCCGAGATAGGCCTGGTATCCGGGTTCGGGCACCACCACGACCTGGCCGGGCTCCACCACGGCAAAGGCCAGGTGCGCGAGTCCCTCCTTGGATCCGATCAGCGGCAGCACCTCGGTGACCGGATCCACCTGCTGCGCGAAGCGCCGCTCCATCCAGCGGGCGATCGCCTGGCGGAACTCCGGGAGGCCCTGCTGGAAACCGTACTTGTGCACCACCTCGCGCCCCAGCGCCTCGACCAGCGCGTCGCGGGTGCCCTCGGGGGGAAAGCCGTCGGAGTCGCCGGCACTCAGGTCGATCACGTCCACGCCGGCCTCGAGCAGCCGCCGCTTGATCGCCGGGATCCTGGCGAGGGGGTAGCCGGGCAGGTCGCGGGTACGCTGGTTGGGGCCGATCACGTCGTCTCTCCCACCACGGGATTGCGGAGGACGCCCACGCCGGGAATCTCCACTTCCACGACGTCGCCGGGGGCCAGCGGCCCCACACCCTCCGGCGTGCCGGTGAGGATCACGTCGCCGGGCTCCAGTGTCATCACGCCGGAGATGAACTCCACCAGTTGCGGGATGCTGAAGAGCAGGTCGGCGACCCGGCCGTGCTGGCGCACCTCGCCGTTGACGCGCCCGATCACCTCGAGGGCGTTCCAGTCGAAGCCGTCGCGCGCCACCTCGCCCAGCGGGCAGAAGGTGTCGAAGCACTTGGCCCGTCCCCACTGGCCGTCGGTCTTCTGCAGGTCGCGCGCCGACACGTCATTGGCCGGGGCCACGCCGGCGAGGTGCTCGAGCGCATCGGCGGCCGCGACGCGCCGGGTTCGGCGCCCGACCACCAGGGCGATCTCCGCCTCGTGGTCCACGCGCGACGACGCCCGGGGCAGCACGATCGCCTCGCCGGGGCCGATCACCGCCGACGGCGGCTTGAGGAACAGCATCGGCTGTGCAGGCACCTCGTTGCCGAGTTCCCGCGCGTGGGCGGCGTAGTTGCGGCCCACGCAGATGATCTTCCCCGGGCGGGGCGGCGACATGCGTTCCTCGGCGCAAGAGTCCGGCAGGAATCTACACGCGCACGGTGGGAAGCGCCGCGCGCGCCGCGTCCGCCACCGCGGCCACCAGGCCGCCGCAGTGATCCGGCGCGGCATCCACGAAGAAGGGATCCATCACCGTGGCGCGGAGCATCACCAGTCCGCTGCCTTCCCACGCACGCGCAGCACACCCGAGCCGCTCCACCAGCGGGAGCGCCACGCCGCGGCCACCGGGCGGGTGCAGGTTGGTGTGCGTGAGCCAATAGGGCGGCGATGCGCTGCGGCTGCCGAGCTGCGCCTGGATGGCCAGGTTGAGGGCGTTGATGCGGTCGAGGGTGCCAAGGCCGGGATGGGTGACGACCCATCCCACCACGTTGAGGTCGGGTGCGGGAAGGGCGACCACGCCGAACTCGCCGAGCGCGCCAGGGGTGGTGAGTGCGGCGTGCAGGCGCCGGGCCCCGGCCGCGGTCCGGTGCACCAGGAAGCCGTGGCCACTGGCGTCGAGCGGAATGACGCGATGCGAGAGCCAGGTCGCCGCCGCCGCCGCACCCGGCTTGCTCCCTTCGAGGATCCAGCGTCCCAGGAATCCCTCGCCGAGCGGCGCGTCGCCTGCGTCCAGGTATGGGGGATCGAGTGACACCAGGTTGCGGCCCCGCCGGTCGCGGAGCAGGAAGGCCCCGGCCGGATACGGCACGAAGCCCAGCTTGTGCGGGTCAATCGTCACCGAGTCGGCGTGCTCCAGCGCGGCGACCGCGCGCAGCCAGGAGTCGTCGGGCCAGTCCGTGCCGGTCACGGCGCGGACGGCGGCCGGGTCGAGCCGGCCCCCGTCCGCCCCGCGGGTGAGCGCAGCCGCGTACCCGCCGTGGCAGGCGTCGGCATGCAGGTGGAGCGCCATGCCGTGCTGGCGCGCGGCCGTGTCGCGCACCGCGAGGATCTGGTCGAGCCGATCCACCGCACCCTCCTCGGTGCTGCCGCACACCGACACCACGGCGAGCACCGGCGTGCGGCCCGCGGCGGCGGCCTCGAGGGCGTCGTGCAGGGCGTCGGGATCGAGCCGCGCGTGGCGGTCCACGGCGAGGTGCACCAGCCGACCGGAGCCGATCCCCAGCGCCCGGACGATCTTTTCCCAGGAATAGTGCGCGGTGCCGGGCACCAGCACGATGCCGGCCGGGAGCGGGTCGCTCCACACCGACGCGAGCATGCGGGTGTAATCCTGGTAGCCGATCGCCGAGAGGGAGTGCTCGTCGAGCGCGCGCCGTGCGACATCGGCCGGCACCGCGCGATGAAAGGCGTCGTACGCGTCGAGCGCGGCGGGCGGGGTGAGGTTGAGCAGCTCCCAGAGCGAGAGGTCGCGCAGGTCGGCGTGGTCGCCCCCGGGCAGGCCCACCGTGAGCGGCAGCGCCAGCTGCCGCGCCGCGAGCGCCAGCCCCACCGGCAGGTAGCGCACCCCGCGCGCGATCCACAGCGCCTCGAAGTTGGCGATGGTCCCGCCGCTGGTGAGGTGTCCCCAGGCGCGGGCCGGATGGTAGCCGATCATCGCCGCCAGCTGCGCGGCCACCTCCAGCTCGAGGCGGGTGGTGACCGGCGACACCTCGGCGACCACGTTGTTGGGGTTGCAGAGCATGGTGGCGAACCAGGCCAGCTGCGAGGCCAGCGTCTGGTCGCCCAGCATGTGGCCCTGGTACCGACCGCTGAAGAACGGGACGTCGCGTCGCAGGGCAGCGAGCAACTGGTGCAGCTGGGTGGTGAGCTCGGCGGCCGCCTCGCGGTACCCGGGTCGGTCGCGGTCGGCTGCGGTGATGGTGGCCGGTTCCTCGGGGTGCAGCTCGCGGCGCCAGGCCACGTGCTGCCGGAACACCTCTTCGAACAGCCGCGCCGCGAGGTCGGCATTCTCCGCATGGGGGCCCAGGAACCACGCCCGCAGCGCTTCAGCGGGCTCCGGGCGGGTCATCCGATCCCGTGGCGGATCGCCTCGAGCATCCGGTCGGCAAACAGGTCGATCTCGTCCAGCGTGGTGTACACGTTGGGCGTGATCCGGAGCCCGCGAAACTCCGGGTGGACGATCGGCGTGACCACGATGCGGTGCTTGTCCATCAGCCAGGCGGTGAGCTTGCCGGTGTCCAGCCCGTCCACCGTCACCAGCGCGATCGCACCGGCGTAGGGGGTGTCGATCGGGGTCGGCACCCGCACCCGGTCGCTCTCGCGGAGCAGCCGGCGGGCCCAGCGGTCGCGGAGGAAGCGCAGCCGCGCCACCTTGCGCTCGGCACCGATCGCCCGGTGGAACGCCAGCGCGGCGGAGATGGCGTTGTGGTTCGCGGCGGGGTGCGTGCCGATCTCCTCGTACTTGCGGACATTCTCGTCCATCGAGGCGGGGGCCGCCATCAGCGGCCAGAGGCCGCGCTGCTCCGCCTTGCGGACATAGAGGAAGCCGGTGCCGATCGGCGCGAGCAGCCACTTGTGCAGCGAGGTGCCGTAGTAGTCGGCGCCCAGCTCGTCGCGCGTGAAGGGGAAGTGGGCGTAGGCGTGGGCCCCGTCCACGAACACCTTGATGCCGTGCGGGCGGGCCATCTCCACGATCTCGCGAACCGGGAAGATCTGGCCGGTGAGGTTGGTGATGTGGGTCACCTCGATGACCCGGGTGCGCGGCGTGATCGCCGCGCGGAACATCTCCACCAGGTGCTGCTGCGACGGGGGGGGCACCGGGAAGGCGAGCTGCTTCACCACGACGCCGTGCCGGCGCTCGCGCGCCTCCCAGGTGGTGAGCATCCGGCCGTAGTTCTGGTTGGTCACCAGCACCTCGTCGCCCCGGTCGAGGTCGAGGCCGAGGATCATCGTCTCCAGCGCCTCGGAGGCGTTGCGGGTGATCGCCATCTCCTCGGGATCGCAGCCGAAGTCGCGGGCCAGGTCGCGCCGCACGCTCTCGATCCGCGGCTCCAGCACCGACCACATGTGGTGCACCGGCAGCTCGTTGCTGAACCGCAGGTCGCGGATCATCGCCTCGAGCACGTGGCTCGGCGTGGGCGACACCCCGCCGTTGTTGAGGTTGACCATGGTGCGGTCGGCGTCGAAGGCGCGCTGGATCTCGCCCCAGTACGCCTCGTCGTCGGCCAGCGCCTCGGGCGCCAGCTGGCGCGTGTCGCGGTGGAGCGACAGCGCCCGGCCCATGGCATCGGGCCGGAACACCGGCAGCGCAGCGGCCAGGCCGGCGGCACGCGAGAGGAAGGCGCGGCGGGAACTCATCGAGTCGTGAGTCCTGAGAAGGGAGTCCTCGGAAGCTATCGCCACGGGCGGGGGCGGGCCACCCCGCTGCAGCCCCTCACGACTCAGGACTCAGGACTCAGGACTCACTTCCTGTCCGTGCCGCGCGAAGAAGTCCTCCACCTTGGTCCGCACCGCCGCCCAGCGATCCACCACCCGCTCGGCGGGGGGAAGTCCCTCCAGCAGCAGCGCCCCGTAGCGGCGGTTGGCCACCCGCGGATCGAGCAGCAGCACCACGCCCACGTCGGTGTGCTTGCGGATCAGGCGGCCGAAGCCCTGCTTGAGCTTGAGGGCGGCGTGCGGCAAGAGGTAGCCGAAGAAGCCGTCAGCCCCCTGCTCTGCCAGCTGTTCCAGCCGCGCGGCGGTGATCGGCTCGCTCGGCACCTTGAACGGCAACTTGGCCAGCACCAGCGCCCGGAGCGCGCGACCCGGGACGTCCACCCCTTCCCAGAACGAGTCGGTGCCCAGCAGGATGGCGTCGCCCGCCTCGCGGAAGCGGCGGAGCAGCTGGTCGCGCTGATCCTCGCCCTGGACCAGGATGGGATACCGGTGCCCCAACGTGGCGCGCAGGGTCACGGCGGTGCGGCGCAGCTGGGCGTGCGAGGTGAAGAGCACGAACACCCCACCGCCGGAGGCCCACGCCACGTCGTGCACCACGGCGGCCACCGCGGCGTCATGGCCGGCGGGATCCGCGCGCGGATCGGGGATGTCGGTGGGCACGCCGAGGAGGCATTGCTCCGGGTAGTCGAACGGCGAGGGGAAGATCTCCTGGACCGTGACCGGGGAGGCCTCGCCGGTGAGGCCCACGCGCGAGGCGAAGAAGGAGAAGTCGCCACCGGCCGCCAGCGTCGCCGAGGTGAGCGCCACGGTGTCCAGCCGGTCGAAGAGGAGCTCGCGCAGGAGCGGCGCCAGCTCCAGCGGCACGGCCGCGCAGTGGATGGTGCGCCCGCCCGGTCCGGTGCGCTCAAGCCAGCGCACGTCGGGCGGCCGCACCGCCGGGGGGCGCAGCACGGCCGCGAGCCCGTCGCGCACCAGCTCCAGGCGGCGCAGCACGCCGCGGCACTCGGTGAGGAGCCGCTGCCGCTGGTCGGTGATCTCGGCCTGCGCCAGGCGGTCGGTGATCGTCTCCATGTGGAGGGCCACCGCCTCGATGGCCCCGGTGGTGGCGTCGAGCTCGCGCCCGAGCCCCTCGGCCCACACGGGATGCGCAGCGAACTCGTCGTCGAGGCGCAGCGGTCCCGTCGCGCTGCCTGCCTCCAGCAGGCCGGCGAGTCGCACGAACAGCGCATCGGTGGCGCGACGCGCCTCCGCGGCCGCCGGGATCAGCCGTTCGCGCAGCAGGTCGAGCGAGGCACGACTCAGCAGGTCGCTGGCCGAGGCCAGGTCGCGCTGCAGCGCGGGTAGCAGCCCCTTGCCGTTGCGATCGAGGCGGCCGAGCAGCCGGGTCACGCCGCGCGAGGTGACCTGCCGACCGAGGTGGTGGGCGGCCACGTCCTCCAGGTGATGCGCCTCGTCAATCACCAGCCGGCGGTAGGCCGGAATCACCGCGGCCTCCTCCCAGTTGTCCGACGCCTGCCGCACCGAGAGGTCGGCGGCCAGCAGGTGATGGTTGACCACCACCACGTCGGCCTGGGCCGCGCGCCGCCGCGCCTGGAAGACGAAGCAGCGGTCGAAGTGCGCGCAGCGGAGCCGGCCACACAGGTCGGCCTCGGCGGCCACCTCGTCCCACAGCTCCGGGGTGGGCTGCACCGGCAAGTCGGCAAGCGAGCCGTCGCGGGTGTGCGAGGCCCAGGCGGTGAGCTGCACCAGTTCGTCGTGGCGGCCCGGCTCCAGCAGCGACTGCTGGCTCTGCACCGCGCCACCCAGCCGCGCGAGGCAGAGATAGTTGCGCCACCCCTTCAGCAGCGCGAAGGTCGGCTGGTACTCGTCGGCGCCCAGGGCACGCTGCAGCAGCGGCAGGTCCTTGCCCACGAGCTGTTCCTGCAGGTTGATGGTGTTGGTGGACACCACGGTGCGTTCGCGGTTGGCGCGGGCCCAGGCCAGCGCCGGCACCAGGTAGGCGAAGGACTTCCCCACTCCGGTGCCCGCCTCGAGCAGCAGCACCCCGCCGTCGTTGTAGGCGTCGGTCAGGTGGGCGGCGAGGTCGCGCTGCGCGCGGCGGTCCTCGAAGCCGCCCAGCTCGCGCGCGATCGGCCCCGCCTCGCCGAGCTGGTCGATCACGGCGAACGGGTCGATCGGCTGGCGCGCCACGGCGCGGGGCACCTCGACCACCACGTACAGGCGGCTGGCCGCGTTGTCGATGATGGCGAAGCCGATGCCGTCGTCGTGGGCGCGCGCGGCGATCGCCAGGTCGGCCTGCGACGGCTCCAGCCGGCCCGACGGATGGTTGTGCAGCAGCATTTCGCCGCGCTGGGCCACGCCGGGGAGGGCGAGGACCGCGTCGAGGGTGCCGCGGGCCACGGCCCGCGCCGCGGTGAGCATCCCGTCGGGATCCACCGAGGCCACGAAGGACACCTCGTTGCCGCCAGCCCGCTCGATCTCCCGCCGGATCGCCTCGCGCACTGCGGGGGCCATGCGTTCGGTCAGGTCTTCAGTTCCTTCTTCTTCGCCGCGGGGAAGAGCACGTTGTTGAGGATCAACCGGTACCCCGGCGAGTGGGGATGCAGCGAGAGGTCGGTGGGGGCGTCGCCGATCCCGTGCTGCGGATCCTCGGGATCGTGCCCGCCGTAGAACGTCCAGGTTCCCTCGCCCCGGTCCCCATGAATGTACTTGACCCAGGGCGCCCCCTCCTCCTCGGCGAGGATGGTGACGCCCGGCTTGATGCACGCACGGCGGAACGACGTGGTGAGGCCGAAGAAGTCGGGGATCACCTGGCGGTGGTTCTGCACCAGCATGGAGGCCACCGGGTCGATCTTGGCG